>CAZWTQ010000117.1:0-2515 GCA_964636975.1 uncultured Oxalobacter sp. | reverse complement strand
AAAAGGTTCCCTTGATTTTCCTCTACAATATACATCCAGTTCAGGGGAAAGCAAGCACCGAGGCGCAGATGCCTGTGGAACAGTGCGTGCGTTGCCGAGTTGGAAATTGGTGATTTTTTGGTGATTTTTTTGAATTTTTCTAAAATCAAACTTGCATTTTACTTTTGGACGATATATAATACTATAAGATGAATAGAATGGTAAAACCATATTATACTCGAATGCTTAGATAAGAATAATTATTAGTTGTTAAATTAGTATTGGACAAGGTTGAATTTTCTCTTTGCTGGTACCTGTTGAAAAATTTTCAGAAGTGTTTTAGGAGTATTGAAATGGCATTTTTTCATAAGACGGTTATGAGAAGAACACTGCTTGGTGTAATGCTAGCTTTGAGTTTGAATGCGTCAGCTGCCCAGCCAACGTGGTTGATAAGTACGTTGAATAACATCCGTCGTGCGATTGCTGTGGCAGGAAAGGCAAAAACTGCAGGACGAGTTGCTCTTGCATTGGGAAAATGTTCCAAAGCTCTTCCGGATGAAGAAATTGAACATCTGGCGCGAATTGCCTCAAAGCCGAATGGAGTAAAAGAACTGAATAAAATTCTCGGTGCAGCTAATTTCATTGGAAAATATGGAGATGATGCTGGACATCTTGTGTTACAAGATACCTATTTACGGATCGCGGTACAAAATGGGCACATTTCAAAGCAGATGGCTTCTGAAATATTAAACCATTTAGGGGGAACCCCAGGTTTGACATCGCTGTTAAGCAAAATTAACTCGTCAAATATCTCATTGTCAAAGGGACACATGTTCGAGTTGGCAACCGCATTATCAACCCAGAAACGTGGATTCACGACGATTTCGCTAGGGCAAAAATTTTCCGATGGCATCAAAAAGGCCGAGACTGATCTCGATGTTTTTTCATGGAGAGATGGAAAAAAATTTGCGCTCGAATGTAAAGCATATTCTGGAAATGTCCCTGAAATAATGGTGCGTGAAGATACGGAAAGTCTCCTTGCCTTTTGCCGAAAGGTTGACGGTGTAATGCCGGTGTTTTGTTTTGAATCACCTCCATCGGCATACATTAAAGATTATCTGGCAAGGAAAGGAGTGACCTGTCTAGCCGGGACACCCGATGAAATTGCAACCAAACTTGATATATTGTCCAGCGTGGGGAAATTGAAATGAAGTTAAAATGCAAGTATCTTTTGGGAATCGCAGGATTATTGGTCTGTACTGCTCAATTGCAGGCTGCTGACTATGGAACATTTGATAGTTTCTATAGTGCAGGCGGACTCGGCTTCTGGGGATGGACGTTGATCATCGTGGGTTCGGTTGCTGTAGCAGCCGTGACGTTTTTTACATTTGGTGGAGGTGCGGCTGCGGCACCGGCATGGATGGCGACAGCAGCAGGATGGATCGGATCAGCGGCAGGACTTTCTGGAATTGCCGCCTCCAATTTCGGACTTGCGTTACTCGGAGGTGGGGCGGTTGCGGCAGGCGGGTTAGGTGTAGCCGGTGGTGTAGCCGTACTGACTTTGGCAAGCTCTTTCGGAGTTGATGCCGCGATCTCTTATGGGGTGGATGTGGCACTTGAAAAGTGGAATTACGCTAATTTTATAAAAGCAAACCAGGACATGATAACACTTCCTGTGCCTCGAAATCAGGAAGGCGGCGATGCTTACGAGGCCGCTATGGGTTATCTCTCTGAAAACATCAAGCAGGACAAGCCTATATCGGATTCGGAAAATCAGAATATTCTGCAAAAAGCCTCGCAAATCCTATTGGAAAAAATGGCGGAGGAAACAGACCAGGATTATATTTTAAAGAATAAAACACTGTTGTCTATGCTATATCTTCAGATGAATCGATATTCCGATGCAAGCAACGTTGCTAGGGAGGCAATGGATCTGGCTGATACAATTGAGGAAGAAAGAAGTTTACCATCATTTATCTGGGCTTTGTCGGAAATAGCTAGCCCAGACAAGGATTGTACAGATGATGTGATTCAGGCGTTTCGGGTTGCTTATTACCATGAATCTGACAATAAATTCATTCCACTCATGACGGGAAGTTGCATGGATCGTTTCATGTACCGATACCATTATGGACAACTCCCGATCAAGTATTTGTCGTATTTTTTGGGAATAATAACTTCTCCAAATGTTGATGAGGAGCTGGCTGCACAATCGCTTGAAATTTTTATAACAAGATGCCTGATAGAGTTGAAAAGGACAAAACAGGATATCTACATTGTTACAAAAGACTCGAACATGATGAACGATGCAGAAGTGAAAGCAGAACTGAATAGACGGTTTGATCGTCATAAGGCTCTCATTGTGTTACTCCAGAATGAGATGCTTTCGCAGGTTTGGAGATTAGCGGAGGAATTTCCGGAGGATTCTGAGCTTACTCCCACGAAGCTGACGCAGTTGTTGAACAGCTACTATGATGATCTCCCTGAATTGAAACAGGAAATCAACTAAAAGTTCTGCATATCGTATTTGCAAAGT
>CAZWTQ010000116.1:1661-2737 GCA_964636975.1 uncultured Oxalobacter sp. | reverse complement strand
CTTACTGTCCTAGATAAGATGTATGGATAGACGTTTTTCGAGGTGTTTGCCCCCTTTTTCTAGCAGTATGGCGATGATGTAATAAACAATGCAAAGGGCAACGGAAACCTGCACGGATTTAAGGGTCTGTGAAGCCAAGGCTTGCCCCCTGCCAACCATATCCATTACTCCAACAGTAAAAGCCAAAGAGGTCGATTTGAGACCAATGAGCATAATATTAAAGATATCAGGTAATGCGATCAGTAGTGCCTGTGGTGCAATGACCCTGAACAGTACCTGACGTCCGGTCATCCCGATGGCATAGGCGGCTTCAAGCTGTCCTTTTGGAATGCTGCCGATGGCGCCACGAAGTGCTTCAGAAAACTGCACTCCGGCATAAATGCCGTAAGCAGCAACTACAAAAGCAAAAGCAGGCCAGTTGCTTGCCGGGATGCCGATGGCTTCAAGTGCTTGAGGTAGGAAATAATAGGTAAGCATCAGCTGGACAAGAACAGGAACTCCACGGACATAAGAAATAATGCCAACGATAATCCACTGCAGGACAGGTACTTTGTACACCCTACCCAAGGCAAACGATACCCCGATGACACTACCCACCAGCATGGCACTGATAAAAATCGCTAATGTTACCGGCAGGTATTCAATCAATATCAGCAGGTAACGGAATATCTCTATATCTCCCATCGTTATTCCTTTTTCATGCTTGCAATTGCTGCTCTGTTTGATCAGATGGAATAGTTGTAAAGAATAGGCATTACACGACGCAGGAACTGTCGGGTTCTGTCTTCCTTAGGATGCAGGAACACATTATCTGATGTTCCTTTTTCAACAACAAAACCTTTATCCATCACCACGACTTCTGTGGAAATATCACGGGCAAACGGTATTTCATGGGTCACAATGACCATGGTTATGCCTTTTTCTGCCAGCGATCGGATAGCTGAAAGAACTTCTTCAACCAGTTCAGGATCCAGTGCACTGGTCGGTTCATCGAAAAGGATGACATCTGGATGCAGTGCCATGGCACGAGCAATGGCAATACGCTGCTGTTGTCCTCCCGAAAGCTGGGAGGGATA
>CAZWTQ010000116.1:0-1651 GCA_964636975.1 uncultured Oxalobacter sp. | reverse complement strand
AATGGTTGTTCTTATCTGCCAAACCGACCATTTCTAGGTATGCCATAGCTTCATCAATGCATTCTTGCCGATTGCGTTTCTGGACAATCAAAGGACCTTCAATGATGTTTTCAAGGGCGGTGCGATGGCTGAACAGGTTGTAAGACTGGAAAACCATTGCCGTCTTGCGGCGAAGTTCCAATATCTGCTGTGCTGTTACCTGATTCAGCGACACTTCTATATCACCGATTTTGAGATACCCTGCATCCGCTTGTTCAAGGAAATTGAGACAGCGCAGGAAAGTTGTCTTGCCCGACCCACTTGGTCCCAGAAAAGACACGATATCTCCCTTGTGTACAATCAAGTCAATTCCTTTGAGGACTTCATTGTCCCCAAAGGATTTCTTGATGCCTTTTGCATCAAGCATAACTTCAGGAACGGATTGTGTCTGTTCCTGGTTTTGGAAAGTTGTTTGTGTCATTTTTTGTTATCGGTTACTTTTTTCGCTTCCCGTGCATGGTATTCGGCAACGGTAATGCCTTCCTGCTCAAGTTCTTCAAGTTTGGTAAAACCACCCCTGCCATAGTGTTCAAACGGCATATCCGCGAGTACTACCGCTACGTTTTCAGGGCGGCAACCTAGATGTTTGACAGAGACTTCAGTCAGTGCCTTGATGTAGGCTCGTTTCTGGGAAATGCTACGACCTTCGAGGATATCAACATGGATAACTGGCATAATTTTTCCTTTCTATCAATAAAAATAATTGGATTTGGGACAAATTCAATATCCCGCTAGTAGATGGCAGACACTTTGGATAATGCTTCCGATAAAATCAATCTAGTTTGATAGGTTGAGTGAAATCCGCACCAAGCCATTTTTCACTTAGTTTCTTAAGCGTACCGTCTGCACGCATTTCAGCCAAAGCTTTGTCTACTTTGTCACGCAACGCAGTGTTGTTCTTGTCAAATAGGAAATGTGCTCCAACATCTTCAGGTTTCAGTCCGATAGGAATATAACCGGGCCCTGTTGCTTTCAGACCGGCATTACGGTATTTCGAGAAGACATATACTTGATGTTCCGGCATGAAGACAGCATCTGCCCGACCGTCCTTCAACATCGCAATAATTTCTGCTGTAGATTTTGCAGTCAGAATTTCGATCTGGAGTTTTTTCTTATCAACAATTTCCTTCAGTGCGGGGAGTTGCAGACCTGGAAGTACACTAATTTTCTTGCCTTTCAAATCCTCGATAGTCTTATGGACGTTATCGTTCTCATTCACGACAATTTTGTATGGTGAACGATAGAAAATCTCTTTACTGTAAAGGTATTTTTTAGCCCGTTCCTCGTTATATTGAAGGTTAGAGTTGATAATATCCACCTTCTTTGCACCGAGTTCCGTGAACAAAGTTGCAAAGTCCATGGTCTTGTATTCGAACTCGACATCAGGGATTCGTTTGTCCACTTCTTTTAAGACCTCAACCTCAAAGCCGGTTAGATTACCTTTCTCATCCAAGTAAGTGGTCCCAGGAGCGACTGCTTGCGTGCCAACAATGATCTTGCCACTGGATTTCGGATTATCTGAGCAACCAACCACCAGACTGATTGTCACAGCCGCCACAAGTGCGATCAGAATTTTCCCTAGTGATTTGAAGCGCATTTTCATTCCTTTCTT
>CAZWTQ010000115.1:0-2768 GCA_964636975.1 uncultured Oxalobacter sp. | reverse complement strand
GCTGGCACCATGCTGGTAATGACCCAACTTGATACCGACAACGGCACAGTCGGCGCCCTCTTCGGTTGCGTTTCCCTATTGTTCGGCAGTATTTCCATGTTACTCTGCTCACTGAACTGGCCTATTCTGACCATGGCTGTCGGCATTATCAGCCTGGCCACAGGGATGATTTGTCTTACCATCTGGATTATCGCCAGCTCCCGTAAAATGTTCCGCATGGCAGCCTAACACCCTGAAATACCTACTAAAAAAAGCGGAAACAGCTGGTACTGTTTCCGCTTTCCGCCAGATTTCTTCCCAGCCAGTCGGGAGACTAACCAGAAAAACACAGGTCAAATCAACGTGATGTTGGAAGCCTGTTTGCCTTTCGGTCCAGTGATAACATCAAAAGAGACACGCTGGTTTTCTTTTAGGGATTTGAAACCTTCCGCATTGATGGCAGAGAAATGGGCAAACACATCCTCTCCACCTGCGTCAGGGGTGATAAAACCGAACCCCTTGGAATCGTTGAACCATTTTACAGTACCAGTTTCCATTGCTTTTTCCTATTTCAGTTATTACAGGCTGACGCCCCTCTTCAGATCGTTTGAAGCAGAAAAGAAATGACGACAGCCTTGACATCGCTCACCACCTACCCGGCCTCAAAAACGATTTTATGAATAATAAACCATAATTCAATGAATTACATCTTTATCACACCATTTTTTGAACATTCCATTGACCTGTGATAATTTTTTCCAACCAAAAAATGCCAACCATTGTCTTTACATCTGAAATTTTGCCCTGTCTTACCCAATCAACAAGTTCTGTTGCTGGCATCCTGAACGATTGGATGAATTCCTCTGCATCCGGATGTGCATTTCCTTTCCGCAGGGTCTTCGCTAGGTATAAGTTAATATGCTCATCTGAATAAGCAATGGCATTATGGATAGTTGTCACAAAAAACCATTCATCTGCAACATACCCCGTTTCTTCTGCCAGCTCGCGTTGGGCGGCTTCCAAAGATTCTTCACCCTTGTCAATCTTGCCGGCAGGCAATTCAATAAAAATTCGGTTTACCGGATAACGAAACTGACGTTCCACCAGCACTGTACCATCTTCAAACAGCGGAATCACTGCCGTTGCTCCTGGATGGCGCATAAACTCACGGAAAGCAGAAGTCCCATCTGGCAGTCGCACTTGATCTTTTTCGATACAAAAAAAACTTCCGGAATACACCGTCTGTCCATCAATACGGGTCTCAGTCAATCCCGCATCGGAAAACCCATTCTGAATATCATCCATTTGGTCTACCATTATTCCCTGTTCCTCCCTGAACCTTTAATCCGCCATGACAATTGTCGCCTTGCAAAGGCATGACATCCCCTTTTGTCAACCATATGCCACCATGTACCAAAGCCCATATGATTCCACCTTTCCCAGTAAAAATCCAGCAAAAGGTTTTGCCTGTTACACCGCTATCAGATAGACTGTTCCCATTATCATATTGAAACTGTCATCATGCCCCAAGCCCCTTTAGCCGAGCGTTTACGCCCCCAAACCATTGATGATGTCGTCGGGCAGGAACACCTGTTGGGAGAAGGCAAGCCCCTACGGCTTGCCTTTGATTCAGGGAAACCCCATTCCATGATCCTCTGGGGACCACCAGGTGTTGGAAAAACTACCCTTGCCCGTTTAATGGCAGATGCCTTCGATGCAGAATTTATCGCATTGTCTGCCGTTTTGTCCGGGATCAAGGACATTCGTGATGCAGTTGATCGGGCAAGACTGGTACAGGCCAATTCCGGGCGGAGAACCATCCTTTTCGTCGATGAAGTTCACCGTTTCAACAAAAGCCAGCAAGACGCATTTCTACCCCACGTCGAAAGCGGCTTGTTCACCTTCATTGGAGCAACCACTGAGAACCCATCCTTTGAAGTCAACAACGCATTGCTTTCCCGTTCTGCCGTGTATGTTCTGAAATCCCTGGACAATCGCCAGCTGGACAGTCTGATTGAACGGGCATTGTCGCAGGAACTGAAAGATACCACCCTAACCAGGGATGGCAGGGACATGTTGATAAACAGTGCTGATGGTGACGCCCGCAAACTGTTAAACCTGTTGGATCTTGCTGCCCAGGCATCCGTCCGAAAACAAGAGCCCATCTCTGCTGCCCTACTGAAAGAAACCCTGGGAGATGCTTTCAGACGGTTCGACAACAAGGGCGATAATTTTTACGATCAGATATCCGCCCTGCATAAATCTGTCAGGGGGTCACACCCGAACGCAGCCCTTTACTGGTTTGCCCGGATGCTGGATGGTGGCGCAGACCCCCGTTACATCGCCAGACGGGTCATCCGCATGGCATGGGAAGACATCGGGTTGGCAGACCCCCGTGCTGCCCAGATCGCCAACACCGCTGCAGCCACCTATGAACGGCTTGGCAGTCCTGAAGGAGAACTGGCGATTGCCCAAGCCATCATCTATCTTTCCATTGCAGCCAAAAGCAATGCAGGAGAAATTGCCTACAATGCTGTCCGTACCTTTGTGAAAACAGATCGTACGCGAGCCGTCCCTGTCCATCTGCGGAATGCCCCGACCAAACTGATGAAAGAACTTGGTTATGGCAAGGAATATCGCTATGCGCATGATGAACCCGATGCCTATGCGGCAGGAGAAACCTATTTTCCGGACGGGATGGACGAAATTTCCTTCTATCAACCAACTCCATACGGACTGGAAAAGAAAATTCGTGAAAAACTCGACTGGTTGGCAGAACTTGACCGGCG
>CAZWTQ010000114.1:943-2802 GCA_964636975.1 uncultured Oxalobacter sp. | reverse complement strand
ATTGTTACCTGTTTCCATCCCTGTCCAATCCAATTTTTCTCATTAAATGATGTCTATTTCTTATATGGATATATGAAAAAGATTCTTTGAGCAGGAGCTCGCTCAGCCTCTGATATACGGAAACGCTAGATTCTAATCGAAAATAAGTCTCATCTCAAATACAAAGTTGGAACAGTGAAATTCGGAGAATTATAGAATGGTCAAATGGAGTTTTTTAAAGGAGGGGTAATTTTCCTGTCTTTTTGTAGAAAAATGTGCGGCTTTTTGCGGATTTTTGTGAAATTCAGTTAGAATATAAAGCTACTTTTATGGATGAAGTCCTTTTCTCTGACATTCTTGCAATTAGTGCGGATTGTCCAAGCGGGGCAATTTGGTGTTTATAATAGAAAACGGTTCTGAACACATTCGGACTGGGTTCGAGATTAAATTATTGGAATTGATAAATGGCATACGCTGTAGAAAATCTGGAAAAGCTTGAAAGAAGGGTAATTATTACCCTCCCTGTTGATGAAATTGATGCAGAACATCAAAAACGTTTGAGAATCCGTGCCAGGACAGTAAAGGCACATGGTTTCCGTCCAGGTAAAGCCCCTTTGAAGATGGTTGATCAGATGTATGGTGCCCAGATTAATGCCGATGTGCTCAATGAAAGAGTTAACAAAGCATTCAATGAAGCTGTTGCTGAAAACAAATTGAAAGTGGCTGGAGCCACTTTTAAGGTTGACGCAAAAACTGAAGATGTTCCGGAAGGAACTGTGCAGTTCTATGCAATGTTTGAAATCATTCCTGAGGTTGAAATCGGCGATCTGGGTGCATTGGAAGTTGAAAAAGCCTTTTGTACAATCACAGATGCGGATGTTGAGAAAATGATTAGTATTCTGAGGGAAAAAAGTGCTCATTACTATGTTAAGGGTGAAGACAGTGAACATGGTAAAGGTAATGATAGCGATGTCGCTGAAAGTGGTGATCGTGTAACCATCGATTTTGTCGGAAAAATTGACGGAGTTGAATTTGATGGCAGTAAGGCGGATGATTACCCCTTCATCCTTGGTGAAAAAAAGATGCTACCTGAATTTGAAAATGCTGTTCTAGGTATGAAGGTGGGCGAATCCAAGACATTTGAAGTGCTTTTCCCTGAGAATTATTATGGCAAGGATGTTGCAGGGAAGGCTGCAGAGTTTACTATCAGTGTCAAGAAGATTGAATGGGCGCATTTACCGGAACTGGATGATGAATTCTGTAGACAGTTTGGTATCACGGAAGGAGGAATTGATAAGCTACGTGAAGATATCAAGAAAAACCTTACTCGTGAAATCAATGTGCGTATTTCGACCATCAACAGGAGCAATGTCTTTGCAAAGTTTGTTGAAGTTAATACTTTCGATGTCCCTCAGGTAATGATTGAAAAGGAAATCGACGAACTGATTGATTTCGCCCGCAGTGATCTGGCCGCCCGTAATCCAGAACACAAAGACGATGAGTTGCCTCGTGATATGTTTAGGGCACAGGCAGAAAACAGGGTTCGTCTCCGTCTGCTGATAGAAAAATTGATGAAGGATAATAATGATATTTTAACAGTTTCTCAGGAAAAGCTGAAGGAACGTGCTGAAGAGTTCGCCTCCGGTTTTCAGCAACCTCAGATGATTTTTGATTACTATATGAATGATTCCAAGCGTCGCCAAGAGCTGGAAAATGTCCTGATGGAAGAAAATGTGGTTGACTACATTTATACTAGGGCGAAAGTTACTGAAAAAATACTGCCATTTGAGGAAGTGATGGCTCAGCGAATGTAATTTCGGAATTAATCTGAACTCTTGAATGACAGGAAAACAGATGACGCAATTTTGTAGTTCAGCATC
>CAZWTQ010000114.1:0-933 GCA_964636975.1 uncultured Oxalobacter sp. | reverse complement strand
TGCTTGGTATGGTGCCTATGGTGGTTGAACAGAGTGGCAGGGGAGAGCGTGCTTATGATATCTATTCTCGTTTATTGAAGGAGCGAATTATCTTTTTAGTAGGACCAGTGACCGATGAGAGCGCCAATCTGATTGTTGCCCAGTTACTGTTCCTGGAAAGCGAAAATCCGGATAAAGATATTTCGCTCTATATCAATTCTCCAGGTGGTTCTGTTACTGCAGGGATGGCGATTTATGACACCATGCAGTTTGTAAAGCCAGAGGTTTCGACTTTGTGCACAGGACTGGCGGCGTCTATGGGTGCTTTTCTGCTGGCTGCAGGAGCAAAGGGCAAGCGTTTTTCCTTGCCTAATTCCCGCATTATGATCCATCAGCCTTCTGGAGGAGCGCAAGGGCAGGCAACCGATATCGAGATCCATGCCAAGGAGATCTTATATCTGCGAAAGCAACTCAATAGCATTTTGGCCGGCAATACGGGCAGGAGGCTGGAAGAGATTGCTTTGGATACAGAGCGCGATAATTTTATGTCTGCTGCTGAAGCCAAGGATTATGGCTTGATTGATGAGGTTTTGATCAAGCGGGCTTGAATTGTTTCAATAACTGTATTAAAGCCTGGACCTTGTGTTCGGGCTTTTTTCGCAATCAAGGAAAACTGGACGCTTGATCCGGGTAGCGCAGGATCATTTGAGGTTCATTTAAATTGCACAGGAATAATATGTCAGAAGACACTACGACTACGGGAAGAGGGCTCTATTGCTCTTTCTGCGGAAAAGCCAAGGATGAAGTAAAGCAGCTGATTGAAGGACAATCTGCCTATATTTGCAATGAATGTGTTAGTTTGTGTAGCACCATCATCCGTGACAACGCAGAAGAAGTGATGCAGGCGGGCCAGGAAGATAATGGAACTAAGGAATTACCAACCCCACGGGAAAT
>CAZWTQ010000113.1:0-2830 GCA_964636975.1 uncultured Oxalobacter sp. | reverse complement strand
GTCTATTTAAAATCAAAAACTTATCTGTATTTTGAAAATTTGCAGTTTTATAATCAGGTTATCTATCCCCAAGAAAATTTGATTGAAAACATGAGGCCATAGCAATGATCAACCCTTATCCATTCCTGTTCATGTCATATCGTTGAAAGTTTCAAATCTGAAAGATCGCCAGAAATAGCGCCGCCAATAGGTTGAACCACATTATCAAAACCTGGGCAAAAAAAGGGGAGGGAAGATCTGCCATATATCGGGTGCTGCAAATATGATCAAAATCACTGGAAAACGCCTCTGGAACATCATTTAAAGATGGCAAAGAGCCAGAAGAATGCAGGAAAGACCGGAAAAGATAGCCATTATAGAAACGACGATCAGCCTGACCCTCAAAATAAGCATCAGAAGCCGGATCAAACTTGAGCCGGAATGAATCTGGAATTTTGTTGAACACTTCAACAACAGGATCGATAGAATCAGAAAAGAGATTGAAACGGGAATTTCCGGGATTCCCGGGATCATAAAAAGGAATGCATCGGTTAAATTTGTGATCATTCACGGCACCATGCTGAATGCTACGAAGAGCATCCAGATGGACAGAAGGGCACAAACTGAGCCGTTCAGGAAAATTATTGGTTTTCCGCATCGCCACCCGATGCCTGAATGTCATGATATTATCCTTTCCTGCCATTTGGCACAGTATCATTTAACCTGCGATAACACCCCATTATACTATCCGTTCCAATCATTTTTATTGTGGAAAGTTTAATATTCAAAGTGGTGTACGTATACGTCTCTATTTGCGTTGGCTATTGCCTGCAGGCATTGTCTTTGATAGGCAAGAAACGCCTTGTCGTAATCCTTGCGCAGCTGAACCATCTTCTGTTCCATTTCCGCACGCTCTTCATTGGCGACATGGGCATGCCCGTAATACCCGATAATTGCGCCTACGATAAAGGCTCCTACAATAGTAGCAATAATTCCTGCTTTTTTGTCCATGGCTAAAACCTGTTCATTGTTCCAATCCATTTTATACTAGGGAATCTTTCAAATTTCCGTGAGATCCCTTCCTGTTTTTCTGGAACGAGGATTGGTTTTCCCTGTTTTCGTTCTGTCAAGGCATCTACGGCCTGTTTTGCCTGTTCTTTTCCAATACCTATGGCAATCAAGGTATTTTGAATATTCACAGGCGATTTCATTTTAATTTCTATGATTTCGCTTTCTGAAAGTCCAATCATCCGTAAGTATTTCCTGACCAGGGTTTCGTCAATCCACCGTCTGTTTCCGGCACGACCTTGTCCTAGCTTCAATCCATTTAGTTTTTTACCTGCAAGTGCTTGGGTCAGAGCCTTGTCCCGTACGGCTTGAATGTATTTTTCAAGCTTTGGTAGCTCACGGTACCGTTCTGCCAAATCATCTGCTGGCGTATCTTCCAGCAGAAACCCTTTGGCCATATCAGCCATGCGTTTGTCTGCAAGGGTTTTTAACATGGGGCATGAGGATGCACACAGGCAATAGGTACAAGTCGATTCTGATGGAATCAGGCATGAATCTTTTCTTTCCATTGTTTTTCTCTTCAATTTCTTTCACATCAGGAAAGGTTTCAAATCAAAATCAATGAAGATATTTTTTCTCTGTTCCAAGGTTATTTTTCTTTTTCTTGGTTTCAGGCTCTTTTATATCAGGAAAAAATTCGAGGAATCAGAATCTCAAATTTGGGATTTTTCATGGCAGGTCTCAATCCCTTTTATATCAGGGAAGGTTTCAAATAACATCAGCAACGTGATGCGTATTTCCAATTACAAGAACCGAAAAGCTACATTCAATTTCGTTAACTGTAATTGTGAGTCTTGGGAAGACGACAAACAGTATGGTGGATACGTTTGTTGTCAAGACAATTTGTCCGCTTCCAAAGAAGCTGCCAATGAAGCCAACTGGTTTGGAAAAGACAAAATCACTCTCAACTTCACTAACTGCACAGGACCACATGGCAAGATTGCCAATCCAACCAATCTTTCTGAAATCTGTGGCAGTAAAGATGATAAACAGCTGGTATATGTTTATCGAAACCATGATGATGAAAACAGTGGACTTCTGGCATATGAAAGCAATGCGGACAAGTTCCCAACCATCATTATTCGATAATTGATGTTTTGTGATTGGCACCCTTCTTATATGGAGGGGTGCTTTTGTGGTTTAAACAGGAAAAAATAATGGAAATTTTGAATATTGATTCTTTGGCGACGCCCGCAACCAGAAAAGTCTCAATAGCCGGAAAACAGTATGACGTTATGGAAATGTCTGTCCAGCAGTTCATTGACTATTCCAAAAAAGCGAAAGAGTTGGAAGACAATCCAGATTCAGCGGAATTTGAAAAGATTGAGAACATGGCAGACATGATTTCTGGCATGATTCCAGACTGTCCGAAAGACGTTTTGAGGGAGTTGCGTTTCAACCAGATTACGGCACTTTTTGCTTTTTGCCGTGGTGTTTTGGTAGATGAAATCATGAAAACCTATGGGCAGAACAAAGAAGAAGGTGAGCCAAAAAAGGGACGCAAGCCCGCCAGCCGTTAAAATCCATTGATTTCGGTTTTTACTTCTGTCGTGTCATGTACTTCTATAGTTATAGCTATGCGGAAGTCATGGCGTTGCCATTGAGAATCTTCTGGTTGATGAGTGTTTCCATTGAACGCATCAGGGCAGAGCAGGATTTATGCAACCTACAGGTAGCTGTTGCGTCCCAGTCAACAAAAGAAGGTTTCCAGAAAGTTTGGAAGAACCTGTCAGACCGCATGGGCAAGGTTCAGGAAGTGGATGCGAAATGGGCGGAAGAAAAC
>CAZWTQ010000112.1:0-2840 GCA_964636975.1 uncultured Oxalobacter sp. | reverse complement strand
GTTGCGGCTCGAAACTTTTTGAGCGCTTTAGCGAAGTCTGCGTCAGCACTTGCCTGTGCCTGTACAAAGCATTTCATGATTCTTTGATAATTTCATATGCAGACTCAATTTCAGCGACATATTGCATAGAAAAATCCTTTTCAGGATAAATTTCTGATGCGAAAACAGGATCAACAAAACACTCTTCCAAAATAGGCTGTCGATAAAGAACCTTGCAAACCAAAACTATCTTACCTTCCTCAAAATAAGGCTGTCCTTCTATTTCTGCAAGATGAAGTCCTGATTTCAAAATCTTATCAGGGACATCAAAACTGGAATGGCTACCAAGATATTCCAGAGCCTCTTTATGATCATCAAAAAATGTCAACGTAAATCTTCCGCTGTTATCAATCAATCTTTTTGTATATCGCTGGGGGCGAACAAAAATGGTAGCAACTTTCTTTTCCCAATTATTGCCCAAAGTAAACCACCCTGCTGTCATGGTATTGACCTTACCTTCTGATTGGGCACTCACCAGATACCAGTTGTCACGAACAGTAACAACAGGATCAATCTTTCCTGCCAGTTCTGACAATTCAATTGCGTTCAGTTGCATTATTCATTCTCCTTTACAACATTTCGGTTTTCATTGGTAAACGCCTTGACGCTGTCCATATTAGCATCGGCTTACCAGAGAAACAGCATCAAATTTTAATAATCGATATGGTATTTTCTAATATCATGGTATGCTAGCATTCAGGAGGAACCCATTTTGAACGAGCATCTGGAACAGGCGCTTACGCAGTTAGGAAAGGAATTTGAAACGCTGGATCTAACCTTCCACCAACTTATGGCAGGCAGACCCGATGATGTGACTTCTTATTGGCCCGGCAAGGAAAATGAGGATGTCATGGTCTGTGTTTTCAAAGGAAAAACAATTACCGAGCCTTTTCACCGGCAAGACTTCTTTTTTCTGAACTTCTCCTATCGGCAAAGCTATGAAGCGCTGAGTGCAAAAAACAACAATCTAATCAGAATTCAAGAGAATGAATGTTATATTGGTCAACCTTATAGCGGTTATGCTCTGCGCGGAAAAAGTGACAAAGAGATTGTCATCATTGGCATTCTAATTCGTAAAAAAGCTTTTTTCAAAGAATATCTATCGGTAATCGCCAAAGACTCCTCGCTATTTCACTTCTTTCTGTCTCCCCAAAAAAACAGATTCTCGGAAGAATTCATTCATCTGTCCTTTTCAGAAAATCATTCCGTTCGGAAATTATTGGAACTCATGGTCTTAGAATATGCTAATCGAACAGAAGATACGCAAAACATCCTGAAACCCTTACTACTCGCATTACTCATGCATATCGCCCGACGTCACCGAGAAACTGCCATTCAGCCCACGCCAATGGCTCTTGATGAAAAAATCCTGCAATATATCAACGAACATGCTCATAATGTGACATTAAAAGACATCGCCTTACACTTCGCATACCACCCCAATTACATTTCGACATTGCTGCATAAAAAAACAGGAAAAACCTTTTCCAAAATCATCTTGGAAAAACGAATGGAAAGGGCAATAATCCTTTTAGAAGAAACAACCCTACCCATTGAAGAAATTGCAACCATGTTAGGCTACAGCAACAGTAGCAATTTCTATAAAGCCTTTAAAAATTATTTCCGAACTTCACCAAGAAACCTCTCAATCAGTGGCAAAATTCCTGAAAATAACTAGTCGCAAGTCTCCACACAATTCATCTCTGGCCTGTTGCCAGAAACGATGCAAACAATCTATCCTTCAGTTGTTTACCCGTCTCTGCCACACCTTCAAGGCGATCATGAACAGCCTGCCATGTTGGCATTTTAGGAACGGCTTCCAGCAAAATAATCTCTGCTCCGCTTTCATCGGCTTCCCGTAGCACGGCATACAGCTCTTTGGCATAACCAGCTGGCGTATCAGGCAGATACTTAACGGTTGGTTGAGGGAAATGCTTTACTGGTGTCTTGAAAAATATTTCAGTATGCACCAGTAAAGTCATCTTCTTTGCATAACCCAAAACCAACATCTGCTGTATCTCTGCTATTGACAAAATTAGTGCCGGAGTCTTAGGAGCATAATGGTTTCCTGAATCCCTATCTGATAGGTTTTCCAGAACCATTGGCATTTCCCCGATCACTTCGGCAATCTGTTCTGCTGTAATCACGCCTGGGCGCAGGATAATGGAATCGTCAGTTTCCAAACGTGATAAATCTAGGATAGTTGATTCAATGCCAAAACGGCAGGAGCCACCATCCAGAATCATGCTCAACCGACCATCTGTACCAAATTCATCCCTGACATGTTGAGCAGTCGTCGGGCTGATATACCCAGACCGGTTTGCAGAAGGAGCGGCAATCCCGCCTTTGCCTTGCTTAAATACTTTCAACAACGCAGCGGGCAATGAATGAGCAGGACATCTGAGAGCAACGGAATCCTTCCCGCATGAAAGAGTTTCGGACACATGGGTACTTCTTTTCCTGAGAACAAGCGTCAAAGGTCCTGGCCAGAAAACATCAATCAACTTTTCAGCCTTTAACGGGATATCTGATGCCCAATAAGCTATATCGGCATCTTTAGAAATAAGAATACTCAAAGGACGGTTAGCAGATCGTCCTTTCAAAGCAAAAATCTGTTGAACAGCTTCCGGATTCTCAGCGTCTGCCCCCAATCCATAGACCGTTTCAGTTGGAAAAGCCACCAACCGTCCGGATTCCAGCATCCGGGCAGCGGTAACGATTTCTTCAGAATCGATTTCCAACTGTTCTGTCATTCTGTCAACAGACGGAGTGCTTCACTGTATTTTTCAGTAGTACGTGCT
>CAZWTQ010000111.1:0-2856 GCA_964636975.1 uncultured Oxalobacter sp. | reverse complement strand
CATCGCCAACATGCAGCTTTACCGGCATTCCAAAGGAGGAAGTGCCGTGATGATCCTGGAATGTGACAACAAGATTCCGCAAGAACTAATTGAACAAATTTCCAAGATTGAACGGTTCATGAAAGTAACCTATTTAAATAAGGAATAAACAATAACTTTGATAGATAGCAAAATAATAATTATATGATGAAAATCATATAATTATTATGATTTATTATAACATGATAAGACGCAATAAACATCCCCATAAACGCCCCAGGTTCGCCCCATTTTGGAAGCAATCGTCAAAAATTACCCTAATGATCGCCTTAGGAACATATAAAAAATGACTATCGAAAAAAGAGGTCCGTCGTACCGTTCAACGGTCTACAAAAACGGAAAACGTTATAGAAAAACGTTCAGTACAAAAAAATTGGCTTTGCAATGGAAATTGGCGATGCAACTTGCTGATGATGTAAAAAGTCTGGAAGGACAAGGAAAGACTTTCGGTGCACTACTTCAAAAATATCGGAATGAGGTTTTGCCATTAAAGAAAAGTCAATCAAGGGATATTTACACCATCAACCGGTTTCTTAGAAATCCCATCGCAGATGTCATGGTTGCCAATATCACCAAAGAGACATTTGAACAATATTTCAGGCAACAGGCCATCACTACGACAAGATATGGAAAGCAACCGTCATTCTCCACTTTGAACAGCTATAAAACCCTTCTTTCATCCTGTGTCAAATATGGCATAGCCCTGAAATGGTTGGAAACCAATCCTGTCAGGGATATCAAAATCCCCAAGGATTATCGGTATCGCAAAAGAGTTGCAACGCCGGAAGAAATTCAACTACTTTGCGATACAGTAGGATGGGACAATGTTTCGCCACCCCGAAATTTCAAGCAACGGTTGATTGCCTCTTTTGTTTTTTCAACGCTCACTGGCATGAGGCATGGAGAGATCGCACAGCTAAAGCCCGAATGGATTCACGAGCGATATATCAAACTGCCTGCTACCGCAACAAAAACTTCAGTCGGTCGCAATATTGCCCTTTCCAAAAAAGCTGTCAACCTGCTTAATCAGGTACTTTCCCTGAATTTGGAGGAAAATGTATTCGGTCTTCATCCCGGCAAGAATTATGATTCGGTCGCTTTCATCAAAATTAGAAATCAGGCCGGACTCCATAAAATAACAAATGAAAAAGGTGACATTATCCAGGAAGGACTAAATCTCCATGATGGACGTACTACCTTTGCTGTCTGGGCAGCTTCAGCCAGACAAAATGGAGCTCCACATCTCGATCCGATAACGCTTGCCAGACAACTCGGGTACTCTGATGTCAAAATGACCATGCGATATTACCGTTCAACCCCTGAACAGGTAGCGGATATGCTGGATTTCGAAGATTGAATTTTTCCTGCTTTCCCCTCCCCTCCTCCGTCTTCGCATAGGAATTGGCATCCGCATAAGACGCATAAGAAAAAGTGGTCTTCAATGACAAATAATAACGATGTAATGGAGACGGTTTCCAAACTGTCTCGGCGCATTAACTAGCATTGGAAGCAGGAATATGACGGACATAAGAAAAGGCGTTTCTTTCTACTATTGATTCTGCAGTGTCGCTTGTTTCGTTCAAAGTGTCGTATTATTTCATATTGGATTAATATCAGTTTGAACCAGAGAATAACATCATGGCGTTCCAATCAGTCAAAGAACTTCTTAAGCAGAACAAAACCGACAATCTGCCACTTTGTGAAACCATCCTGAACGATGATCTGAAAGCACAAAACATGACCCGGGAAGAGTCCCTGGCACAGATGCAATATTTCTGGGATGCCATGAAACATTCAGTGGACAGTTATAACCCTAAAGACCGTTCCAACAGCGGGCTTGTCGGTGGAGATGGAGAAAGAATGCGGCTTGCCCAGGAACAAAATTTGCTCTATGGCGATCATTTCATGAATGAAATTATCACCACAGCATTGAAAGTTAGCGAATGCAACGCTTGTATGAAACGGATTGTTGCAACACCGACAGCTGGTTCTTGTGGCGTCATGCCTGCCGTGCTCCTGCCCTTGGTAAAAGCACGACAAATTCCTGATGACCAAGTTGTACGGGCACTGTATGTTGCTGCCGGTTTTGGCCAGATTATTGCTGTCAGATCATCCATTGCCGGTTCTGAAGGCGGTTGCCAGGCAGAAGTCGGTACAGCCTCTGCCATGGCGGCAACTGCCCTTACCTGGCTCGGTAATGGAACAGCGGAAATGTGCACGCATGCCTGTGCCATGGCAATCTCCAACCTGATGGGATTAGTCTGCGACCCTATTGCAGGGTTAGTTGAAATCCCCTGTGTCCAACGCAACGTCATCGGTGCGATGAACGCCATCTCCTGTGCTAACATGGCACTGGCTGGCATCCACCACCGAATTCCTGCTGATGAAGTTATCGATGCGATGCGTTCAGTTGGAGACTTGATGTCCCCTGACCTGAAGGAAACCGCCCGCGGTGGCTTGGCTTCAACACCAACTGCCAAAATCATTCTTAAAGAAATCAACCAGAACAACCAGTTCGACTGATAAAACCCTACTTACCAGACTGGTATTTTCAGACAAAAACCTTCTGTTATACTAAGAAGTAGCAGACTAGCCTGGATTAGACCAACCTCCTGAACAACCGAGATTTAGACCTATGAACAGCAAATTCCCAACAGACCCGGCGATGTACAGTTTCCTGCCACCATCTATCCTTGGGCACCTGAACTTTCAGCCGAAACCAGCGACAGGGGAACCTTTGCCACAAGGAATCCATAAGCTAAAAGCCTCATCTGGCGAACCCAATGAACGGGATACCCTGCTGTTTGTCCCTGAAGG
>CAZWTQ010000110.1:0-2862 GCA_964636975.1 uncultured Oxalobacter sp. | reverse complement strand
CAGAACGATTATCGCCATTTTCAGCATTTTCATCGATTTTATCGATAATTCTGTTTAGATAGCCTACAACCGGATTGAATCCTCTCGAATGATGCCGACTAACTTCATTTTCCCGCATCTTCAAAAATTCCTTGGAAAAATCGGTTTCCATCCGTTTCCTTTTTCCTTTCATTCTGACAGACAGAGATTGCTCCCTTTGTCGTCAGGTTAATCCCCATTTTCAGGCTAAATCTGATAATGATTTTAACATTGTTCAACCTGATATCAAGACAGTTGTTTTTCGAGCTTCCCGTTTCAGAATCAGGAGTAAAATTAATGATTATCAATGTGTTGCCGGTATCAGATATCATCTGGTAGATTATCTGTCGGTTAGAAAAATATCAGTATGGATGAATAACAGTAGGGGTTCTAAGTTATAATGAGTCCTACCATTATAACAGCACAGGGTTTCCCTGCTCCACGTTGCGTCTGAAGGATAGAAATGAAACATAAAATTGAAATCTACACCGTTAAAGGTTACGACAAATGTGATATCGCCTGCCAGATTTTCGAATCAAGGGGGATTCCATATGAAAATATCGTTGTTGGCATTGATATGGGATTGATTGTTGAAATGTGGGCACGATCTGAATGCCATACTATTCCACAAATTTTTATCGATGATGCTCATGTCGGTAGTCTGCCCGAATTGTTGGATATGGTTGAAAGTGGTGAAATTGACCAATTGGCAGCCGATTTCAAGGCAGAATAAGTCTTTTTTGCCAGTTTTTTCTGCTAATTAAGGGCTTTTGGAAAAAGAGATAGGATGCAGCCCTTTTTTCTGGCTTATAAGTGACACTCTCTTTGACGAGTATGTTTTTTAGACAGTTGCATCGCTTGGTGCCTCTTTTTGTGGTTATAGGTGTCAGTCTTCTATCAGGGTGTTATTACGCTATTCCAACCATGATAGAGACTGTCAACCAGAACAGGAATATCGCTGAGGCGGAAGGTGCTGCCTTGGAATCTTATACAGGCGCTATAAAGCTGTTTGAGCGAACCGCTGGCAATCAACAGATCAATGCCTATATTCGTGGTTATAACAGCATAATGGTCGGACAGTGGAGTTTGATGCCATCTTACCATGTACTGACAACAAAAACTATGAAAGCGAATGGGCGTAGTACAGTGCCTTATCCAATGGCGAAAGGATTGGATCTCGGTATCCGCCAGTTCAAAAAAGGCTTATCCTTAAGTGCCAATGAAGCAACTGAGTTGGATATAGCTATTCAAGAAGCAGTTACTGCTGCCGAAAAACTCCTGACAGACGAGAAAACAAGTTTGCCTTATTTCCGTAACCAAGGTTACCGTCAAGATGGTATGCGGGGAGCAAAAGTCGTACTACCTATCCTCAAAGGCGACTATGATAGATTGATTGCTGTTATGAATGATATCGGTGATCGGTTACTGCTTCTTCAGAAGCAGGAGACAGAAAGGCGGATTCAGGTTTACGTAAATAGTCACAATAGGGTCGGCTATTATGCGGAGCAGTGTTTGCTGGACGCGCGGAATTTGATGGCATTCCTGAAACAGGATAGTACCCATGAGAATCGGATCAACTATCAATATGCGGATGGCCAAATTCAGAAACTTAAACAGTCACTAGAGGGGTTAAAATTCGCTACAACGAAATCTTCCGCATCGTGGGATGAAAATAAAGGATTAGGAGCCATATATACTCAATTGCATGAATTGATTGAGTTGTATCAGGAATCGAAGCAAGGGCGATATAATATATCATATAATCGGATGATGCGACGTTATAGTGATGCAATCATGCACTACAATACTATTGTAGAGGCAAAGCAATAGATAGGGGTTTCTGAGAGTTAGATATCGGAAGGTTAGTATGGCTCCTTATGAAAATTTTCTAAATTGGTTTGCAGACTTACCACTGAAATACCAGCAGGATTTGGTATCGGAAATAGGAGCTTACTTACCGGGTATTGAAGTAAATCCTTTCCATCGGGAGTTTCTTTCTAATTTCTTTGCCCAATTGGATGGCATTAAGAAAAAAAGTTTACAGGCAGAATTGGGGCTTGTTATCTGTCTGAAAGCCTTGATTAGGCAACTGATCAGGATACATGTTTCTGCTTCAACATCTGAAGATTGGCAAAAGGAAAAGTCTGCGTTGGATGAAATGGCAAAACTGACGGGCAGTTGTTCCTTGGCAGAACATGCTTCGGCGAAAGTACTGCATATTGTTGAATGGCAAGCGATTGCCTCAGCATGGGAAACTCTTGAATCAAATGGGATGTCTGATGCAAACATCGCATCAAGTTATCCGATTGTCATTAAATAGTCTCTTGTATTGCTAATTTGGCTGAAATTCCTGAAAGAATCTTTACCTTGTTGATCATTGCCGATATTTCGTTTTCAGTAGGGCGATTTCCACTCCATGCCCTCTGGTGTCATTTGGTGTTTCAAGACAGAAAGGTAAATGCTTCAGCTTCGGATGGTTGATGATGCGGGTGATAGCGTCTAGACCAATCGAACCTTTTCCAATATTTTCATGACGGTCTTTGTTGCTGGCAAAAGGGGTCATACTATCATTCAGATGAATGGCCTGAAGTCGATCAAGACCAATGATGGTATCAAATTCTGCTAATACATCATCCAGTTTGTTGACAATATCATATCCTGCAGACCAAACATGGCAGGTATCCAGACAGACTCCCAGTTTTGGATGATTATTACAGTGGTTGATAATCATTTGTATTTCTTCAAATGACCGACCTACTTCACTGCCTTTTCCTGACATAGTTTCCAACAGGAGAGGGGTTTGGAAATCCATCTCTAGTATCTGGGAAACGGCAGTAGCGATCA
>CAZWTQ010000109.1:0-2883 GCA_964636975.1 uncultured Oxalobacter sp. | reverse complement strand
CATACTGCTCCATTCAATCCGGCTGTCCATATTATGTTCCGCATCATGATTGATGTGGGAAGCGGCTGAATGAATAGCCAATATTCCAAAAATACCAAAGGTAACCGTTATGATATTGCCAGCCCAAACCCACCGGACAGGTAACACGGTAATCGAAGCAATCAAGATGCCAAAAGACCAGACAAGCATCAGTACAATCAGCATGAAAGCAGGCCCAATTGTGGCGATACCCCCCGCATTACCTCGACCGCCAAACAAAATCGGTACTATAAAAACCAATGAGAGCGATACCGCCAATAGCACAACACTGGCAAAAACAGCTGCATTCCATACATCGATTGGAATGACCAACCAGGAAACCAAGATAGAAACCACAAAAGCGACTGCTGCGGCGAAAAGCATAGGAATACGGTTACGCATTTTGTTCCTCAAAAATTGTATTCTTGACTACTGAAAGATTCTTTGATGTACCTCTGTTAACCATACACAAAAGACAAAAGGCTAGAATGCTTTTATCAACCTAAAATCCGTTTCTTCTGGGTAGTGAACTCCTCTTCTGTCAGGATGCCCTGCGCCTTCAGTTCCGCCAGTTCCTTGAGCATCTGGATCTTGTCCTGATAGCTGGCAACAAGACTAGGCTGCTGTGGAGTCTGTTGCTGGAACGCTTGCTGGTTGTCTGTGTTCATCTGACCAGCCATATTGCCCATCATGTTACCCATGGGTATGCCCATGCCCATGCCCATGCCCATGCCCATGCCGGCACCCATCATGCCACCTGCATTACCTTCATTTCCGGCAGCAGTCTGCATGACGTCGAATGAACGTTCCTGCTGGTAATTGAAACCGATGATTTCCATCTCTGTCTTCTTGGCAAGCACTTCCTGCAGTTTTTTGTACCCAGGATTATCTTCAGGAACGTTGATGGAGATGACGTTGAAATTGGTCAGTTCAACGCCGTATTCATCCATGTTCGGTGACAGGGAGGTTTGCAACATACTGGAAAGATCATCCAGTCGTGTTGAGATAGTCAGGATGGATTCTCCCTGTTTGACGATTGCATTAGCGATTTCCGTCTTGATACGGGCGGTGAAAATCCCCTTGAAATAACTGGCAATAGTTTCCGTATCGAAAACCGGTAATGTACCAACCAGCTTCATCAGAAACTTTTTGGCATCAGAAATACGGATACCATACTGACCGAATGCACGGACAGGCACTACAATTTTGTACTGTGGATCCTGAAGCTGAATTGGGTCAGGAGTCCCCCAGCGAATATCCATGTTGGTCTGTTTATTCACATACCAGACTTCTGCAGAGAATGGAGACTGTCCACCAAATGGCAACCCAATCAGGGACGCTAATAACGGGATATTCTCCGTGCTCAATGTATGGCGCCCTGCCAGGAATGGCCCCTCATAAACCCCGCCTTTGACCAGATAAGCCACCTGGGTTTCATTGACAATAAGCTGAGTCCATGTAGACAGTTCTTCCGAAGGGAACTTCCAAGCCATCAGGTTCGGGTTGCCATTCCATTTAACGATATCAATGATTGTCATTTTGCTTTGTTCTTTCGAAACTACACAGGTTCAATTCAGTGACTGTATGGAAAAGATTATGCCTTTTCAATAATTCTGCCAAATTATTACTTTTTCTTACGATTGTTTTCATTCAGAGAAAGCCTGCTATCGCAAAGCAGGGATTTTAAAATTCATCTCCAAGCCACGCCTTATTGCCTGATATCCCTGTCAGGAACACTACGCCGAGGCGCACCTGTATAAAGCTGGCGTGGACGCCCAATACGCAGGTCTGGATCAGAACACATCTCTTTCCATTGTGAAATCCATCCCACACTCCTTGCCAATGCAAAGATTCCCGTAAAGAAAGAAGGAGGAATCCCCAGTGCGGACTGGACAATGCCAGAATAAAAATCTACATTTGGATACAGACGGCGTTTAATGAAGTACTCATCTTCCAGCGCAACTTTTTCAATCTCAAGAGCAATCTTGAATAATGGATCATCTTTCAATCCCAGTTCTTCAAGGACTTCATGACAAGTTTCACGCATCAATGTAGCGCGAGGATCGTAATTCTTGTAAACACGGTGACCGAAACCCATCAGGCGGTTACCTGCTGTCCCTTCTTTTACAGACTTGACATATGGAGCAACATTCTCAACCGAACCGATACGTTTAATCATTGCAAGGGATGCTTCATTTGCTCCACCGTGTGCTGGTCCCCACAATGCTGCAATCCCTGCTGCAATACAAGCAAAAGGATTTGCCCCGGAAGAGCCTGCCAGACGAACTGTCGACGTCGAAGCATTCTGCTCATGATCAGCATGCAGAATGAAAATACGATCCAGTGCACGAACCAATACGTTATTAATCTTGTAATCTTCCGTTGGAGTGGAAAACATCATCCGCATGAAATTGGCCGTATAGTACAGCTCCTTGCGAGGATAGACAAAGGGTTGTCCCACCGTATATTTGTAAGACATGGCAACCAATGTTGGAATTTTTGCCAATAGGCGGATTGCCACCTGGTTACGGTCTTCCGAGTTATTCACATCAACTTGTTCATGGTAGAAAGAGGAAAGAGCTCCAACAATCGCAACCAGCAATGACATCGGATGGGAATCCCTACGAAATCCCCTGAAGAAAAAATGCATCTGCTCATGAACCATCGAGTATTTAGCGATATCCTTGACGAAGCTATCATACTGCTCCTGCGTTGGCAGTTCCCCATGCAATAGCAGATAGCTGATTTCCATGAAATTGCATTTCATGGCCAACTCTTCAATGGGATAGCCACAGTAAAGCAATTCCCCTTTATCCCCATCAATATAAGATAGGGATGAACGGCAAGATGCTGTTGCCATGAAAC
>CAZWTQ010000108.1:1413-2994 GCA_964636975.1 uncultured Oxalobacter sp. | reverse complement strand
CCGGCGGCTGCACCCGTACACGATATCCCCGTTTTGAAGATACTCGTTGGCCATGCCAGGTTTGGTCGGCAAGATGTGTTCGGAGTGCTTTTTCTATTTCTAGAACTTCCAGAACTGAATTCACATGGATATTTTTGCTTTTCCCATGATTGGGAGAAGAAATTCCCGTATTCCCCATGATAGGAACAGATGCCATGGCTCAATATGTTTTTACAATGAATCGAGTTGGCAAGGTTGTGCCACCTAAACGTCAAATTTTGAAAAATATTTCGCTGTCCTTTTTCCTTGGAGCAAAGATAGGAGTGTTGGGACTTAATGGTGCTGGAAAATCAACCCTGCTGAAGATTCTGGCTGGTGTGGATACGGACATTTTAGGCGAAGTGCGCTCCATGCCCGGACTGAAGATCGGTTATATGCCTCAAGAACCGCTACTTGATCCGGAGCAGACTGTCCGTGAAGCTATCGAATACGGTCTTGGCGAAGTGATGGATGCTCAGAAGCAATTGGATGCTGTTTATGCGGCTTATGCGGAACCTGGTGCAGATTTTGACAAGTTGGCTACTGAACAGGCTCGCCTTGAGGCAATTATTGCTGCTGGTGACGGTAGTAATCTTGAACAGCAAATGGAGGTCGCAGCTGATGCTTTGCGCCTACCGTCTTGGAATACCAAGATCGGCGTGCTTTCTGGTGGAGAAAAGCGTCGTGTTGCATTATGCCAAATGTTGTTATCTAAACCCGATATGCTGTTGCTCGATGAACCGACTAACCATTTGGATGCAGAGTCAGTAGAATGGTTGGAGCAGTTCCTGTGCCGTTTTCCTGGTACAGTCGTCGCAATCACTCATGACCGTTATTTTTTGGACAATGTAGCAGAATGGATACTGGAGCTGGATCGTGGCTATGGGATTCCTTGGAAAGGGAATTACAGTTCCTGGCTTGCCCAGAAGAGTCTGCGTCTGAGACAGGAAGAACAGAAAGAGTCTGCTCGTCAGAAAACTATTGCAAAAGAATTGGAATGGGTTCGTCAAAACCCCAAGGGACGTCGGGCAAAGAGCAAGGCTCGCTTGGTTCGTTTTAATGAACTGTCTGAATATGAGTATCAAAAACGAAATGAGACGCAGGAAATTTTCATCCCTGTAGCAGAGCGTCTGGGCAATGATGTCATTGAGTTCAAGCATGTTAGCAAAGGGTTTGGTGATCGTCTGTTGATTGATGATCTGAGTTTCGTTATTCCTGCAGGAGCAATTGTTGGGGTTATCGGTCCAAATGGAGCAGGCAAGTCAACGATGTTTAATATGATTGCAGGAAAAGAACAACCTGATTTCGGCGAGATTACGATTGGCAAGACAGTTCGTATGGCGATGGTCGATCAGTCACGAGAATTTCTGTCAAACGACAAATCAGTCTTTGAGGAAATCGGTAACGGTAATGATCTGATTACTGTCGGTAAATTTGAAATGCATGCTCGTGCGTATCTGGGTCGCTTTAATTTCAGGGGAACAGAACAGCAAAAGAAAGTGGGTTCTCTTTCCGGCGGTGAACGAGGACGCCTGCATTTGGCAAAGACCCTGATGCAGGGAG
>CAZWTQ010000108.1:0-1403 GCA_964636975.1 uncultured Oxalobacter sp. | reverse complement strand
TGTTGCTGGATGAGCCTTCCTATGTCTTGTATGTTGAAACACTCCGTGCACTGGAAGATGCTTTGCTTGAGTTCGCAGGCACAGTAGTTGTTGTTTCGCATGACCGATGGTTTCTGGACAGAATTGCTACCCATATCCTGGCGTTTGAAGGGGATTCGCAAGTGACTTTCTTTGAGGGCAATTATCAGGAATATGAAGCTGACAAACGGAAACGCCTAGGTGATGCTACCATTGCTCCAAAACGCTTACGTTATAAACCGATCTCCGTCAGAAGATGAAACCCTGTTTGCAAAAAAATCCAATTTTTACATTTTACGGGCGGGGCTGAAATACATGATCTGTCTTTCGGTTATGGCGAACGGACGATCCTTTCTGACCTGAATATGGTTTTCCCAAAGGGAAAAGTCATTGCTGTGATGGGCATTTCAGGGTCAGGGAAGACAACCATCCTTCGGTTATTGGGAGGCCTGATTACTCCTCAAAATGGTGAGGTGTTGATTGATGGCGAACGTCTAGAAACTATGAATACAGGTAAGCTTTACCGTCAGCGTCGCAAAATGGGGATGTTGTTCCAACACGGAGCATTGTTTACAGATCTTTCCGTTTTTGACAATGTGGCATTTCCTCTGCGTGAGCAGACAGATCTTCCTGAAGAACTGATTCATGATCTCGTCCTGATGAAACTGGGTGCTGTTGGTTTACGCGGTGCTGCATGGCTGATGCCGTCGGAAATTTCTGGAGGGATGGCAAGACGTGTTGCCCTTGCCCGTACTATTGCTCTTGATCCGCAATTGATTTTGTATGATGAACCTTTTACGGGATTGGATCCGATTTCCATGGGCGTGACGTCAAATCTGATAAGGCGGCTAAATGACGTTCTTCAGTCTACGACGGTATTGGTCTCGCATGATGTGCCTGAGACTTTTGCCATTGCTGATTATGTCTATTTCCTGTCAGAAGGCAGGATCCTTGTACATGGAACTCCTGCAGAAATGGAGCAGTCTATAGATCCTTATGTCTATCAGTTTGTCCATGCAGAAATGGATGGACCTGTGGCGTTCCACTATCCTGGTCAGTCGATGGCAGTTGACCTTGGTTTGGAGAAGGCATCATGAATATGTTTGCAGAACTGGGGTACAAGGCTCGTCAGACGGTCTCAAGTATTGGTTATGCCACTCGGCTTTTTCTGTCTGTGGCACAGTCGTTTTTTCGTCTGCTAGCAAGACCCCGTCTGATTACCAACCAGATTTTTTTTATCGGCAACAAGTCGCTAATCATCATTACTGTTTCAGGTCTATTCGTTGGTTTTGTACTAGGACTTCAGGGATATTATGTTTTAGTGCGTTATGGATCAGAACAGGCATTGGGTATTTTGGTTGCTTTGGCGCTGACCCGCGAGCTAG
>CAZWTQ010000107.1:0-3237 GCA_964636975.1 uncultured Oxalobacter sp. | reverse complement strand
ATCCAACTGCTGATCCGTTGCATCTTCAGCCCCATACAAACACCTTTGGCATCTGGGTGATTGGCAAACATCCGCATCAGGTCATCCGATATCGCATCGCTCGGTACAATCACCTGCAATGGAGTGAACACTGGATCAATGGCAATATTCCCATAATCCAACAGAAGGTTCTCAACCAGACACTGTCTAAGCACCTCATAGCGGTTGCTATAAACGATATTAAGCATGGAAGTTCCGTTTCAAGTTTTAATTTACCGTGACATCTGGCATTGCAGGGAATCCAGAACCCTATCTGGGATTTCAAAAATAGGCATTTCTCTAATAAAGAAATTTTTTGCAAGCAACCGAAAAGAAAAGACTGACATCACTTCAACTGTCAGAATAAAAGTACTGCCATACCTTATTAACCGTTCATGATATCAAGCAGTTCAGGGTAACTCAGAATTCCCAGTGAATGCGAGGTTTTAGTTTTATTAAGTATCGATTCATTTTTGCCAATCCATGTCAATCCAGGTTTGCTAATCATGACTGTCCTATCATCTCGGTCCTCTCTCGACTAGAACAACCCGATGCCCCTATTCTGTCTGATTATTGGCAACATTAAATCATTTGAATACTGTTTCCATATCAACCACCGATTTCAGTAACCTCATCTTCAGAAAGTTCCAGATATTCTGTCTCCCCTGACAAGGAACAGCACATAGCGATTTCCAAGCTGGGCAACCCACCATAAATCTTCATCCGACTTTCCGCCATCTCAATATAGGACTGGATGGTTTCATCAGAGATATCGCCAGCCAAGTTTTCTCTCACAAAGCTTGCAATGGTTTTCTTTCCCGCTTCATTGATGGTTTTGCCCATAATGATTCCCCATTGTTAATCAATTTCAGGATATAAGGATTATGACATATCTACTTATTTCTATTTCGCAATAAAACGCTTGATTGACTAAGAATATCATGTTACCAAGTATTAGGATGTGGATATTCTCTCCTTCAGAAATTCACAGGCACGCGTTTCATCCCGTGTCCTGGTAAATGGTGGTAGACTTCTCCAGATTTTGCTACCATAGGATTTGTCAACCAGACGGATATCGCAGATCATCAAGACCCCAGTATCTTTGTCATCACGAATCAATCGCCCTACCCCCTGTTTCAGGCTGATGATAGCTTCTGGAATCTGATAGTCCTTGAAACCGTTTCCACCATTACGTTTCAAGACTTCCAGTCGCGCAGCAAGCACTGGGTCATCTGGTGGGGCAAATGGCAGTTTATCCACAATCACCAATGAAAGTGCTCTGCCTTTGACATCAACGCCTTCCCAGAAACTCTGGCTGCCAATCAGGATGCCGTTCCCCGCTTGCCGAAACCGTTCCAATAATTCATGGCGATTGGTGGTTCCCTGGACAAATAGGGGAATGTCCAGCTGCTTTTCAACCAACCATTGATTCAACCTTTCAGCAATCTGGTTAACTGCCCGAAGGGTGGTGCAAAGGATAAAAACACCTCCATCACAAGATTCAATCAATGGCAATGCGGCATTGACAACCGCATCACTGTATTTTGGTGATTGTGGCATCGGCATTTTCTTGGGTACATAGAGCAATGCATTGTCACTATAGGGAAACGGACTTGGCCATGTCTGCATCTTGGCTTTTTCAAGTCCCATCCGTGAGCTGAAATAGGAAAAATCCTGCTTGACAGCCAAGGTGGCTGAAGTAAATATCCAAGAACATCGGATAGCGTCTAGCTGTTTGCTGAAAACATCTGAAATAGACAACGGCGTGAGATGTAACAGAAATGTTTGGCCCAAAGTTTCTACCCATGGGACATCTTCTGTCTTGGATTCTCCTTTAGCCAAGGACAACCAGTGTTGCATAAAGTATTTGACTTCAACCACACGTTCAAAATATTTCTGCAAAAGCTTCGAACGTTCAGCCTGGTTTTCCAATGTTTGCCTCATGTTTTCCAATGCATCCATCAGATCGTCAAGTCCTTTAATGAATGCTGTCATTTCTGGAATCTGATGGATTGCCATCCTTTCTGCCTTCTCGGGCAATGCCAAACGTAATTCCTTGACTGTTTTGTCAACGGCTGAAACTACTGATATCCAGTCTGTACTATCCCTGGCATGGGAAAGCCCTTCTACCTGCACGTCACGGCAAAGTCCCTGAAGCTGTTGCGTCGAAATGAACCGTCCAAAGAAAGTCGTAGCAATATCCGGCAATTGATGGGCTTCATCAAAAATGACAGTGTTTGCAGTAGGCAGAAGTTCTGCAACACCGTTATCTTTCAGGGCAATATCCGCAAAGAACAAATGATGATTGACAACCACAACATCGGCCTCCATCGCCTCCTGTCGGGCTTTCGTCACAAAACATTCCTTGAAATAGGGACACTCCACTCCCAGGCAATTTTCTTTAGTGGAAGTGACATAATTCCAAACAAAAGCCTTTTCAGGCACTGAGGGCAAGTCTGAACGATCGCCACTTTCTGTAATTTGATTGAATCTGACAATTTCCTTCAGGAAAGCAACGTCACGTGCCTGCAACAATCTTTCTGCCTGCTTCAGGGTTTCCTCCAAGCGATACCGGCAAAGATAGTTGCTCCGCCCCTTTAGCAACGCTGTTGTCACCGATGCATTGAGAACTTTCCTAACCGTCTGGATGTCTTTGAAATATAGCTGATCCTGAAGGTTCTTTGTCCCTGTTGAAATGATAACCTTCCCACCCCAGAGCAATGCGGGAATGAGATATGCGTATGTTTTGCCAGTACCAGTTCCCGCCTCTGCCAATAATGTCTGACAATCCGTAATCGCTTCAGTGACCGATTTTGCCATTTCAACCTGTATGGGGCGCACGGTGTATCCATTCACCTTCCTGGCAAATGGTCCATCTTCTCCCATCAGGCGATCAAGTTCATTTTTATAACGCAGGATATCATCCGTATAGACCATACGAACCTCTTGCTCCTGCTTAGACATCTCTTATCCTTCTATTTCCGAACCGTCAGCTCATTCAACGATGGTTCGTGGAATTCAAAAGCTGCCATCATATCTATTTTTCAAAGGGATACGCTATCTTCTCTGGATATTATATATCGAATCAGCATATGCAAAACAGTACATTCTTGTAAAAAATATATTGACGGGTACAATGATTGTAAAGCTTTTTCCTGTCACCCGAACAACCAGGCATTTATGAAAAAAGAACAGTTTGACATCACCGGCATGTCGTGT
>CAZWTQ010000106.1:0-3497 GCA_964636975.1 uncultured Oxalobacter sp. | reverse complement strand
GGCAGAGAAAATCTGCCAGAAAGGTGCCAGATTTCTTTTTCTGGAATTAAACCTGAAAGCCGAACAGCGGGGCAAGGAACTGAATGCTGACGAGATGTTACAGGCGGAATGTTCACTAGTAGAATATGAAGTCAAATCTGTACCCCGAACCTCTTCCCTTTAACCGAAAAAAGAAGGAAATTGCCATGCCCGATAATACTTCTGTAGAAAACAATACCCGATTCGACATTCATGTCTGCCTGGTTTCCGGGCAGCCAACCCCCAACCTGACACCTATCCTTTCTGATGCATGGAGACCCAAAAAGGTTATTCTCATCGTATCGGAACAAATGAAACCACAGGCTGAATGGCTTAGAAAAGTTTTGAAACGCCATGGAGTTAAATGCGATATTGAAGAAATTGGTGATGTTTTTGACATTCAAGCAATCTCTTCCAGGTTGGAACAGTTACTTAAGCAATACGAAAATAAAAAAATCGCATTCAATATTACAGGTGGCACAAAACCTATGGCGATTGCAGCCCAGAGCGTGGCTTTCTTTAATAGCCAGGCCTATTTTTATGTCAACCATAACAACAATGAAATCCAGTTACATACTACTGACGGCACTGATGATCAAATTATCAAAGATACCCCAAAAATCAAATTGACATTACGTGATTATCTCGATGTACATGGATATGAAATCCTTTCAGAGAAAAAAGAAGAAAAAGCCAAAAGGCCTTCGGTGGTCAGCCAGCTTATGCAAACCTTAGTAAATGATGCCAAATTATTCTCGGATGCGATTGGTTCCCTCAACTGGATTGCCAAAGAAGCAAGTGAAAGCCAAACGCTTCAATATACATTTGACAAAAAACATCAATATCTATTGAAAAATGAAAATTTCAACCGGGTTCTGGACTGGTTCAAAGATGCCGATCTTATTCAATTAAAAGGATCAGGAACGGAAACCCAGCTTCATTTTAAAACCGAAGACGCTCGCAACTTTGCCAATGGAGGTTGGCTGGAAGATTACGTTTTCGGTATTGTCAAAGATATAAAGAATACTGGCAAGAATATCCAGGAGATTGCCGAAAATATGGAAGTAAAAAATATCCGGCATAATTCCACCAATGAACTGGACGTGCTTTTTCTGGCAAGAAACCGCCTGCACCTTATTGAATGTAAAACCAGAAAATTCGCTGAAGATGGAGACAAAAGCAGTGACACACTCTACAAACTGGACTCCCTGACAGAACTAGGCGGATTGAACACCAAAGGAATGCTGATTAGCTTCAGGGGACTGGATCAATATACTTTGCAGCGCGCAAAAGATCTGGGAATCGAAGTCATTAAGGCAGAACAGCTCTGGAATCTGGAAAATCAAATCAGAACATGGATCAGTCGATGACCCCAAATAATTTCCCCAACCGTATCCTCCTGTGCGTGACCGGGATGTCGCCACAAATTGTGACAGAAACCCTGTATGCACTGGTGACCAGGCAAGATTTCATTCCAACAGAAATCCATCTCATCACCACAACCCGTGGCCGAAACCATGTGATGAATGGTTTACTGGATGACAAAAACAGCCATTTCCATAATTTCTGCCGGGAATACCATCTTGAAAAGAAAATCAGGTTTGATGAATCCTGTATTGACGTTATCGCTGACCGGAACGGAAACCCACTGGACGATATCAGGACACTGGAAGAAAACACACTGGCGGCTGATCAGATTGTCAACATCGTCAGGCGGTTCTGTCAGGATGAAAACAGTGCGCTCCACGTTTCCATGGCAGGTGGCAGGAAGACCATGGGATTTTATATTGGCTATGCGCTTTCCCTGTTTGCACGCGAACAAGACAGACTCTCCCATGTTCTGGTTTCTGAACAATATGAGAACTGCCGGGATTTCTATTATCCATCCCAACACCCACATCTTCTGACACTCAATAATGGCGTACAGGTTGACGCACGGAATGCCGAAGTCATTCTGGCGAATATTCCGCTGGTACGTCTCCGTTCCTGTCTGCCGGAAAGTTTTCTGGTTAAAGGCAATTATTCTGACACTGTCCATGCATTGCAGAATAGCCTGCCGTCTGAGATGCATTTTGACATCAAAAACCGTACGGTAAAATTTTCTGGGCATCAGCCTGTCAAACTGGAGGCATCGCAGTTTGCATTGCTGCTCTGGCTGGGAAACCGCAAAAAGCAGGGGCTGCCTGCCATCGTACCCAATGAAGACATCGCAGGAGAACTGTTTCAGGAATTCCTGGTTTACTATGCACAGGTTGTGACTGTTGATTCCGCCACCTACGAAAACATTGTTGAAAAAAGCACTGAAGTACGCTTAAGGCAAGCGGCAAAAAAACATCCTTCCAAAAATCCCCAGATGAATGAAAACATCAAATTCCTGAAACAGTATCTTGCAAGCCGTATTTCAAAGATAAAGAAAGCTGTCGGCGGAGAAATGGGAGAAACCTTCAGCAACATCTTTCTGTCGCCACAAAAAGGCAGCTACAGCATCTCACTGTCACCGGAAGCGATTATCCTGCCGGCAACCAGGAAAAAAACAAAAATTTGAGAAATTCCATTCCGGCAGGATTTTACATTAGAATGAATCCATTTCAGAATTTATGCCTGACGGATTTTTGACGGGAGAGGAATTTTTATGGACAGAAAACGACTGGATGAGGCCTGCAGGGTCGCCTTTGCGGGAATGGTTCACGATTTGGGGAAATTTGCCCAGCGCGCTGACATTTCCTGTTCCCAGGAACAGAAAGGCTATCATTTTGATCTCTACTGCAAATCTCACAAAGAAGGTAATTGTAAATACTTCACGCACTACCATGCCGCCTATACGGCGATGGCGTTTAATGTCATCGAACGGAATGCGCCAGACCTCATCAAGGGCGACATGTTCCCGTTTGCCAGCCGCTCTTCAGACAGCTGGGACATCACCGACAGCCTTGTCAATGCGGCGTGCATGCACCATAGACCCGAAACATTCCTGCAATGGATTATCGCAACGGCTGACCGTATCGCATCTGGTTTTGAACGTGAAGAATTTGAAGACTACAACAACAGGCAGGAGCAGAAAAATTACCTTCAAACCCGTGAGCTGACCCTTCTTGAACAAATCCTCCTGCCTACTTCTGGTGAAAAGGCTACTTCTGGTGAAAAGGCTAGTGAGAAATTTGAATACTGTTATCCATTGAAGGCTCTGTCAGCCAAAAACATCTTCCCCGTCCGGAAAGCTGAAGCGGAGCCAACAGATGATGCCACGGCAAAAAAAGAATACGGGGTCTTATGGAATGATTTTTGCGAAGGACTCCAGAAAATTCCCCATTCCCACCGCAGCAGCTGGCCATTATGGCTTGACCACTTCGATACGGCATGGCTGACCTATACTCATGCGATTCCCTCGGCAACAAATATAAATGTTCGTCCTGAAGTTTCGCTGTACGACCACAGCAAGACAACGGCAGCAGTGGCTGTCGCCCTATGGCGGTACCATC
>CAZWTQ010000105.1:0-3643 GCA_964636975.1 uncultured Oxalobacter sp. | reverse complement strand
CGTTTACCGGTTTTACCTGAAACTGTCATATTCCAGTCCATCATTGCAGTTTTAGAGGTTGGGTGAAATCAATGCCAAACCATTTTTCACTCAGTTTCTTAAGCGTACCGTCTGCACGCATTTCAGCCAAAGCCTTGTCTACTTTGTCACGCAATGCGGTGTTGTTCTTGTCAAATAACAAGTGTGCTCCAGCAGTTTCAGGGGTCAGTCCTTTTGCCACATAGCCAGGACCGACAGCTTTCAGTGGAGTATTTTGGTACTTGGTAAAGACAGGAACATGAAATTCAGGAACAAACACTGCTTCTACACGACCAGATGTCAACAATTCGATGACTTCAGAAGTCTTCTTGGCTGGCAGCAGTTCGATATTGATGTTGTGTTCTTTGATATAGTCTTCAACCACTTTCAATTGCAAACCGTTGAGTAATGCCAATTTCTTGCCGTTCAGGTCATCAAGAGACTTAATGGTGCTGTTTCCTGGTTGGACAACTACTCTATAGTAGGTTGCAAAGGTAAATTCCTTGCTGTACAGATATTTCTGGGCACGGTCTTTGTTGTATTGAATGTTCGAGCTGATAATGTCAACTTTTTTGGCTCCTAGTTCTGTAAACAGGGATGGGAAATCGAAGGTTTTGTATTCGAACTCGACATCAGGGATTCGTTTGTCTACTTCTTTTAAGACCTCAACCTCAAAGCCGGTCAGATTGCCTTTCTCATCTAGATAGCTGACTCCGGCATTGCCCGAAACCGTACCGACAATAATCTTGCCACTGGATTTCGGATTATCCGAGCAACCGGCCACCAGACTGATTGTCACAGCCACCGCAAGTGCGATCAGAATTTTCCCTAGTGATTTGAAGCGCATTTTCATTCCTTTCTTCTTTCTTTTTAGATATATAGATATAAATTCATCTGATATTTATCTGATGGTATATGCCAGATAATCTTTTACGATTTCATTATTGAGTTCCTGTCCGAGTCCAGGCAGATCTGGAACTGTCAATTGACCATTAACTGGCTGGTAGTCGTATTTACACAATTCGCGGACTACTGGTTTCAAACCATGTGTATGGTATTCATGGATGACAAAATTGGGGATAACCGCCTCGAGTTGCAACGCTGCTGCAGTTGAAACTGGTCCGCCGCAGACATGAATTTGAGTTGCTATATCATAGATATGTGCATAATCGCAGATTTTTTTGGTTTCAGTCAGTCCGCCAGCCAAGCAGATATCTGGTTGGATAATACCTAGAGCCTGTTTTTCAAAAAATGGGCGGTATCCCCAGCGGGTATAGATGCGTTCGCCGGTTGCAATCGGAATGTTAACACTACGGGCAACCAATGCCATATTGTCAACATTCAGCGGATCAACTGGCTCTTCATAATAGAAAATTCGGTAAGGTTCAAGTGCCCTGCCCAACTGGATGGCCGCATTGACACCCAAAACAGAATGAATTTCAACAATGATGTCAACAGCATCGCCAACGGCCTCACGAATTGCCTTGATACGGTCGACTGCCAAGGTCAGTTTGTCATGGGTCAGGATAGTACGCAGTTTGTAATCATCTGGCGATGTCTGTGGACGGTTGCCTTTCTTATCAAGGATGATTGGATCAACCTTGATTGCATCGTAACCTTGGGCAATTGCAACCTTGGCAACCTCTGCATACTCTTCTGGTTCAGTTAGGGTCTGATAGATATCAGACCAGCCATATTGAATCTGGCTGGCATAGGTACGGACGGCATCTTTGTTTTTGCCTCCAAGCAATGTATGAATCGGCGTATTAAATGCCTTCCCCCGGATGTCGTGCAGGGCGATGTCAAAGGCACTGATGCCACCATAGACAACAGGACCTCCTCCCTGTCCCCAAAAAGTATATCTTAGCAATTCTTCCCAGATCCCTTCGATTTTCAAGGGATCCTTGCCAATCAGCAGTTTGCCGAAATCTCGCACAATGCCTACACCTGCTTTGCTGGAATTGCCATAAGCCAAACCGACTTCGCCGATGCCACTGATACCTTCATCAGTATTGACCCTAACGAAAACAGGATTGAACAGAATTAACCGTTTATCTTTACGGTTGACTTCGCAGTCGAAAATTTCAACACTGGTAATTTTCATGATGAAACAATTCCTAATAATTTTAAAAAAGGTTGTTATTGGAGCTCATCCTTATTCAGGAAATTGCCATATGCAAGTCCTCTTGAAAGAGTTAAATATGGTTTTGCACCTGAGTTAGCATTTCCAATGAAAACTTGCAGAACTTCAATGGGAAGCAGTCAATTGATGTACTTCAGGAAAGGGAAGGATTGCCTGCAATACCTGCTAGACAATCTAACGAGATGCACAACAATCTCCGCTGAAGGAAGAAATCTCAGACATCGGTTATATCTGCTGGTAATCTTTCCAGTTAATGACTGAATATTTCTCAAGAAGGGTTGCATTACTCTACCCAATAACCTAAAACCCACAGTCAGTAATCATCTCTTGAGGAACGTCTGATTGATGATTGCTCTCTCCGAAGCAGTAACGTTCTCCCACTTGCCTTTCCCTTACTATTTATAGTATTCCCATGTGTTTAAAGGGATTTTGATGTGGGCATCATATTCTTCATCTGTTTGAACGTCAATAGCATCGGTTATCTTTTTTGCAATCTGTTGCTTTTTATCAAATCCTATATGATATATAGGGGATATAAAGAACCAATTTTTGTTAGATTCTGCAGAGAAATAAATTGCGTATTGATAAAACAATAAAAGGGAGAATGATATGTCTAATGATGATGTATGCGTACTGCCGACACAGGACGGCTCATTAACTGAACGTCTTTCCAAACCGACGCTTCCAGGTTTTCCCCGGGTCAGGGCAGGTACCCAGTTAGAAAAACTGTTTGACAATCCTCAGGCAGAAGGTGGAGGCTATGGTATCCATAATCCCAGCGCATCAGGGTTACCTGTTGCGATAATATTTTTTGATACTCAATGTCCATGGGGATCAAAACTCTGGCTGGTAATACGACCTTTCCTGGATAAGATTGATTTCATTTTTTATCCAGTCGCTGTGCTGAGATGTGCCAGTATCGGCCAGGGTTCAGCCCTTCTGGCTGCTGAAAATCCTTGGGAAACCCTTAAACAGCATTTTGAGACATTCGATGAGGAAAAACCGCACAATGGAGGGATTGAACCAGCAGGTTCTGAATTGCCAGAAGAATACCGTGAACAAGTCTGGGCGAATTCCCGTATTTTCCGGCGTGCTGGGGGTACAGAAGTCCCTTTGGGGGTCTTCTTGAACGATGCTGGCAAATATCTGCCTATCGTCCAAGGTTCTACTACTGAAGAACTGGTAGAAGTATTCAAGAGTGTCGCTATTGATTAAACCAGTCTAAAGTAGCATGCAGTGTCTATCTAAAGAGGTTTCTGTCTTAGTTAGGATTGAAAAAAGCATGACCTTTTTCATTTGTTGTATTTTTACTTAATCCTATGTGATTATGAGGATATCCAATAAATTTCTTTGTTACATTTCTCTGCCAGAACAGTCAGGTCACCGACTAAGCAGTTAAAAATAGTTCTGAGGAATAGTCACTGTGAAAAATAAGTACATACAAAAAGGTACTGCATGAAGATACTTGTACCAGTAAAGCGG
>CAZWTQ010000104.1:893-3649 GCA_964636975.1 uncultured Oxalobacter sp. | reverse complement strand
CTTCGCATCCTTCAACATACCCTGCATCCCCTTGCTTTCAAGCTGGAACACTGAAACCGTTTTGCCTTCTGTCAACAAATGAAAGGTCTGCTTATCGTCCAATGGAATATCATCCAAGGAGAAATTTTCCATTCCTTGGTCATATTTCCGGATATAACGTACAGCTAAGTCAAGAATGGTAAGCGTAGTCAACCCTAGGAAGTCAAACTTGACCAGACCAACCTCTTCGACATCTTTCTTGTCATAATGGGAAACTACACCGGCATCACCGCTTTGCGTATAAAGTGGACAAAAATCTGTCAACTTGCCCGGCGCAATCAGCACCCCACCAGCATGCATGCCGACATTCCGGATAATACCTTCAACCTTTTCTGCTAATTCCAGCAACTCATTGACTTCCTCTTCATTTTCTTTACGTTCCGCCAACCTTGGCTCTTCTTTCAGTGCATCAGCAATCGTAACTTGTTTTCCCTGTTTAAAAGGAATAAGCTTGGAGATGCCATCGCAGAACCCATAACCCAAATCAAGTACTCTACCAACATCACGGACAGCAGCCCTCGCTGCCATTGTACCGAACGTCACAATTTGGGAAACAGCATCATGCCCATAACGATCCTTGACATACTGAATGACGCGGTCTCGTCCGTGTTGGCAAAAATCAATATCAAAATCCGGCATGGAAACACGTTCTGGATTCAGGAAACGTTCAAACAATAGGTTGTAACGAATAGGATCCAGATTCGTAATCAACAGGGAATAAGCCACTAATGAACCTGCGCCTGACCCCCGCCCAGGGCCTACAGGTACGCCATTATTTTTTGCCCATTGGATAAAGTCTGCAACAATAAGAAAATACCCTGGGAAATCCATCTTGACGATAACATCAATCTCATACGCCAAACGTTCGTCATAAACCCTACGCTTTGCCTTGCGCTCGACCTCATCGGGAAAAAGTTCCATTAACCGCTTTTCAAGTCCTTTCCATGCCTGCTGAGCCATAAAATCACCTAGTGACATCCCAGGTGGTGTCGGAAACTGTGGCAACTTATGTTCACCGAGTACCAACGTAAGAGAACAACGTTTAGCAATCTCAACCGCGTTCGATAACGCCTCGGGCATATCGGCAAATAGTTCAACCACCTGCTTTTGGGTCAAGAAACACTGACGCTCATTGAACAGATGAGGACGCTTTTCATTGGCAAGAGTCTCGCCTTCGGCAATACAGATACGGGTTTCATGGGCACGAAACTGCTCAGCAAAAAGGAACTGGACAGGATGTGTTGCAACAATCGGCAAACCGACTATTTGAGCCAATTGCTTCACCTGATGGATATAAACTTCTTCCTGCGAATGACCGGAACGCTGCACCTCAAGATAAAACGCACCCGGGAAAGCCTCCATCCACTGACGGGCATTGCGTTCCGCACTGTCAAAACTCCCAACTTCCAATGCCTGCCCGATGTCTCCCATCATGGCACCTGATAAGGCAATCATACCAGTATCTCCTGATGCCTGCTTCAGGTCAGACAACCACTCACGCCGGACTTCAGCCCGCCCTTTGTACTGATTTTCAAGCCATGCCTTGGTCAGTAACTCACACAAGTTGTGATAGCCTTGGTTTGTCCTGACAAGCAGTAATAGACGTGAAGGTTTCTCGCGATCTGCATCATTGGTAATCCAAACATCACACCCAGCTACCGGTTTGATCCCCTGTTTACGGGCGGCTTTGTAAAACTTAATCAATCCAAACAGATTAGAAAGATCCGTCAATGCTATCGCAGGCTGGGCATCTCGTGCGGCAGCTGAAACGACTTCATCAATACGCACAAGACCATCAACAATCGAATACTCAGAATGTAGTCGCAAATGCACAAATTTTGGATCAGTCATGACCTTATCTTACCTATTTCAGAATACAGCACTATCTACCTTTCCAATATCAGCCACACTTTTTGGGAACCCCTCCCAACAAAAATGCCAGCTGCTTCACCTTGGGTTTGGTTGTAGCTGCGGATGATATTGCATCTGCATCCTTTGCAGGGACTTCAGGCTCATAAGGACGGTCAAACCAAGGATCCTCTGATTTTCTTTTTTTCAGCCCGACAGAGTAATAAGGACCCAATTCTGGCCGTTCATAACGTCCTGCATGGCTCGCTCTGACGGCATATCTTCCTGGATTGAATCCTTCCGGAAAAATAGGAGACAACTTTTTTCGGGTCAGTTCCTCAATTTCCGCCAGTAGTTTTGCATCCTTATCAGTATAGAGAGAAATTGCAGTCCCCTGTGTCCCTGCCCGACCTGTTCTTCCGATACGGTGGACGTAATCTTCGGCAACATAGGGCAATTCAAAATTGATGACAAATGACAAGTCTTCAATATGCAAACCCCGAGCCGCCACATCAGTCGCTACCAAGACATTGATAGTTCCAGCACGGAAAGATTCCAATACTGTCATCCGTTCCTGTTGAGTTCGATCGCCATGAATAGCTGAAGCATTGATTCCCTTACGTTCAAGCCAACGGGCAAGACGAGAAGCTCCCAATTTCGTGTTAGTGAAAATCAATGTCTGTTCATTTGGATGCATTTGAATCAAAAATTCAACCAACATCTCTTTGTCATCATCATCCACACGATAAATAACTTGTTGGACAGTATCAGCTGTTGTATTCTTTCGGGTCACTTCCACCGAGACAGGTGCAACCAGAAACTTTTTTGCTAACTTACGGATTTCATCAGTGAATGTCGCTGAAAACAGT
>CAZWTQ010000104.1:0-883 GCA_964636975.1 uncultured Oxalobacter sp. | reverse complement strand
AGATTCTGACGCCGTTTAGGCAACAGATTCACAATCCGTTGAAGATCTGGCATGAATCCCATATCCAGCATCCGATCGGCTTCATCAAGAACAAGTACCTGTATTTGGCCTAGGCTGACATTCTTTTGTTGGACATGATCCAGTAAACGTCCTGGTGTAGCAATAAGCACCTCACAACCTGTCCGTAGGACTCCTATCTGGGTTGACATATCAATTCCGCCAAATACTACTGCCACCTTCAATGTCGTGTATTTAGCGTAACTCTTGATATTTTCATAGACCTGATTTGCCAACTCACGCGTAGGAACCAATACCAACATACGGACAGGATGGCGGGCAGGTGAAACACTCGTATTTGCAAAATATAGAAGCGACTGCAACACCGGCAATGAATATCCCGCCGTCTTGCCTGTCCCTGTTTGTGCGACACCCATGACATCTTTTCCCTCAAATACATATGGAATCGCCTTGGATTGGATTGGAGTCGGTGTCTTATATCCTAAATCTACCAATGCTTTCAATATTTCCGGCGATAATCCGAATTGATTGAACCCTTCTGAATCCTCTCCTGCAACTGATACTCGCTGTAAATCAGACATAACCTGAGAACCGATAATTTCCATTGAAACCAATACAACCTACCATCTACCGAACGAGGCAATAGCTAACAACCCAAGGCTGTATTGTACGCTATCCACCATCAAGCTGTCTTACCATACATCAAGTACAAAGTAAACTCTGGCAACATTTCATCTGCAATACCCCATCGCCCATAGATAAAGACAAAAAGAGCTACCAATATCAAATCTTTTCCAGGTATATAATGATTTCCACTCAACCCTTTGCCCCTCTATCATATCCAATGCAATATCAAAGGAATATC
>CAZWTQ010000103.1:0-3693 GCA_964636975.1 uncultured Oxalobacter sp. | reverse complement strand
AGCCAAAGTATCATATCGTATAGCAGCTTTGCTGAAAGAATTGCAGACAGCGATCTTGTCTATCATGACCATCCCAAAAATTTTCCCATTATCCCTGCGCATTCATCTGGTAAAGACAGGAAAGGTGCATGTGCAGTATTGCCCAAGACAGCCAATATAGCATTAGACAGCGTTGCTGCCAGCCATTTTGCAGCTCCAACAGGCATTAAAGGATCTTTTTCGCCGTGAATCAACAAGACTTTCTGATGAATATCCGATATCAGATAACGGTAGTCAACCTGGTGCAGAAAAGAAAGTACCTGAATCATGATATCAACTGAAGCATAAGGCAAGTTTTAAAGCTGGAGCAAAATATCACGCATATGCAAATCATGCTGATTAAACAGCATGATGAACCGCCATAAAGCAGCTCTGCTATCTACCTTGATACCATCCATGAAACGTTGCACTGTTTCTCCTGGAAGTCCATATTCCCATGTCTTTCTATTGATGAAGCAAGGGGTCGCACCAAAAAGAATTAGTTTCTCAACCTTCCCGGGATAACGTCTTGCTGCATCTAATGCCATGATGGCTCCCATCGACCAGGCACAGAGTGTAACAGGTTCTAAAACCTCCTCCATCATCGCATCAACCCATGCTGTTCCAGTCTGCTTTTCGGGTATCGGTTTTCCTGAATATCCGGGTAACGCAGGTGTTTGGATGGAAAATGGTCGGGCATATGCTTTATATAATGCCCGAATCAACGGAAGCCAAACATCAGGAGACATCGCCCAACCATGCCAGAAGACCAGTTCAGTCATTGAATCTCCCTGAGTGCTGAGGCTAAACACTCAACATTTTCAAAGGTGTGCGAGGCTGATAATGAAATACGCAACCGGGCTTGCCCTTTCGGAACAGTCGGCGGGCGAATTGCCGGTACCCAGATTCCCCGTTCCATCAATACGTTGGAGATCCTCAACACAGCATCATTTTCACCGATAATTATCGGATGGATAGCTGTAAAAGAGGGCAGTATCCGCCATGTTGTGCCTTGCAATCCCTCATGCAGGCATCTCGACAAACGTTTAAGATGTTTGCGTCGGTCTTCTCCTTGCCTGACTAATTCCAATGAAGCCAGCAATGCTGCAGAAATGATAGGACTAGATGATGTTGTAAAAATATAAGACCTTGATCGTTGCATCAGCCATTCAACGACAGTAGAAGAACCTGCCACAAAAGCACCAGACACACCAGCAGCTTTGCCCAATGTTCCGATATAGATAAGACGGGGATGAAAAGAAATATCTAAATGATCCAGTGTTCCCCTGCCTCCTTTGCCCAAAACGCCAAATCCATGAGCATCATCTAGCACCAACCATGCATCATACTGTTCTGCCAGGTCGAAAAGTTCTCTTAGTGGTGCCACATCTCCATCCATACTGAACACAGCATCGGAAAGAATCAATTTTCTCCTGGCGCTAGAAGATCCCAACATTTTTTCCAACTGCACAATATCCTTATGGGCATAACGCTGATGATCTGCGCGAGACAACTGGACTGCATCAATCAGGGAAGCATGATTCAGTCTGTCTGCAAAAACAGCATCTCCTCGACCGACCAATGCTGGCACAACGCCAATATTTGCCATGTAGCCAGTACTGTAATACAGGGCACGCTCTGCACCAACAAAATCCGCTAAAACTTCTTCAAGTTGCTGGTGGGGTTTCATATGACCACTGAGCACATGGGAACTTCCTGAACCAGTTCCCCATCGACGAACTGCATGACAAACAGCATCCTGTATGGCAGGATGCGAAGCCAAACCCAGATAATCATTGCTGCAGAATGCCAGCAATGATTTCCCATCAACAGAAACATGGGTACCGCATTTCGTCTCAAGGGTTTTTCGGACACGCAACAGATGATTATCTGCCAAAGAAATCAGCTGGGATTCCAATTCTTTCCAGATCATGCTTTTTTAATCCATCCTAAAAACGCTTCATGGATGATATGCTTTTGAAAAAAAAAGTGATATTGTATCAGGATATATTTTACCAACGCTGAAAACGGATTGAGCCCATGATAAAAATAGTGCTTCTGTTTCCCATTATGAGAGTTATTCACAGGAAATTGACCTCGCCCGTAGCGAGAGACAAGTAACCTCAAGATACTATATCTGGATGGAATGCACCAATTAAAATATCAGCGGATGCAATGCAACAACAGATGGGACTGAAGCAGATTTTGCAAGAAGCCCAAAAATGCGATACCAGAGCGCAAAACAAACTTGGCTTCGTGTATATCAAAGGACAGAACGTTAAGCAAGATTTTCAACTTGCGGAACTACATCCATCTCCAGTTAAGAGAAATGTCTGTCACGGGTATCACAGGTAACACGGCTGGTTTTTAGGGGCAAAAAATTTCTGGTGTGATTGATACTCATAGATAATACCCCCTCTAGTTAGTAGGAAGGGGATTCCTGAATGGATGGATATCGGTGAAGTCAACCACTTTGACCACAATCGGGAAGGTATCCGCCATTTCAACGAACTGTCAGGGTTCGTCATATACCCGATCTAGTATGATTTGGTAGGCTTTTAGTCTAACACTTTCGTTGTCACTGTCCATCAGTTCAGACAGTTTTCACATGGTTTCGGAACCAGTTTTCTGATGACTTCTTCTGCTTCATATTATTCCCTGCTATTTGGTGGTCTGTCGTTTGGATTGCCTGATTGCCTCTTCTGGAATCTTGCTATATGCCATTCTCTATCAATTATATATGTATTATTATACATATAACCTGCTCTTCCTGCTTTCACAGGGAAAAATAACAGGTATTTCAGTCCCTACATATCGGGAATAAGGTAAAAGCAATAAGAACATTGACATTGCGGCAAATGCCATTTGGTTTAGCTGATCAGCATTCCCTTGTTACCGCACAGAAAAAGAACGATAGTTTATATGAAATAGGACATCATATTTTCATCAAAAAATTCTTTTATTCAGGCCGTTTCTCATCAGTAATAGGTGTAAGCAGGGCAGGGCTTTTCTAGTCGCGCTATTGACCAATTCAATAGCGTTAGTTGTATAGATTAGATGACTCTCCGGATCTCTCCCTTAGTAGGGTAGGGTTATTTCAATCTAAGAAATTAGTACAAACCTACAGAGTTTGAATCTACTTTTAAACATCTATTGCTTTTAAATCTCATTTAGGATATAATCCTATAAAGGAATGCTAGAGAGCTCTCCGATTTGTCAGCATTGGAAAACTTGAAAATATGGTAGATGATATTGTAGAAATTGCTATTATACATGCCACGGTAAAAACATTGATGAGGGGATTTTTTATCTTCGTTATCTGGTTAATAGCTTACTTGGTTTGGCGATTGATTTTTGCTACAAAAGGTAAGGAAAGACCTACGTGGCTGGATGTCATTTTAGGACTTGCAATAAGTACAGTGGCAATTGCATTCGGCGGCCTTATCGGTTTTGCAGTCGTATTTGGTATTTACTGGCTTATTCGTTGGTATTATAAAAGAAAATCCAGTAGGTGACTATCGGAAGGAATCAGCCAAGCAACAGCCATCTTCCAGTACTACATCTTCTACCTCGCCAGCAGGCCAGACGAATAAAGGAACTCTGTCTGATTTGAATGGCCTGCCCTACAGGATTCGAACCTGTGACCTACGGCTTAGAAGGCCGTTGCTCTATCCA
>CAZWTQ010000102.1:0-3763 GCA_964636975.1 uncultured Oxalobacter sp. | reverse complement strand
GTTAGTTCCTGGAATGTTGAAAGAAAAGGTACATCTGCTCATCAAATCCCTGCCACAAAAACTAAGGCGGCATTGTGTCCCCTTACCGGATTATGCCACCGGATTCATGACCCGTATCCAGACATCCGGGTCATTTGGCAAAAAACCACTGATCGCAGCCCTTATCCAGGATATCCATGAACAAACCAACATTATTGTCCAGAAAAACGATTTCAGACAGGAAACGTTGCTATTACACCTATTCATGAATTTCCAAATCATAGATGAATATGGACGAATGCTTGAAATGTCTCGCAATCTGGAATCCCTGCAATCAGAATTCGGCAGACAGGCTCGCCATGCTTTCCAAAAATTGGCTGAAATCCGTGTAACACTGAGACAGCAGGAGGATGCCGGTAAACAGGCTCCCTCTTTTCCTGAAAGAAAAAACGAAACTCCAGTTTCTGCAGAACAGCCTTCTAAAGAACGTACAATCAAGCCTGAAGTAGAAAAAATTACAGCATGGACATTTGAACCATTGCCAGAAATCCTAGAAATCAAGCGGGGTAGAAAATCCCTGATTGGTTACCCTGCCTTAGTTGACAAAGGTTCTCATTGTGAGATTAAAGTATTCGATGAACTGGCATCGGCAAAAACCATGCACCATGCAGGATTGAGACGACTTTTCGCCCTACAGGTGAAAGAGCAATTGAAATTCATGTCAAAACATCTCAAGAGACTTGCCGACATAAATTTGCTGTTTCTAAAATTAGGTTCCAAGGAAGAACTTTCTAAACAACTTCTTCAAGCATGCTTGGAAGCTGCCTTCATGTATCCACCATTACCAGAAAAAGCCCTTGATTTTGAAAAACGAAAAAATGATGGTAAAACCCGTATCGGGTTACTTGGCAATGAAATTATCGATATCATCCAGCAGATATTGGCAGAATACAAGAATGTCTTACGCAAAATGGCTTTCCTGAGAAACCACGAACAGACCCTACAGGATATCAATGAACAACTGTCTCTCTTGATAACAAAACGGTTTATCGTTGAAAATCCTTTAGAACGCCTGAAACATTTCCCTCGCTATCTGAAGGCATGTGCTTTACGGATAGATAAATGCCAAAATAATGCCCAACGCGATAAAAACCTGATGGCATTATGGCAACAAGCTGCAGCACCTTATTTCAGGATGGTTAAAGCGTTACGCCAGAAAAAATCCCGGGATAATGATCTGCAGTTACAGGAATATCGTTGGATGCTGGAAGAATTGCGCGTATCTCTTTTTGCCCAAGAGTTGAAAACGCCTTTCCCTGTGTCCATCAAACGCCTCCAGAAAGTCTGGCAAGCGATTCAGCAACAGCATTGAAGTTTTTTCTCCCCCCCTTTTTTGCCTATCTCATAACTGATACCACCTTGATGCGTCTTCTTCCGGGCATATAACGGATAGTTACTACCAGATTTTTAGATGTTCTTCCAACATCAATGTTTCTCAAGCCACCATAGTACATAAATTGCACACAGCAGGAACAACAGGCTTGGGAAGACTGCTGTCAGGAAAGCCGGCCAGCCATTCAATAGTCCTATATGCGAAAAAAGGTTGTTAAACAGCACAAATGCAACCCCGATCATGATACCAATAAAAATTTTCAGGCTGATGCCTCCTGACCTGAAATGCAAATAGGCAAAGGGCAATGCTAGCCCCATCATGACAAAGACTGAAAAGGGATAAATGATTTTTTTCCAGAAAGCAATCTTATAAAGTGATGAATCCTGTTTGTTTTCATCAAGATGCCGATTGTATTGCATTAGTTCAATCGCTGACATCCTGTTGGGGTCTATGGAAGTCACCGCTAGGATTTTCGGCGTCACTTCAGAATTCAGTTGCATGACATCAAGTTTCGTATGTTGGATTGATGGTGCAGTATCCGGAAATTTCTTGTTTTTGTCATTACTCGCCGGAGTAATATCCTCGACTTTGACTCCTGTCAGTATCCAAGTGCCTCCCTTGAACTTTCCTTTGTCAGCTGTAATAATCTTGACTAGTTCTCGTTTATTGTTGAATTCAAAAATTCGGGCATATTCAAAGGAACGACCGTTAGGATTCATAATCTTGAAATTCATATAACGGTTTCCGATTACCTCATTTGGATTATCCTTTTTTCGGATTACGTCCTTACTCCACATCCCTGTCTTAAGTCTTTCAGATATATTCTTACCAATTAACCCATTCTTGAAATCTGCCGCCTTGCGCGAGGTAATAGGAGAAATTCCCTCACCAACAGCAAAAGTGAAAATCAGAAAAATGACCCCTACTTTCGCCATCATTTTCACAGCATCCAAGGTTGACAAGGAAGAAACTCGCATAATTGTGAATTCCGAATTGCTTGCAAAAGTCGCCATTGCATAGATTGCTCCGATTAACACCGCAAATGGCATCAATTCATAAACATATGCGGGAATATCCAACAAAATATAGATAATCGCTTGCAACAGATGATAATGCCCCTTGCCGACAATCGGAATCTCGTTGATCAGGTCAAAAAAAGCAAACAACCCAATAAACGCCACCAAGACAAAGGCAACACTTTTAAGAATCTGGAACAGGAAATAACGCTGGAGGATCTTCATTGTCCATCACCTTCCTTGTCCTTGATTGATTTCTGAATGCGTTTACGTCGCAATTTTGCAAACCAAGCATAAGGATGATGTGTACTATTAACACTCAATCGCCAAGCAAACAACAAGAAAATAATCATGGCGATGAGTAGATGCAATGGCCACCAAGCCATTCCGAAAGAAAGTCGACCACGGTAAACGAAATTCTGGAAGAAACTAGTCATATTGCTATACGCCAGATACAGGAGCACTGCAATAATCAGGTTGAACGATCGACCGGCTCTTGGGTTGACGAAACCCAGTGGAATCGCCAGTAGCATCAATAATGCGCTCATAAACGGCAAACTGATACGCCAAACCAGTTCCCCCAGTTTCTTGCGCCAAACAAATTCCCCCAGCTTCTCGTTGTCTGGTCTTTCCAACAGTTCTTTCATGGTTAATGATCGGGTGGAAGCTTCATCCAGTTCATAAACAAAATCATCTTTCTCTGCAACATAGGACGTATATCTCTTGAACTCCACGAAACTAGACTGTGATTTGTTCAGAACTTCATCGTAACGCAGACCGTTTTGTAGCAGAAGGAAACGATCTCCCTTCTCGTCATCAAAAATCCGTCCTACCTGTGCAAGGACTATCGAAAACTGATTGTCCCGGATGGAATGGATAAAGACATTCTTGACATCCTCTCCATTGTCATCAATCGATTCAATATAGAAAACCCTATTCCCTGAAGCAGACTCTTGAAATTTTCCAGGAGACAAACGAGCCAAGTCTTCGCGCTTTTCAAAGCGTTCCCGAAATTCCGCGCTCTGACGATAAGCCCATGGGGTCACAAAAAAACCCAATATGGCAACTAGGACAATAATGGGCAAGCCAAACTCAAGCACGGGCCGTATCCATCGTGTCAAGCTTAGCCCAGAAGAAAACCAGACCACCATTTCCGAATCCCGGTAACTTCTCGTCACTACCAGTAAGACGGCGATAAACCCTGTCAAGATCAGGATAATCGGCATATAGTTCAACGAAGTAAACCCGATAAGTGCCAATACGTCATCCGATGCGATCTTGCCTTTTGCTGCCTGCCCGAGGATACGAATAAGCATCATCGTAATAGTAATCGTGAACAACGTCAGGAAAACGCCTGTTGCCGTACTGTAGAGTT
>CAZWTQ010000101.1:0-3798 GCA_964636975.1 uncultured Oxalobacter sp. | reverse complement strand
GGCTTTCTTATGACTCTATGACATATCATGAACAAAAATCCTCCCTGATTCTGTAAGAGGCGTATCGACTTCCAGGGAACTCTTGGAAATAAATACCCATGATATACATTATTGCATTATCTTATGGTAGCCTACAGTTTTGCAGGGTCTATTGTAGAAACAGGGAGCGGAGAGGATGTGTGGCATAGTCGGTGCGATTGCGGAACGTAATGTGGTGCCAATCATGCTGGAAGGACTGAAACGATTGGAATACAGGGGGTATGATTCCTGTGGCATCGCCATCAACCGTAAGGGACGTCTTCAGCGTTCTCGTAGCACTGCCCGTGTCGCTGAGCTTGAGAAACAGGTCAACATACAGTCGTTCAGTGGAGCACTCGGTATCGCTCATACCCGCTGGGCAACTCATGGTGCCCCGACTGCCGACAACGCACATCCACATTTTTCAGGGGAACGCATTGCCCTTGTCCACAACGGTATCATTGAAAATTATGCCGTTTTGCGTGAGGAGCTCCAGGTAAGAGGTTATATTTTCACCACTCAGACTGACACGGAGGTCATCGCCCATCTGATTGATGCTTGTTACCAGGGCGATTTGCTTCAGGCTGTTCGTTCCGCTACTACCAGACTTCAGGGGGCATTTGCCATCGCTGTCATCTGTAACGACGATCCACAACGTCTTGTCGGAACACGCAAGGGTTCGCCCCTTGTTGTTGGTATTGGACAGGGGGAGAATTTTCTTGCATCAGACGCTTTGGCTCTTTCAGGCATCACCGATAAGATTATCTATCTCGACGAGGGCGATATCGCTGATATCCGGCTTAATGAATGTGTCTTTTATGACAAAGATGGCAACAAGGTTCAGCGTGAAATCCGCACTGTTAATGTTTTTTCTGGTGTTGCCGATCTAGGCCCCTACCGCCACTTTATGCAGAAAGAAATATTTGAACAGCCCAGGGCTATCGCTGATACTCTCCAAGGCCTTGAAGGCATTACTCCAGAACTCTTCGGAAAGAAAGCAGGGGATATTCTCGGAAACATCAAGACCGTTCTCATCCTTGCCTGCGGTACCAGTTATTATGCCGGCGTCACTGCCAAGTACTGGATTGAATCCATTGCGAAAATTCCTGTCGAGGTCGAAATCGCCAGCGAATACCGTTACCGTGACAGTGTCCCTTCAAAAGACAAACTTGTTGTCACTATCAGCCAGAGTGGGGAGACCGCAGATACCTTGGCGGCATTAAGGCACGCCCAGTCACTCGGTATGCATCAGACGCTGACTATCTGCAATGTCGCCACCAGTGCCATGGTCAGGGAATGTCTGCTTGCTTACATTACCCGGGCTGGTATCGAGATTGGTGTTGCCTCCACCAAAGCTTTTACTACCCAGCTTGTTGCACTTTTTCTGCTTGCACTTGTCCTGGCGAAGCTCAATAACCGTCTTGACCCCGAACAGGAACAGCACCATCTCGCCGCATTGCGCCATTTGCCGAGAGCTGTGTCAGCCGCATTGGCACTCGAACCCCAGATTATCGCTTGGGCAGATCAGTTTTCCAGGCATGATGATGCATTGTTTTTAGGGAGGGGCATCCATTACCCAATCGCCTTGGAAGGTGCTCTGAAACTCAAGGAAATTTCCTATATCCATGCTGAGGCCTATCCAGCAGGGGAACTCAAACACGGACCGCTGGCACTCGTCACGGATCATATGCCCGTTGTCACTATTGCGCCAAAAGACGATCTGCTTGAGAAACTCCAGTCTAACATGCAGGAAGTGCGTGCAAGGGGAGGACAGCTTTATGTCTTTGCTGATAGCAGTACTCACATCGTCAATGGGGAAGGCGTGCATGTTATTCGGATGCCGGAAAATTATGGACTGCTTTCGCCAATCCTGTATGTCGTTCCTTTGCAGTTATTGGCATACCATACGGCATTGGTCAGGGGAACCGATGTGGACAAGCCCCGAAATCTTGCCAAGTCGGTTACGGTAGAATAGCGTAAGAGGATGCCGCCAGCGGGCGGTATTGCTGGCATGGTATTAAACGGAATGCTTCAAAGAAAGCAATAGTCTGCTATGGATAAGAGAGGAAAAGAAAATGAGTGCTTCTGCAGAAGAGGCTGATACAGTCGGCTATACCTTGAAAGGAAGCCGTTATCTGAATCTTACCAACCGTTGTGGGATGTTGCGTTGCGCATTCTGCCCGAAATTCAACGGAACATGGTCTGTCAAGGAATACAATATGCGCCTTCAACACAGTCCTTCTATTGAAGAATTGGTTGAAGCTGCGGGCGAACCTGGTGAATATCATGAAGTCGTTTTCTGTGGCATGGGGGAATCCACTGCCCGTCTTGATGTCATGCTTGAAGTCGCTCGCCGTTTGCGGGAAAAGGGTATTACCAAACTGCGTTTGAATACCAATGGATTGGCAAACCAGATGTATGGGCGTGATGTCGCACCGGAAATTGCCGCACTCATTCCAACGATTTCCGTATCATTGAATGCACAGGATGAAGAAACCTATATCCGTCATTGTCGCCCAAAGTTTCCGGGTGCCTATGATTCTATGCTCGGTTTTGTGAAAAGTGCCCATGAAGCTGGAGCTGATGTCACGGTGACAGCTGTTGATGGATTGCCAGGGGTTGATGTGGAAGCCTGTGCAGCAATCGCAGAGAAGTTGGGAGTCAAATTCCGTCGGCGTGTGTTGGATGATTTAGTCTGATTGTTGTTTTTATCAAAAAAGTTATTTTTGGGGATAACTTTTTAAGTTTTTTTAAGTAATTGATTTTATTGAAAAAAATTATTAAAAACTAGAGAATAGTTTGTAGATATTATTGTAAGTTACTGTTTTTTAAGGATTAGCACCTGATGACTGAAAATGTTGGGTGTCCTGCACGATTTGAAGAGTTTTACTATAATAGCGGTACTTAACTTTCAGAGAAAATAATTAGGTTTTATTCTCTATCTAGTGGAAGGCTGGAGATGCGTCCCTAATAGAGAAGGATTTTCAAGAAGCATCGGTCGCCGTAAATAGACAATAGGTTCCATCAGGAAGGTTTTTCGCTGAACCGGTTTTATTGGGAAAGCCGATTTTGCTTTGCCGATGTATATTTCATTTGGAATCATGTTGCGAGAATGGAAGAAAGTGCTTTCGAGCGGTTCAAATGAAGGGTGATTGAAAAAAGGAATTGAATGAACACAGGAGATCTTAAAGAGCTGGAGTCCGTTGTTGGTGCCCCTGTCCTGCCGCCTTTGCCACAACGTATCATCAAACGTGATGGTGCGGAAATGCCGTTTGATGCGACCCGTATTGCGAGGGCATTGGCGAAAGCCGGTCGGGCAACAGGTGATTTTGGCGAGGATGAGGCAAATTTGTTGACCCAGCGTTCATTGAAAGTACTGCGTCATCGCTTTGCTGGTTCTGCGCCAACTGTTGAACAGGTCCAGGATGTGGTTGAGCAGATGTTGCTGGATGCCAACCACACCAGAACTTTCCGTGCTTATGCAACATATCGTGACCAGCGTCACCGCATCCGTCAGGATAGGCGCACCTTGGTTGATGTTGAATCTTCGGTAAAAGAATATGTTGAACGGGCTGACTGGCGTGTCAAGGCAAATGCCAATCAGGGGTATTCCCTAGGTGGGATGATTCTGAATGTTGCCGGGAAGATTACGGCAAATTATTGGCTGAGCCATATTTATCCACCGGAAATCGGGCAAGCACACCGTGATGCGGATTACCATATCCATGACTTGGATATGCTTTCCGGTTACTGTGCCGGCTGGTCTTTGCGTCAGTTATT
>CAZWTQ010000100.1:0-3852 GCA_964636975.1 uncultured Oxalobacter sp. | reverse complement strand
ATTGACGCTATCTGTTCTGACCATACCCCAACTGATGACGATGAAAAACTACTGCCATTTGGCGAATCCGTTCCTGGGGCAACTGGCCTGGAGTTACTCCTGTCCCTCACTCTGAAATGGGCTCAGGAAAATGGGGGAGATGACGCTCTTTCTGCTGCCATAGCAAAAATCACCAGCGAACCCTCCCGCATCCTGAACCTGTCCTGTGGAACACTGGATATTGGACAGGCAGCAGACATTTGCATCTTTGATCCAAGAACCCGTTGGATCGTAGAAGCAGACAGTCTTGTCAGCCAGGGACGCCATACTCCCTTTCTAGGCCGTGAGATTCCTGGTCGTATCCGTATGACCATTGTAGATGGGAATCCTGTTTTTGAACGCTGACAGCAGGCAAAAAGCTTTCCCCGCCATGCGCAGCTTCTTTCGGACAACACGCCTTGTCATCCATGCGCTCGTTGCTGTGTTCTACTGTGGCGCTGTCTATCCTTTCGCCAGCAAAACTGCCCGGGATCGCTATGTTAGGCGATGGTCCAGCAAACTGTTGGCGATTGCTGGCATAAAAATGCAAATCAACCATCCTGAAAGAATGGTCGCCCGTTCCCTGATTGTTGCCAACCATATCTCATGGCTCGATATTTTTCTCATCTATTCCCGTTTCAACGGACACTTCATCGCAAAATCCGCCATGGCAAACTGGCCAATCATAGGTTATCTTGGCAGAAAAGTCGGCACCCTATATCTGGATCGTTCCAGTGGTAGAGACCTGAAACAGATACTTGGCAAACTGATTGACAACCTGAACGCTGAAGAACGCTGCATCTTCTTTCCCGAAGGTACCACGGCCAAACAGGGGGAAATGCTGCCCTTTCATCCCAACCTGTTTGAAAGTGCCATTCATGCTGGTTTGCCCATTCAGCCGTTTGCCATCCGTTACCTGACACCAAATGGCAACTATGCCGATGCGGTGGATTTCACCGGAGACACCAGCATGGCAGAAAGCATCAAGCGGATTTTCAGTGCCGATGGCATCACGGCAGAGTTGACCATACTACCGGTCATCAGTCCTGAAGGCAAAAACCGCCGAAGCCTTGCAGAAGAAGCAAAAACCGCCATCCAGTCTGCTCTTGCCTCCATGGTAAAACTTCAGGCAACAGGTTCCCTATAACCGAAAGACCTTGCCTGGAACACAGCCCTGTCATCCAAACGAACAGCCGTCAGCACTCCTCCCCACAAACAACCCGTATCCACTGCCAGCAGATTGGGACGATTGACCAGACCCAACGTTGACCAATGTCCAAAAATGACCAGATTACTCCTGGTTTTCCTGCCAGGCACTTCAAACCAAGGCATATACCTTTGGGGTGCCGTTTCCGGTCCCAGCTTGGCGTTAAACTCCATCACCCCTTCCCCGGTACAGAAACGCAAGCGCGTAAAACTATTGATGATACAGCGCAACCGATCCGTTCCATCAAGATCATCATCCCATTGATCAGGCTTGTTTCCATACATATCCACCATCAATGCCCGCCACTGATGGCTTCTAAGTGCCTGTTGCAGTTCCTCTGCCAAAGCAAACGTCTTTTTATACGTCCATTGTGGCAACAACCCTGCATGAACCAGGATACCATTCTCACCGACAGGATACGCCATCGGACGATTGCGGAACCAGTCCAGCAGTTCCGCACAATCAGGTGCATCAAAAATTGGTTGCACCGTATCATCCGGCTTCATCTTACGGGCGCCGGCAGCAATCCCAAGTAAATGCAGATCATGGTTGCCCAGCACCATTTGAGCCTTGTCTCCCATCGCCATGACACGTCGCAACACTCCCAGGGAATCTGGTCCTCGGTTGATGATATCTCCTGTAAACAACAATTGGGCATCAGGCGTTTCCCGCTCAATCATGGCAAGTAGCTGATCCAGTTGCTTCAGACAGCCGTGGACATCACCGATAACATAAGTGGTCATAATTTGGTAGTATAGAAATGAAATTCGATTTTTCTTTCCATAAAAGCTGTAAAGCAGAAATCATCAAAATTGTAAAATAGAAGCCAGAAAAGTTCTAAAGCAAGCGTATGGAAATTACGGCATAAGCAACTAAAACATCCCTGCTACAATGTGCAAACCATGATTTTTCAGAACATTCAACAACCATGAAACAGCAAAACTGGGATACAGAGGCAGAGCAAATTGATGGCTATCTCGATATGCTTTCCGGACAGCGCAAGCTGTCTAACCATACAATTGAAAATTACCGCAGGGATCTCAATCAGCTACAGGTATTTGCAGATGGCACGCCCCTGATACAAATCAAAGAGGCAGACTTCCGCCGTTTTTCCGCCATTTTGCATGGCCAGGGACTGACGCCCCGTTCCATCAGTCGCAAACTATCTGCCTGGCGGGGTTTCTACCGTTGGCTACTTGAGCAATCAGTCATTGCCGTTGATCCCACAGAAGGCATCCATGCACCTAAAAAAAGCAAACCGCTACCCAAAGCTCTAACAGTCGATAATGCAATACGGCTAGTTTCAATGGAATCCAAGGAAGAGCAAACCCGAAAAAAAGAACATCCGGAAGCCATCCTCTGTGATCAGGCGATGTTTGAGCTACTTTATTCCAGTGGTCTGCGTGTTTCAGAACTGACTGGTCTAGATATCCATGCAGTACATAATCCGGACCACCGATCCATTGGCTGGTTGAACCTGGACGAAAAAGAAATCACCGTCACCGGCAAAGGCAACAAAACCCGTACCGTTCCCATTGGCGATGCGGCCGCCATTGCCCTGAAAAAATGGCTGGCAGTCCGTAACACTTTATTGAAGGCCAACAGCCTGCCTGACAATCAATATGCACTCTTCCTTAACTCTCGGGGTAGACGAATATCTCCCCGTATGGTTCAGTTACGGTTACAGGCTCATGCTGAACGGCTGGAATTGCCGATGCATGTACATCCCCATATGCTCCGCCATTCATTTGCATCCCATATTCTGCAATCCTCTGGCGATCTGCGTGCTGTCCAGGAAATGCTCGGACACGCATCCATTGCTTCCACCCAAATTTACACTTCACTGGACTTTCAACATCTAGCACAAGTCTATGATATGGCGCACCCCCATGCGAAGAAAAAATAAGTCATTCAGGCAAAAAGCATCCCGCTCTCTTTTCATCTCCTGATCTGAATTGATTTTTTCATGGTGGAGTGGGACACTATATAGTTATGCCCGATAGATTCCTGTCGGAATAGGTGCTTGCCTTTTAAAGACAGGCTTTGTTTTTTCCAATAAAGGTACTGCCATGTCTGAAATAACGCCCAAACTGATTCCTGTCACGATTATTACCGGCTTCCTGGGTGCCGGAAAAACTACCCTGCTAAACCGTATCCTGAAAGACAACAGCCACAAGCAGAAAATCGCTGTGATTGAAAACGAATTTGGCAAAGAAAACATCGACAGTAATATCCTGGTACAAGATGACGCAGAAGAAATTGTCCAGATGAGCAATGGCTGTGTCTGTTGTACAGTGCGTGGCGACCTGGTTACCGCATTAAACAACCTGGTTGCCAAGAGAGACTCTGGAGAAATCACCTTTGATCGTGTCATTATTGAAACTACCGGGTTGGCGAACCCGAGTCCGGTTGCCCATACCTTCTTCCTGGAAGATTCTGTGGCAGACCGTTATATGCTCGATGGCATTATCACCCTGATGGACGGCGTTTTCGGGATGCATCAGCTGGATGAATATGAAGAGGCACGCCAGCAGGTTGGTTTTGCAGACAAAATCCTGATCTCAAAGATTGATATTGCCGATCCTGCCATGATTGATGAACTGGCGAGCCGTGTCCGTGCCATGAAT
>CAZWTQ010000099.1:0-3866 GCA_964636975.1 uncultured Oxalobacter sp. | reverse complement strand
GACTTGTTTGAATGGGCTACGGTTATCAATAGACTGGAGAGAAAAAGGAAAAAATGCGTAAGAACTGATTTCTGGCAAACAATCAGCTGTTTCTGTTGTTGTGACAGTTTCCCAATCCATTCTATAATGGTCACAGTGAGATTCATGGGTGGGTTATGTCCATAAAGCTTGTAGCCTGCTGGAGAAAACTTGTAGATTGCTGGAGAAAGTTCGACGAAGTATACAAGAAAAATCCTGTGCATCGCTTGTCTCTTCGCTTATTCCTTTATCTTAACAGCCCTCCTTATGGAAGGTATCCTCCTCTTGAGAAGAAAAAACCGCCTAAAAGAGTCCGCAAGCTCATCAAAAAGCAACGAAAGGCCAAAGAAAAGCAAGCATTGGCAGAGGCGGAACGCAACGTACGCATCAGAACTTCCATACTGTTTGGTATTCCTATGGACGAATTGGACAAATTGGATAAATCGGACAAATTAGATAAATAATTTTCATTAAATCCATAGGTAGAACGGCACAAGCCACCCATTCATTGAGTAGCTTTTTTTGGGGGGGGAGGCATTCCATGGCATCTCATGAAATCACGCCCTCAAGGACAGTGGAAACACCAGATAATGTTGATTAAGCACAGATTCATGGTAGACTATATTTCAGTAGGCCATAGATTCCATAAAGGTATGCCATGAAAAAAGTAAACGCGACAACATTGAAAAAATGGGAATGCGTCAATATAGAATTCAAAAACATGACATAACGGAATCCTGTAAGTATCGTAATTGCACCGTTGTACTGTTGAACTGATTTAAAAATTCGGAGGGGCTATGTTCAGAAAACTTGCAGAGATCTGGAGGAAGTTCGACGAAGCTGTCATGAACAGTCCGGAGAGTTTCTGGATACCATTGTCCATAAAGCTTGTAGCCTGCTGGAGAAAACTTGTATATTGCTGGAGAAGGTACAACGAAGCGTGTACGAGGTTTGGATGCTGGATACATAGAGCATTTTGTAAAAGGTCTCCTCTTCCAAGCTGTCCCGTGCCGGAAACAAGACCACCTAAAAAAGTCCGCAAGCTCATCAAAAAGCAACGAAAGGCCAGAGAAAAGCAAGCATTGGTACAGGCGGAACTCAGCAGACGCATCAGAAATGCAATACTGTTAGGTATTGCTACGGATAGATATTTTCGTTAAATTCACAGATAGAACGATACAAGCCACTCATTCATTGAGTGGTTTTTTTGGAGGCATTCCATGGCATCTCATGAATACAACATCGCTTTCATGATTGCAGGGAAATTGTCCGGCGAGTTAAAAAAGCATTCGATGCAGCAGGCAACGTCATAGGTGTTTGCGACAAAAAACTTGCAGGTCTCAATTCACGGTTGAAAGACGTTCAGGCACTTTCCGCCCAGCGCCAGGAGCTGTCAAGACTGGGGAAAAACTATTTGGCTGCTCGCCACAGTCTTTCAGCTTATGAAAAAGCTGTTCATGGTGCGGGTCAGGTTGTCAACAGGAACAGCAGGGAATATCTGAACCTTGCGAGAGCAGTAGAGCGTGCCGGTCAAGCTTACCAGAGTGCGAAGACACAGATGCAGGACTTCGCAAAACGGAATAACCTTAAAGGTATCGGGGCGGCAGGGCTTTCTGCAAAACAGGCAACACTTAAGGAAGAAATTAATAAAAGGCGATCTATTAAAGCGAAGGCAAAAGAAAAGGATATGCCTTGCGCCCTGTATGTCAGGATGGTGTTGTAATCTACATTACAGACCTGATTGGTCTCAACGGCATCGGGGAGGCAACATGGAAAAGAGATTCTGCGGTCAATGTGGCAACCGCCATGAACCGGAAGACCGGTTCTGCCGTTATTGTGGCTGTTTTCTCAGTGCTGGTACTCCTGACAAGGGAGCGGATTTCGGCAAATCTGAGGCGTTATTATCTGCCGAGCAATCTCAGTTAGAAGCAATGGAAGAGCGAAAACAGCTAGAGAAACAAAAGCAGATAGAAGAACAGGAAGAATTGAAAAAGTATCAGGAGCTTCTTGCAGACAGAAGCGAGACAATGACTCCGCAAGGATTATCCGAGCCTGCTTTACGTAACATGTTGAGGCAGACAGTGATGTATGGATTGGCCATGCACCGCCTTTTCAAATAGCACTTAATTATTTTTCTTTAGGAACCGCCTTCGGGCGGTTTTTTGTTATGGCATCAAAAGAATATGCGATTGTATTTTCCTTGATTGGAAAAATGTCAAATACATTTCAAAAAAGCTTCCAAGCGGCTGGCAATGTTATCAAGAATTGCAATAATCAAATGGTTGCACTGAACAGGCAGGCGAAAGATGTCGAGGGCATGGCGAAACATCGACAGACAATTGATGCCACCGCAAAAGCGCATCGTCTGGCTAGGGAAGAGATGTTAAGGGTTTCTCATAATCCCTTGGTCGCAGGTTCAAGTCCTGCTGGGCTCACCACTAACCCTTTGAAAACGCTGGATTTTTTATCCGGCGTTTTTTTATTGGATGGTTCTGTGTGGTGTAAACGTGGCGTAGTCACGGATTTTCCTTTCAATTTTCTCTGCGTTTTCCCTGATGTTTTCCGGCATGACATGTGCGTACCGCCTTGCCATGATGCTGGATTTCCATGCTCCCATAATCTGCAGTTCATGCAGACTGATTCCGCTGGATAGGGCTAACGTTGCCCACGTATGCCGATTATCGTGGAATCGGTAATCTGCAATGCCTGCTTTCTTCAGAGCATTCCTGAATGCCTTGGTGTTGACTTCGCCTACTGGCTTACCATGATACGTAAAGACGTATTCAGGATGGTTGCCTTTTTGCGAAGACAGGATGTCCCGTATTGATTCCGTGATGAATACGCTATGACTTTCGCCGGCTTTCATCTCATCTCCTTTAAAGATGATGATGTCGTTGGCGAAGTCCACCTGTTCCCATTTCAGATTAAGCACGTTGTGTTTGCGGAGTCCAGTTAATATTGAAAACATGAATATCGGCTTCTGGTGTTCTGGCAGAAAAGTAAACAATCTTGCAAGTTCATCGCCTGAAAGATAGCGTATTCTGCCTTTCGGTTCTTTATACAGCGTGATTCTTGGTGGTTTGTCTATCCATTCCCAAATATCTGATGCCCTATTCAGTATTGAACGGATTAAGGCGAGATACCGGTTTGCACGTGATGGCGATGTTCTGGCTTTGATAGTTTCACCGATAAGTGTTATCATCTGCCTTGACATTTCATCAAGATATTTTCCACGCAAGAGAGGTATCAGTTTACGTATAATCGTTTTGTCGCTATCAATACTTTTCTTGTCTCCTTTCTCTTTAAGCCATTGCAAACATGCTTCGTCCCATGTGTGCCGTGGCTTTTTATTCAGTCTTTGTTCCGCCCACATCTCATGTTTCAGTTTATCGTGATATTCTTGGGCTTCCTTTCTGTCTTTTGTCTTAGTAGATTGTCTAATTCTCGTACCGTCCGGCCTTGTGATATAAAACCAGTTTCCACGGGATTTCTGAAATGGCCTCCTGATACATCGTGATGACTTTCTCTAAAAGCGTGAATGTGTCAGCATCCATTGCCCATGAGCCAGTCCGTCTTTGGCGTTCACCGATTTTTTTCAAATTCTCCTGTGTCGCATTGATAGTGGTCATTGGAAGGGAATGCCCGTGTTCAAATAGCCATTGCTGGACGTCAGGGGCTTTCAGTGCCCTGCGGTTCTTCCGTGTTGCCGTCTGAAGCACCAGCGTCGCCAGCACGTTGGTGATGTCGATTAAATCGACATAGCCACCTTGTGTTGGGTTTGTCTTCATTCCGTCCAATGCGCCATAGGCTATTTCCGCCAGTTGCCGTCTCTCATCGAAAGTGACAAA
>CAZWTQ010000098.1:0-3905 GCA_964636975.1 uncultured Oxalobacter sp. | reverse complement strand
TCCCTGTACGACGCTGCGGGTAGATTTGATGATACATCATATCAAGTGACAATAGCCAGGGAAAGGATTGAGGATATCGCCCAAAAGCTCGATGTATCCCCAGAAGTTATCCGTCAAGCAAACAATATCCCTTATCGGAAAGCCCTGAAATTCGGTTCCACCATCCTAGTACCGAGAACAGCAAGCTTCAACCATGATATCGCCCCTGGTGTCTTGGACAATGCCTATATCGCTTATGCTGCAGATTACAGTACTTCTGCTTCAGAAGAACCACAGAGCATGGAATCTGTCGATATGCCTCCATCGCCCTGGATGAAATCTTCTGAAGCACTGAAAGGAAAAACGAGATTTGGCATGACACCAAAACGCAGTACCTGGACATATTCTGCATCAACTACTACAAAGCGAAATGCCTCAGTAGCATCTTCACTGAGGAAATCAGACATCCAACATCATGCTTCCAAAGAAAAACTGAAGGACAGGCATGAACAAAAATCTTCCAAGATAAAAACTATGCTAGAAAACAGAATTCAAAAACGACAGCAGACAAAAACTGACCAACATGGCAAAGAATCTGCTGTAAAAATGGTGGTACATGCGAAAAATAACCAAAAACGTGTGGCTACATTGGCAAAACCAGCCAAATCCACAAAGGGTTCTGGCAAAAAAGATGTCGCAAAAAACCGAAAAAGATAATGAATTTTTTATTTATTAACGTATTTTCAGCCATTTGGGTGTAGAATTCCTAGGATCTGGTATAGGTTTTTTTGCAGGAAAGCCATATATTACCCTGTGGGCTAGCATCAACCTGTTTTCCTAGTAACTTAAATAATATAAGAAAGAATAACCGTTTTTTATTTGGAGTCATGCATGGCTTTTCTTGAAGGTAAAAAGATTCTGATTACAGGGCTTCTGTCTAACCGCTCTATTGCCTTAGGCATCGCGGAGGCATGTCGTCGTGAAGGAGCAGAATTAGCATTCACCTATGTTGGAGAACGTTTCAAAGACCGCATTACAGCTTTTGCCAAAGAAATGGGTAGTAGCATGGTCTATGAATGCGATGTCAGCAAAGATGAACACATCGAAAATATCTTTGCGGAAATTGCCAAAAAATGGGAATGTCTTGATGGCCTAGTCCATTCCATCGGCTTTGCTCCACGTGAAGCAATTGCAGGAGATTTCTTTGACGGCCTCTCTCGGGAAAACTTCAGGATTGCACATGACATCTCAGCATACAGCTACCCTGCTTTAGTCAAGGCCGCACGCCCGTTGTTAGGGTCTAACGCTTCCTGTCTAGCACTAACTTATCTGGGGTCTACCCGTGCAATCCCTTATTATAATACGATGGGACTTGCTAAAGCATCTCTGGAAGCAACTGTCCGTTACATGGCAGAATCTTTAGGTAAAAATGGTATCCGCATTAATGCGATTTCAGCTGGTCCCGTCAAAACTATTGCTGCAAGTGGTATTAAAGATTTCAACATCCTGCTGAATTTCGTGGCAAAGAATGCTCCTTTGCGCCGTAATGTCACGATTGAGGAAATCGGTAATGTTGCTGCTTTTCTATTATCTGACTTGGCATCCGGCATCACTGGTGAAATCACATATGTGGACGGTGGATTCTCCCATGTCATGGGATTGAATACCGATGGCGTTATTGCCCGGAAAGGGAACTGACTGTCTAGCTAACTCTGTCAGAATCAGGCGATGGTATTATCAACACGGGGATGCCATCGCTTTTTTCATTTTTTCTTTGCACCCTTGATTTCTTCTTTCCATTCCCGTTCATGAGCATCAATCAGGGAATGCTCATAGAAAGTCACATCTTTTTCGTGTCTTGCAAGATTCAACTGCTCAAGCGCTGCTTCATTGAGTAACATCAGATGATAATACTCTGCCATTAAAAGATGCATCAACCCTTTCTTACCCATTTCTGCATAGACTTCCGCTGCCTTTTTCCGTAATGAAGCTTCCTCAGGATAACGCTGCATCACTTTGCGCAGGAAACGGACACACTCATCATACCGACGCCCCCTCTTCAGTGCCTCGATATGCAGATTTAACATCGTGCGGGATGATGGAAAATGGCTTATTGCATTATAAGTAATCCGTGCTGCATCAGCAAACTTGCCCTTTTCCATGACAATCTGTACTGCCAGGACATTGAGTGCGATACTCTGCTTGTTGACAGTATCACTAAATATTTTCCTAGCTTCATCCAACCTCAACTGGGCAAGTGCTAGATCCTTGCGTTGCAAGGCAATCAATGCCAATCCATAATAACCGGCAGCAACCTGATAGAAGGTTCCTTTCTTGACCTGTTCCGCAAAAACCTTTTCTGCCTCATAGAGACCTCCTCCCATATCACCTTGAATAACACGTGCCTTAGCACGAATTAACTGGAAATCCACGCTATCCGCATGCTGCCGATAAGGCTCATAACGTGCACGTGCCTCAATATCGGCAATACGATCAGAAGTCAATGGATGGGTACGTAGATACTGAGATGGCGCATCATTGTATAGTCGATTGGCATGTTGCATCTTCTGAAAGAAGATCGCCATATCATTAACATCGAACTTCGCTTGTCTGAGAATCTGGAAACCAACTCTATCAGCCTCTTTTTCAGCATCACGAGTGAAATTGATTTGCTTCTGAAGGGAAACTCCCTGCCCTGCCATCAATGTACCAAGTGCAGCATCTGCACCAGCTCCTGCTGCTGCTGCAAGCAAGCCAAGTGCTGCAGAAGCAATCGGGATCAGGATATCTTTTTCTGATGCGGCAATCATCCTAGCGATGTGTCGCTGGGAAACATGACCGATTTCATGGGACAAGACAGATGCCAGCTCAGACTCAGTTTCGGTAGCCAGTATCAATCCCGTATGGACACCAACAAATCCACCAGGTAAAGCAAATGCGTTAAGAGTACGATCCTTGATACCAAAAAAGGTGAAATCGTTGACCAACTCTCCACGAACTCCAGGGTCAGCAGCAACAAGCTTATTACCCAAGACAGACAAATATTCATTCAAGACATCATCCTTGACATAAGACGAATCCTGCTCAATTTGTATCATGATATACTTGCCTAGCTTGTATTCCTGGATCGGCGTCAATGCGGAGCGGGCATCATCCCCGATGCTAGGCACCCTGTTCACCTGAGCATAGGCATATAGAGGTAACTGCAGACAGAAGATTGAAAGTAGTGGAATAACCAACCTCCTGAAAGATACCAACAGTCTAGATGAAACCTTTTTTGGGGAGAGGATACAGTTTTCTTTCATGGTGCTATAATACTCCTCTATCATCTTTTCCCATGCACTATTTATGTCTGCTTACAATCCTTCATCCAAAGATATACCATCGCTATCACATTTCGATAAATCAGGTCAAGCACATATGGTGAATGTTGCAGGAAAACAGAATTCTCTCCGAATAGCTGTTGCTTCAGGATTCATCCATATGCAACCCAAAACATTGGCTGTAATAATGAACCGTGAAGCAGATAAAGGCGATGTTCTAGGTGTAGCACGGATTGCTGCCATCATGGGGGCAAAGCAGACAGCGGGTCTTATCCCCTTGTGCCACCCTATTATGCTAACCCGCATAGCAGTAGATTTCTCAATCCATGACGGTAGCATCGAATGTCGTGTGCAGACAGAAACTATTGGAAAAACTGGTGTTGAAATGGAAGCATTGACTGCAGTCCAGATTGGACTGCTGACTGTTTATGACATGTTAAAGGCAATCGATAGGAATATGATCATTTCTAATATTCGCCTGCTTGAGAAACAGGGTGGAAATTCCGGTACTTGGTACGCAGAATAACCACCATCCGCATCTCAACTGACGGCGCCTTGCCTTCCATCAAATAGGCTTCAAATGAGCGGGCGAACCGTTCATGC
>CAZWTQ010000097.1:0-4148 GCA_964636975.1 uncultured Oxalobacter sp. | reverse complement strand
GGCTGTCTGAAAAAATCCGTTTCAGTGCTTCCAGTATTGATAATGTCGCCAAAACAGAAGAAACAGAAATAGAAACCATTATCTACAAGACATTGCCGGATGAAATCGGTAAACCAACTGGAACATCTCTGGCGGATTCCATGATCAGCAAACTGGAAGAGTTGCTGTTGATCAGGAACCAAAAACTGCGGATTGCTCGTTCCAAGTTCTGATGACATGCGGGGGAATTTCCCCGCATATGTCATTGCAAGAGGAAGAAATAATATCTATGGATGAGTCCCAGAAACCACAATATTCCTGTCCGGCATGTGGTGCAAAACTCGAGTATGCTCCGGGTGTGCAGGCTTTACAGTGTCCATACTGTGGTACTAAGGTTGATATCGCAACTGGTGAAAAGCTTCCACATTCGAATGATTCCCGTTATATCGTCCCGATGACGATTGATCGGCAAAAATTGCAGAATGTTGCCTACAAGTATATGTTTTCCCAAGAGGATGCTCCAGATGACATCCTTGATTATGCGACATTCACAAAGACCCAGCTACGGTATGTTCCCTGTTATGTCTTCAACGGGCATTATGAGGCAGTTTGGACTGCCTCTTTCGGTTATGACCGAACAGAGTGCTATATGGTGAACGGGAAGATACAAAGTCGTATCATTACTGACTGGCGTCCTGCGAATGGTCAGGATTTTGGGGATTTCACGGTGATGTCTTACGCAGGTGAACCGCTTCCCAGGCAAGTTATCTCGATGGTTGAAAGTTTTTCCAGCCTGGAGAATATGAAGAACTATGATCCAGCATATCTCATTAACTCAGAAGTCAGTGAGTTTGCCACAACAGCTGAGGAAGTTTATCAGCAGGATGCTGAAAATAAAGTCAACATGCTCATCAGGAAAAATATCTACAAGCATGCCCAAGGTGACCGGCAGCGTGATTGGCACTGGAAAAGTGAAGTCCGGAAAGAAGCTGTTCCCGTGCTGGTGCCGATTGGTCAGATGACGTTTGAATACAAAGGCGGTGAGTATACTATCTGGTGTGATGGCACCGATGATGGCGTATTTACCGGAGATGCACTGCCTGTTGACATGGAACGCAGGAAAAAAATCCGTAAAGGGCATATTCCATGGATTGGTACGATTATTGGTGCCATTGTGGGTTACATGATTTTCAAGGAAACCTATACTTGGTGGGCTTTCGTGATTCCTGTTGTAGTCATGTTCCTGTTCTGGTCTCTGCGTCGTGCCAGCATTAAAAACTATTCCCGCAAGCTAAAACAGTCTAGTCTGACCAATTACCAGATATCCAATAACATTTCTAATGAGGATGCTGAGTCGATATCCAGAAATTTGAAAGTACCGGATAAACCGTTTTTACTGTCGTTGACAGCCTATGACTTGATTATCCTACCATTATTGCCGTTGATTTGTTTCGGGATTTCCTGCGGGTTGCAGAATGCTTTCCCTTCCAAGCCTGTTCCTGTCCTTGCCAGCTCAGGATCGACTAAGGTCAAATCTTCATCGAACAGCAATAAAGTCAAGGTTAAATCTCTGGCGTCATCCCAACAGGGCAAAACAGCACAGCAGTCAGACCTTGAAGAGGCTATCCGTTTCAATAGGAAGGCGAATGAGAAATTCACAAATACCTGGAGTCAAGTACCCCCCAAGAAGAAAACTGCACTGATATCCAAAGTGCGAAATACCGGCAAACAGATCGATGCGTTCTGTAAAAAAACGGCGGTCAAAGCACCTGATGAAATGACACAGAAAACCATTTATCTGAACTGTACTGCTCAACGGCTTGAAAAACTGACAGCAACAGTTCAGAAATCTGTTCCATGATTTTTGGTGAAAGTTGATGCTTGAGAATGCGCCGGAGCTACTGCTGGTTCTGGCGTTTTTTTGATGGTCTTGAAAGACTGGATGCAGATTACATATCTGGATAGCGTATAATCAAAAAATATTTTCTGATGAACCCCCTCCATTTCCACGTGATCAGAAGAGAAAGGCGATGAGATGATGGAATCGTATCGACAGAATTCGTATCTCTTTGCAGGAAATGCTCCCTATATCGAAGCTCTGTATGAATCCTGGCTTGAAAATCCGGCTTCCGTGCCGGAAAATTGGCGCGATTATTTCAGTAGCATGCAAACAGCTCCCGCTTCTGATGGCAGTTCCAGGGCAGATATCAGCCATACCCGAATATTGGCATCCTATGTTGGACAGGGAAAGCATTCTCCTGTCAGGCTGCTTGCTTCATCTGGTAACCCTGAATTGGCACGTAAGCGGATTGCGGTTCAGCGCCTGATATCTGCCTACCGGTTCCTAGGAACTTTCAGGGCAAAACTTGATCCCCTTGAACAACATCCGTTGCCGAAAATTGATGAGCTTGAGCCGGCCTTCTATGGATTGACTGAAGCGGATATGGGTCTGATGTTCAATATCAGTAATACCTGGTTTGGTAGGGAGAATGCAACGCTTGGCGAACTGGTTCAATATCTGGAGGAAACTTACTGTCAGACCATCGGTGCTGAATTCATGTACATCAGTAACCATGCCCAGAAACGTTGGTTACTGGAAAGATTGGAATCTATTCGGACAAATCCTGATTTTGGCGCTTCCCAAAAACACCGTATCCTGGAAGATTTGACCGCTGCAGAAGGCATGGAACACTATTTAAATAGCCGGTATGTCGGGCAGAAACGTTTTTCACTGGAAGGAGGTGAAAGCCTGATTCCCGCATTGGATGAAATTATTCAGCAGGCGGGGCAGAGGGGTATCAAGGAAATTGTCTTGGGAATGGCGCATCGGGGAAGATTAAATGTCCTGGTCAATGTGATGGGAAAACTGCCATCAGAGCTTTTTGCTGAGTTTGATGGCGTCCAGTCTGGCAAGGAATTGCCGGCAGGTGATGTTAAGTATCATCAAGGATTTGTCAGGGATATTGCTACGTCAGGCGGTCCTGTCCATCTGTCACTGGCGTTCAATCCATCTCATCTTGAAATCGTCAATCCTGTAGTCGAGGGTTCGACAAAAGCCAGAATGGTGCATCGTAAAGATACTGATGGAACCCAGACAATGGCCGTCCTAATCCACGGGGATGCGGCACTGGCAGGTCAAGGGGTGATACAGGAAACTCTAAATATGGCACAGACTCGCGGCTATGGTACTGGAGGGACTGTTCATATCGTGGTCAACAACCAGATAGGTTTTACGACGTCCGATCCCCGTGATGCCCGTTCCTCGCTGTATTGCACCGACATCGCCAAAATGATTGAGGCTCCTGTTTTCCATGTCAATGGGGACGATCCCGAAGCAGTTGTTCTTGTCGCCCAGATTGCACTGGAGTTTCGAATGGTATTCCGAAAGGATATTTTTTTGGATATTATCTGTTTCCGTAAATTGGGGCATAACGAGCAGGATACACCCGCCATGACCCAGCCATTAATGTACAGGCGGATTGATACGCATCCAAGTGTCCGTAGCCTGTATGCAAAAAAACTCATCGAACAAGGCGTCATCCAGAAAGCAGATGAAACGGCAATGATTGCTGCTTACCGGAAGAAAATGGATGTAGGGGAACCCGTTGTCAATCCTGTTTTGACCAATGCCCAGACACAGCCTACCTTGCAGTGGCAGTCAATCCTACAACATCAGGAAATGGCAGACGATGTGATAACAGCAGTTCCTGTTAGCGAATTACAACGATTGGCGAAACGGATTACGGATATACCAGATTGGTTGCAGCTTCATCCATTGGTTGAAAGGGTCATTCGCAACCGTGTTGAGATGGGCAAGGGCGTCATACCGATCGATTGGGGAATGGCAGAACATCTGGCATACGCTTCGCTATTGTCCGCCGGATATGCAGTCAGACTGGCAGGAGAAGATTCAGGCAGGGGGACTTTTGTTCATCGCCATGCCGAATTGCATGATCAGACACCGGACAATAACAATAGCCTGGTTTATATTCCTCTACAGCATATTGATTCGGATCAGTCTGATTTTACTGTCATCAATTCTGTTTTGTCAGAAGAGGCTGTACTGGCTTTTGAATATGGTTATGCCACTTCCTCGCCAAATACCTTGACATTGTGGGAAGCTCAGTTTGGCGATTTTGCCAATGGTGCTCAGGTCGTGATCGACCAAT
>CAZWTQ010000096.1:0-4168 GCA_964636975.1 uncultured Oxalobacter sp. | reverse complement strand
GAAATAACTAAATGGATTGGCGATGCATTCGGCATCAAAGTTCGTGGTGGAGAAATTCCATTGCCCGTTATTGCAGTGATTGCCCTGACATTTTCCACCAGTGCTTATTTTGCGGAAATCATCCGTTCTGGCATCCTTGCCATTTCAAGGGGGGAAATTGAAGCAGCGCATTCCATTGGAATGTCACAGTGGCAGGTCATGCGCAGGGTCATCCTGCCTCAGGCCTTTACTCTCAGTATCCCAAGCCTGGGAGGACGGTGCATCGCCCTCCTACAAAATTCCTCCCTGGCATTCTGGATTGCCGTGGTCGAAGTCACCTGCCAAGCAAATCTGGTAGCAGCAGACACTTATCTCTATCTTGAATCATTTGTAGCGGCAGGTATTGTTTACTGGATATTGACGTTCATTATCGAACGTATCGTAGGTTGGCTTGAATACAGGCGTTCCACAGGAATGCAAAAACGGGGAATCTGATAAAAACTGATGGCGATTTTTATATTTTATATGTTAGCGGAGTTTATCCTTTTCCATACTCCGTTTTTTAACAGATAGCAGGAAATCATGATGAAACAGATACATCTCATCAACAGCACAGACAACACAGGCAGTGCCTTGGAACATGTTGTCGCAGGAGAAATATGCTATATCGAGCGTTCAGGAACCATACGCACATTCAAAGCGGTCGAAGATATTCCGTTTGCATTCAAGATCGCTGTGGAGAACATTCCCCAAGGAACAGATGTTATCAAATATGGAGAAGTCATCGGTGAAGCATCACAGGATATCCATATCGGTGAATGTGTCCATATCCATAACGTCGTTGGTAAAAGAGCACAAACTGCAGAATGATGGAAAAAATGAAAATACAGGGTTACGTCCGCCCAGACGGGAAAGTGGGCATCCGTAATTATCTGCTTGTTGTTTCGACCGGCAGAAATAGCGCCAATCTGGCACTGCTGATTGCCAACAATATTGCTGGCGCAAAAGTCTTTACGCCGCCGAACAACGAAGGAGGACGCATGGCGGAAGACCGTGCCACAATCGCCAGAACAATTGTCGGACTAGCAAAAAACCCCAATGTTGGAGCCGTATTGATTACCGGCATCAAACCCGATGGCGGTTATCCGGAATTTTCCTATGACAATATCGTCGGAGAAATCAAGAGATCAGGCAAACCGGTAGAAACTGTCTTCCTGACAGATCATGGCGGATTTTATCCCAGTATTGGAGAAGGTATCCGACTAGGACGTGAATTGGCAGTCAAAGCAAGTGAGACTCTGAGACAGGAAGTCGAACTTGGCAAACTCTTTGTTGGAATCAAATGTGGATACTCCGACCCAACATCAGGCATTTCAGGCAATCCTGTAGCGGGAAATTTTGCCGACAAGTTGGTAGATATGGGGGGAAGTTTCATTTTCTCAGAAACCACTGAGGTGATTGGCGCGGAACATATCCTTGCCCGCCGTTTTAGTGATATCAACGAAAGGCGTCGTTTCCTGAGTGCAGTCGCCCGGGTCGAGGAAGAAGCCAAAGCATCTGGAGAAGATATCCGCTCCATCAATCCAATACCTGCCAATATAGCCGGTGGCATCACGACCCTTGAGGAAAAGTCCCTGGGAGCCATTGCAAAGGCAGGTACTCGCCCATTACAACAGTGCGTAGCATATGGAGAGTCCATCTCCCGTCCAGGACTTCACTTCATGGATGCATGGATGTCATCTTCAGCACTTTTTCTTGGATTTGCAGCAACAGGCACTGTACTCAATATTCTTCAGATCGGTGGCAATTGGATGCCAGAAAATACACTGATGCCAGCAGCCAAGACAGGCATTGTCGTTCCATTACTGGTTATGACAGGTAATCCGCTTTTCTTTGCCAGAGCTCCAACTGAATTAGATTTCAATGCTGGTTCCATCATCACAGAAGGCGAATCCATTGATTCAGCGGGCAATCGATTACTTGACTTGATCTGCCAGATTGCATCAGGACGTTTGACCAAGGCAGAAACCATGGGAACGCAAGAACCAGTGGAACTGTATATGCGTAATGCCGTTTTCTAATTCCTATAATCACATAGGATTAATCAAAAAACAACACGTTAAAAATTAAAATTTGATGGAATCTGATATTAATTTTATAATTTATCCATATGATTACCCATAATCATATGGGAATAATAAAAATAGAGAACGCCATATCCAAAAGAAGACAATAAAAATAAATACGGCGGTTCAGTTACAAAGAATGATTACAAATATTTTTGCCTTTGAGGTAGTGCAATGAGCAGAATCATAAACTCCAACTGCCAAAGGTCTGCTGGTTCTTCAATCCTCATCTTAAAAGCGGGACGTTTTTTGTCTGACAGTCTCTTGGGAACAAGTAGATTTCCTACCGCTTTTCCCCGATGTTGTCTCTGGAACAACAACGCTAACAGGCGATCTCCTTTGAGATAAACCTGTCAGCTCCCCTTTTTCCCCTGAAATTCTCGTTGCCCAGAATACATTGCTTCCAGCAGTGGTCATGGTTAAACCATGATCAGGGGGGGGGAGGGGACTCTCCTTACTTTTTATGGCACAGAAAATATTTATGCCATGGTTAATCCATTGACCAAGAGAGAAGACAACCCGCAATAAAAACAACGACTTACTTAAACCTGCTTTTGTCTTTTTAATTTTTTAATAACTCTAAAAGGAATGATCATGAAAAAATCACTTTTAGCTCTCGCTGTTCTCGGAGCGCTAGGCACAGTAGCCCATGCTCAGAGCAATGTCACCATTTATGGTGTTCTGGATGTCAACGTGACCAAACGTACCGGTGTCGATGCCCATATGGAAGATTATGATAACAACCGTATCGGTTTCAAAGGCACTGAAGACCTCGGTGGTGGCTATAAGGCACTGTTTCAGCTGGAAAAACGTTTTGACCTGAGCGATGGTACATTGGGTAATACCAACTCCGCCAGCTGGAAACCGAATGCTTCTAAATCCTCGAAAGAATGGGAAGGTGCCGCCAACGTTGGTATCGGTGGTCCATTCGGTACCATACGTATCGGCCGTATGAACCAAGTTGTCACCGAATATGTCCGTAAGCACGATCCATTCAACCAGATAGGTGTCGGCACCCAGTTCTATGGTCGTCAGCGTGCACCTCGTGTTGACAACTCTTTCCGTTACGATACACCAGCATTTGGAGATTTCAGGATTTCCGCCGCCTACCAATTGGGACACAACACCGACAATAAATCGGCAACAGATGCAGAAAAAACGTTGAAAGATAATAATGCGGATAACGACGGTTATGAAGCAGCAATCCTATGGGATAATGGAACCTTCCAGGCATCTGCCGGCTGGGGACGTCTTGCAGATTCCCATAATTCCAGCATCTGGGGGGCAGGTATCGGATGGCGTATCACACCAGATGTCAAAATCTCCCTGCAGTATGAAGACAACAATTCCAAAGGCTGGAAAGGTTCATCTTCCGGAACAGCCTACAACAATGATACCGATGGACGCCAGCGCAACTGGCTGTTGGGTCTGGACTGGAAACTTGGACCAGGTGTCTTCAAGGCATCTGCACAGTATGACCGTCTGGACAGCGTCGGCAAATACGATCCGACTGGTGGATACAATGGGAAAGGCAAGTACCACTGGGATAACAAAAAAGCGGCAAAACGTTTTGCTGTTGGCTATCAGTACAACCTTTCCAAACGTACTTCCCTTTATGGCAATCTAGCATATACCGACTATGACGATAAGCAAGTCGCCAATTACTGGACTGGCGTAAACAACGAACACGTCCTTGCTTATCAGGTTGGCATCATGCACTCGTTCTGATGTTTCGATACCTTGCATGGTTCCTTCCCTGACCATGCATAATTTGGTATTCCACTTGGCAGAGAATTGCTCTGCCTGATGCAATTAGCGTTTTTCAGGGGTGGTGGATAAACCCACAGTCCACTGCCCTTTTTTTACTTGTCTCCCTTCTTGGGCTTATTTCTGTACAGTGGTTCTGACAGAAAGGCAGCTCACATCATTAACAACAGCAAATCTTCCCCTACTATATATAGAAAATTATTCATCATTTTCTGTTGGGATGCTGAAAGCCAATCATCAATCAAAAACTGGGGAATCGACTCCGAGGACTTTATGTAGTTTTGGGGAAGTGGTCG
>CAZWTQ010000095.1:0-4287 GCA_964636975.1 uncultured Oxalobacter sp. | reverse complement strand
GTTTTCTTCCGCCCATTTCGCATCCACTTCCTGAACCTTGCCCATGCGGTCTGACGGGTTCTTCCAGATTTTTGTTCCAGCATGAAAAAATGCTTGGCAAATTTGATTGTTTGCATATATAATGGACGGTATAAATGGGGGTTTGTTCAAGACCCAAGCCGATAGTGGGGCTAAAAACATCGGTCACATAGAACACAACATCGACTCCCTCCTTACGTTGGGTTCTATGCAGTCTCTTGGTCTCTTGTTTATTGAGATTAAGATGACAAAGCGGAAAGACGCTTGACTGACGGACAGACGTCTCTTTTTTAGAGTCATTCAACAATTCCCTAAGTCCCTGAAAAAGTTCATATGCACAATGTATTGCGTATGAATGGTTTTTGCGGATATGCCGAAGTGAACTGATCGTTTTTATCTGTTTTTTTATTATTTCTATTTATTCAGGTAAGGTGCCGTGGTTTGTTGCATCCGTTTGGCGATATCGCTGCGTTTGAAGACTTTGAAGGTACCCATTGCTTTGGCTGCCAAGGTTTCACCATTCCTGATTTCAGCTTCGCAATAGTATAAGGTCGTGGAGCGGTGTAGCACTCTGCCGATCGCAGTGACATATTGACCAACTTTGCCGCCAGGCTGGAAGAAGCTGGTTTTCATTTCGACAGTTGCCGCAGAAGTGATATCAGGCAATACCAATGACCGCGCCGCCCGTGACATCGTACAATCAAGCAATGTCATGATGACGCCACCATGCATGACCGCCCAACTGTTACCATGCTCCGGCCTGAGCCAGATGCCAACCTGCGCCTCGCCGTTTTCCATTTTCAGGAGCTCGACGCCAAGATGCATCAGATAGGGATTTTCAGTAATCAGTTTTCCTGCCATGCACTTCCCCTATTCTGTTTACTGTTTGTTTTTTTCACCCGGTTTCTCGATCAGGAATTCGACGCCAGCCTGCTCTCTCAGGTATTCAATATAGGAATACAATTCTTCCGCGCTGATGGTGTTGGCCATCTGGCGGTTTATGACTTCTTCCATCTTTGGATCGAGTTTCTCAGGGAAAATAACCTTGTTAACCCGATAGATAATATAGCCTTCGTCAGGCCGTTCAAAACCGATATAGGCCGGCAGGTGGGAAATATCAGCTTTCATGACAGGAGCCATGTCAAGCCGGCCTGACCGGGCAATTTTTGGACGGGAGATTTTCTCCGGAGCTGAAAAGCCTGTCGCCACACCCCCTGCTTTCAGGTTTGCCAGCTCTGCTTCCCCGGCGGCTTTCGCCAAAGCCAGTGCTTTCTGGTTGGTGACTGCTGTCTGGATGCCTGCACGAACTTTTTCAAACGGAATTAAAGCAGCGGGATAATGCTGGGTAATGCGTGCAGAGACGAGTACCTGGGGTGCAACTTCGACAGATTCGGTATTGTGTTTGCCCTTGACACAGTCGTCTGAGAAAATCTTTTCCAGTAGTGCCGAATTGGCAAGCATCGGATTTTGCCGGGCAGCGGCTGACGGATCACGCTGCAGGTCTTTGATGGTATGGATTTTCAAGCCCATGGCATCAGCAACCGGCTTTAAGCTGTCAGATTTTTCGTAAACCATGTTGGAGAAGGTTTCTGACATTTCGGCATATTTTTTGGAAACCTGAGCCCGTTTGAGCTCCTGCATGACGGCCTCGCGAACCTGTGCCAGAGTTTTCGGCACAGCCGGTTTGATATCGGTCACCATGATGATATGGAAGCCGTATTCAGTCTGGATAATGTCGCTGATGGCACCTTTTTGCAGGGCAAATGCGGCATCACTGAATTCTTTGACCATTTTGCCACGGGCAAAATAACCTAAATCGCCACCGTTTTTCGCAGAACCTGGATCTTGCGAGTAGTTTTTTGCCAATTCGGCAAAGCGTGCAGGATTCGCCCTGACTTGTGTCAGGATATCTTCAGCTTTTTTACGCGCTTCTTCCTTGTCGGCTTCCTTGGCGTTTCTTGGTGTCAAAATCAGGATATGCTGCGCACGGCGTTGTTCAGGGGTCGCAAAACGATCTTTGTTCTGGTTGTAGTAGCCCTGCAGGTCATTTTCAGTAATCTTGACGCTTTTTTCAGCAGCAGACTGATCCAGAACAGCAATTTCGACATCAGCATGTTCCGGAATGGTGAACTGTTTGGCGTGATCGCTGTAATAACCAGTCAAGTCTTCATCAGTGACAGAGACCCTGTTTTTATAAGACGCAAGGCTGAAGACACGTTTTTGAACTTCGCGTTCCTGGGTAAAGAGGTTGAACATGCGTCGCCCGACGCTTTTGGATGCAATGGCGCTGAACTGGATTGGCGCAGGAACCTGCTGCATGGACATTTCCTGCCCCACGATGGCAACATGCCCTTCCGGAGTCATGCCACGCCCCGCCAGAATCTGCTCGTATTTTTTCTGGTCAAAGTTACCGTCCTTATCGACAAGACCGGGAATCTGGCGGATTTTATCGATGACAACCTGTTCCGGAACTGAGAGGTTTTCTTTGGAAACGGTATACTGCAATACGTATTTATTGACAAGCTGCTGGAGAACCTGCCATTTGAATTCTTCGGATTCAGCCAGTTTCGCATCGAAAGGACGTCCTTGCGCAGCTGCCTGCTGACGCATTATCTCTACCTGTTTACGGACGGCATTATCCCATTCCTGCTTGGTAATAACGTAGTCTTTCTGGAGAAAGCTAAAAGGTCCCGCGTCCCGCTTGATTTTTACAACGCCATCTGTTTCACTGAAACGTTTGTAACCTTCAATACCGAAAAAAATGAAGGACGGGATGATAAATATCAAAAGGATGACCTGGGTAAGGCGTTTATGATTGCGGATAAAATCAAGCATAGCGTTCCTGGCGCTTTATGGGTTTTAATTAAATCAAAATCCTGTTCTCTGCACCCTTCATTTCCCCAACAAGACGAATGGCAGTCACTGAATAAACAGGTATCAACGTAATCCGTTATTATGAAATGACGCCATATGTTAGTCAATGGCTAGCCGATGGTTCATGAACTGAATTCAGATAACGGCTTTGGCTTTGTCTATGCTTTGCCTGCTTAAAAGAAAATCCCGCATGTCCCGTATGCCGTTCTGGCATACGGGACTGCAGTGCAGGATTTCCGTTTTTACTATTTACCGTTTTTATTTTTTCTTGAGGGTGCTCATGTCGATGACATACCGGAATTTGACTTCCCCTGCCTGTACCTTTTTATAGGCTTCGTCGATGGCAGCGGCATCAGCCTTGATAACCTTGACTTCCGGATAAATGTGATGGGCAACGGAATAATCCATCATTTCCTGGGTTTCCCTGATACCGCCAATCTGGGAGCCGAATACCTTGCGGTTGCCAAGACTGACAAGAGAAAGCACGCTGATAGTCGGCATGTTTTAGACGGCAGGCAATCCGACAATAGCCATCTGACCATCAATTTTCAGCATTTTCATGTACATGGACGGTTCATATTTTGATGGAACCGTGCTCAATATGTAGTTCAGGGAGTTGTCCAGACCTTTCAGTTCTTCAGGATTCGTGACGTTGACATAGCGGACTGCTCCCAACCGTTTGGCGTCTTTCCGTTTGGCTTCCGTGATGTCGAATACAGTGACTTCCGCACCCAGTGCTACGGCATATTTCACCGCCATATGTCCCAGACCACCAAAACCGGCAACACCAATTTTGTCGCCTTTTTTGACGTTCATGTAATGGAGGGGTGACCAGGTGGTGATTCCCGCACACAGTAACGGGGCAATTTTTTCAAGGTCGGCATTTTTGGGAACCTTGATGGCAAAGTTCTGCGAGACAACCAGGGTGTCAGAGTAGCCTCCCTGTGTCTGTTCATTACCGTGGTACTGATCGTGGTCATGGTATGTCAGCACCCTATTTGGACAATACTGTTCCAGTCCCATCCGGCAAAATTCGCATTCACCGCAAGAATTGACCATGCATCCGACACCTGCGATGTCACCTACTTTGAATTTCGTCACGTTTTTGCCGGCCTTGACGACCCTACCGACGATTTCATGACCGGGTACCAATGGATATTCTTCCTTGCCCCAGTCACTGGCAACATGGTGCAGGTCGCTGTGACAGATACCGGCATACAGGATTTCAATCTGGATTTCATTGTCTCCAACGGCATGCCGGGAAAATGTATAGGGCTGGAATCCACCGCCTTCAGCCATGATGGCAAAGCCATGGGCAGGGATGCGTGCCTGTTTTTCTACTGCATGAGCCGATGTGGTGAATAAGCCCAGCCAGAACAGCAGAAAAGCCAAAAA
>CAZWTQ010000094.1:0-4496 GCA_964636975.1 uncultured Oxalobacter sp. | reverse complement strand
CAAGAATCTGTGTACTTCGCAGTAAAAACAGACCGTTATCACATTATTACAGATACTTTGGGTATCCTACTCTGGAAAACAAATAACTTAGAAAGCAAAGCTCTTATTTGCCTAGTTAGTGAGCACGTAACGCAAGATTACCTGGCTTATCTCCGACGGAACAATATCTCTTACATTGCAACTGGTAAACCAAATATCGATTTGAATAGGGCAATGGCAATCTTGAAAACTACCTTTGATATAAAGCGCCTTGTCCTGACTGGCGGAGGCAATCTCAATGGAAGTTTTCTTTCTGCAGGGTTGCTGGATGAAATCAGCATAATGTATGCCCCAGGGATCGATGGTAGGGCAGGTCAGATCGCTGCTTTTGATGGCATCCAAGACCAGGCATTCCATCCAATTAGACTGAAACTGGCTAGTTCCATTAAACAATTCGACAATGGCACAGTCTGGATGAGATACTTGCCTGTTGAAAAATAAAGTTGGAACTTCTTCCCTCCCTCTTTTTAAACGTAGCATATGGCTCTTATTGGAAAACTGCCTGACAGTCCTAAGAAAATCTTTATTGGAAACGCGATTACCGTATTTTTCGCAAGAGTTCTATCCATACCATATCACCGAAACCTTTCTTCTACATGTTTCCATGTCTTTTTCAATCAGCAAATAGATTTGGCAACGCTATCGCTCCCCTGTCTGCAATTGAGTAGCTCTATCTATTCCAATTGACCTCATCTTGACAGCTATTTTTTGAACTAATATGACTATCTATCAACGTTATGGAAAATATTTTCATCCTATTGATATATCATTCCTATTTCCGTTTAGTTTTCAACATCAGAAGTAAAAGCCCATTTTTCAATTTCATCGACTAAACTTCAACATAATTATCATCGGTAAAAACTTACCAATATAACCTAATGGCATTAACCGATTTCTTGGGTAAAGTTTCTTTGAACGCATGTCCTAGTATGATTTCAAAACGTAGGGTTATCACCCCATTATCATCGCGCAAAGCTTCCAAATTTTGAATCAATTGCGAAAAAGAGCCTTTTCCCATCAAACCTCTTCTCCGATTCACCAAAGAATTCCCTCCTAATGACCGAATATCTTTCAGCAAAACACCGACATCTTGATAAGTCAGTTCAAACAACTCACGTTCTAGTACCGGAGAGGGAAATCCTGATTGTATCAATGCATCACCCAATTGCCGACAATCGGGAAAAATCATAATATGGTCATAATTATCAATACCCTCAAATGCCTGATGAAGATTATGCAGAGAGTTATGTCCCAGACAACTGAATAGCAAAAGCCCACTCTGCTGGAGCATCTGATACCAATTGGACAACACCACACCGATATCTTCTGCCCAATGTAGCATCATATTAGACCAGACGAGGTTGAATGTTTCCGGCAGGAATAGCATTGTTTCTGCTTTACTACAGATACAAATCGTTGAAAAGTCTTTTGTTTTATGAGTAGCCTGCAATAGGGGAGCAAAGGCTCCATCCAATCCTACCGCCAATGATTGTGGAAATAAGGTTTTCAACCATACCAAATCATCACCACTTCCACAGCCGACATCGATAAACCTATCAATATCTACCATCATAACCGACAGGCGTTCCCGTAGGCGGGCGGATGCTTCATGCCAAAGAAACTGTCCTTCTGCAGTACGGCGCAAATTCTCAAATAAGTTCTTGACCGTATTGGAACAAAGATACATATTTTTTGTCAGTTTTTTGCCAGATTGCTTACAATAGCATCTTCTCGGTCGGGTAATAACAGAATGAACATCACTCTTTTTGCTAAAATGACAGATGCTATCCGTCGATCTCTTACGCCTTGTATTCTATGCCATTCTCCCAGCCAATACAGCCTTTGCCATACCTGTCAAGATAGTATGTTCAAAGCACAAGTTATTCGATGCCGTTGTTGTGGCAACCTATTATCTCAAACTATTTTTCCTGCTACACGCCTTTGTGGCGACTGCCTGAAAGAACCTCCTGCTTATGATACGACAGTCACCATCACCGATTTTGTTCCACCGGTCGACCAGATAGTACATATGCTAAAATTCCAACACTGTCTTGCTGTTGCTCCTGTGATAGGAAGATTACTGTATCTTGCGATGATTACCCATCGCATTCAGCCTGATTTGCTGGTTGCTGTCCCATTAGGTCCAAAACGCCTAGCTGAGCGAGGTTTCAATCAATCCCATGAAATCGCCAAAACAGTGGGCAAACTGCTAAAGATGATTCCCCAACGCTCCCTGCTTGTCCGAACACGCGAAACAGACCGTCAAAGTGATATTACTACAATAGCTTCCCGAAAAAAGAATATATATCAGGCATTTTCTGTTCCAGATACTCAAAAGGCTTCACTCCAAGGCTGTCATATTGCTGTAGTAGATGATGTAATGACAACTGGCAACACCCTGAATGAAATTGGTCGTGTACTGAAACAGGCAGGAGCTACTAAAATTACCAATCTTGTTTTCGCACGAACCCCAAAGCATTTGATAAAAGCTTCTCATGTTTAATGTCGTTTTGATTGAACCCAAAATTCCGCCAAATACAGGAAACATTATCCGTCTCTGTGCCAATACCGGCTGCAAACTGTACCTGATTGAACCACTAGGCTTCCCAATCGACCATGCAAAGATGCGTCGTGCGGGATTAGATTACCATGAATTTGTTTCTATTAAAGTCCATGCCAACTGGACTGATTTTCTGAAAGCTGAACAACCTGACCCTATGAAAATGTATGCAATGACAACCAAAGGGAGCAGAAATTTCTACAATCAACACTCTTTCTCTACTGGAGACTGGTTCATTTTTGGATCGGAAACTTACGGCTTGGTAGAGACTATTCAACAGTTTTTTCTGGAAGGACACCGCTTGCGTCTACCTATGATGCCCAACAGTCGGAGTTTGAACCTGTCGAACAGCGTCGCCATTATTATTTATGAAGCATGGAGACAGAATGACTTTCAAGGTGGTTTTTAATGCAAAAAGTTCTTCTCACATTCCCACAATGCCATACAAAATCTTCATCAGTAGCCACTTATTTTTGATTTATACGATGTTAAGTACATACTTCTCCAACTTCCCCTGCTAACTTTTCTATCCATCACATTAAATTTTAAACAAACGCTACCCCGCTTTTTACGCATGCGAGACCATTTGCTACCTCGTAACCTGCCATTACACACATTATTACAAAAGCAAGCACACCGATATTTTCCCATTTCAATCTGCTTTGTTGAGCAAATTAGAAGCCTCTTTAGATAATAAAATTCATCTAAACAACCTTTAACCGAATTAGATAAGGAAAAAATTATCAACCTCTAACAAGAATCTCTATCGCTACGATTTAACTGAACAGATCTTTCAGCTTGTCCATCCATGTCTTATGTTGGGGACTGTGCTTGCTAGTATCTTTTGATACCAATTCATCAAATTTCCGTAGTAAATCTTTTTCTTCATTAGTCAAATTGACCGGTGTTTCAATCCTGATATGACAGAAGAAATCTCCTGGCTGATAAGAATGGATGCCTTTGATGCCCTTGCCCTTTAGACGGAAAGTCCGTCCTGTTTGGGTACCCGCTGGTACATGGAAAGAGACTTTACCTTCCAATGTTGGCACTTCGATATCACCACCGAGTGCGGCAATTCCAAATGATATTGGAATCTCACAGTGTAAATCATCATCATCCCTGGTAAAGAGCTGATGCTGCTTGATATGAATCTCCATATACAAATCACCAGGAGGACCTCCATTCTGACCAGGCTCCCCATTACCGGAGGAACGGATGCGCATACCTTCATCAATGCCAGCAGGAACATTAATTTCCAATGTCTTGTTGATCCTGATATTGCCCTGTCCATGGCAATCTGGACAAGGGTCCTTGATAGTTTGACCTCTGCCACGACAATGTGGACAGGTCTGCTGAACATGAAAAAAGCCTTGCTGCATACGGACATGCCCTTGACCACCACAGGTTGTGCAGGTGGTCGGAGAAGTGCCTTTCTTAGCGCCAGAACCTCCACAGGCCTCGCACTTGCTCCAAGATGGGACACGAATGGTTTTCTTGCAACCTTTCGCAGCTTCTTCCAAGGTGATTTCCAAGTTGTAACGTAAGTCAGACCCTCGATATACCTGTGAACCACTACGACTACCCATTCCCCCCATACCGGCTCCGAAGAGATCACCAAAGATATCGCCAAATGCGCCACTGAAAGGATCTGCTCCTGCACCTGCTCCTCCCATGCCGTTTGGATCGACACCAGCATATCCAAAACGGTCATAAGCCTGGCGTTTCTGTCCATCTGACAGAATTTCGTAGGCTTCCTTGACTTCCTTGAATTTTTCCTCAGCTGTCTTATCGTCAGGATTACGGTCCGGATGGTATTTCATCGCCAGTTTACGGTAGGCCTTTTTGATGTCGGCCTCCGAAGCATCCTTGGCAACACCAAGCACTTCATAAAAATCCC
>CAZWTQ010000093.1:0-4514 GCA_964636975.1 uncultured Oxalobacter sp. | reverse complement strand
GGTTACCGGTTGGGTCATCTGCAAGGACGCAGGCAGGATTCGTCACCAAAGCCCTTGCCAATGCCACGCGCTGACGCTCCCCTCCTGACAATTCACCAGGTAGGTGGGAAACACGGTCTTTCAATCCGACCTTGACCAGCATCTCCATCGCAATATCTTCCGCATACTTCCTAGATTCTCTGCGGATCAGAAAAGGCATTACCACATTATCCAGTGCAGAAAATTCCGGTAACAGATGATGGAACTGATAAACAAACCCCAATGTCCTATTCCTCAAAGCGTCGCATTCCGTTCCGCTAATTTCGGCCAATACCTGCCCATCCATAGAGACAGAGCCTGCTGTAGGAACATCCAATCCTCCCAGTAGATGCAAGAATGTCGATTTACCGGCTCCCGAAGCTCCGACAATTGCCACACGTTCGCCCTTACTGACCTGAAAATCAATATCCTTGAGAATCTCGACGGCATATTTCCCCTGCTGATACGTTTTGCAAAGCCCTGTACAGGAAAGGACAATATCATTCATAACGCAGCGCCTCCGCCGGATTGACCTTTGCTGCGCTCCAACTCGGATACAACGTTGCCAGGAATGAAAGAACAATAGAGCAACCACCAATCCTCAAGACATCCATCCATTGAAGATCTGATGGCAATGAGCTGATTAAATAGATATTTTTTGGTAAAAACTGAAAACCGAACAACCGTTCGATAAAAGGTACAATCACATCAATATTCAGGGAAACAAGAACACCGAAACTGACGCCGATCAACGTCCCAAGAATCCCTGCCAATGCTCCTTGAACCATGAAAATCTTCATGATCGAACGAGGTGTTACTCCCAACGTCCTAAGAATTGCAATATCTGCCTGTTTTTCCGTAACCGTCATCACCAATGTCGAAACCAGATTGAATGTAGCCACGGCAATAATCAGCATCAGGATAATGAACATCATTTTTTTCTCTGTTTGGACAGCTGCAAACCAATTTTTGTTCTGCTTGGACCAGTCCCTGACAAGTACCTCCTGATCAATTAGAAGCAACGACAGATCTTTGGCAACCGCTGGCGCTTCTTGCATATCCTGGAGTTTCACCCGAAGACCTGTCGGAGCATCTACCTGGAAAATCCGCATCGCATCTCCAATACTGATGAACGCCAAAGTCGCATCGAACTCAAAATGCCCAGCTTCAAAAATACCTGATACCGTAAACTGCTTCAATCGGGGAATGATGCCTGCCGGTGTCACCTGTCCTTGTGGAATCACAACGGTCACTTTGTCGCCAATGCGAACATGAAGCATCTGTGCCAACTCCTTACCGATAGCGATGTTGAATGAGCCAGATTGCAGGCTTGAGAAAGCTCCTCGCTTGAACTGTCTGCCAACATCTGATACATTGCCTTCCAAGGCAGGATCAACTCCCCTTACAAGCACACCACGCATCAGGTCTTCACGAGTCACCATCGCCTGACCAACAACATAAGGCGCAGTCCCAATGACTTCCTCATTTCGTTGGATCATCGATGCGGTTTCCCGCCAATCTGGCAAAGCGCCATAGACGCCCTGTATTTCAATATGAGGCAACACAGATAACATCCTGTCACGAACTTCCTTCTGGAAACCGTTCATCACCGACATCACAATAATCAGTGCAGCAACTCCCAAGGCGATACCTGCCATAGAAATCATCGAAATAAAAGAAATGAAACGATTCCTGCCACTGCGTTTCCCTGAACGTAGATACCGAAGACCAACATACCATTCAAACGGCAGATTCGAAAAAAATCTCAATGCGACAACTCCCTAATTGAAATCCGGCGAACAACCAGACATAATTCCAAGGATTCCAATTGTACCCTTTCAATCATGACAGACAACATCCTGCAATAGTCTTTAACTTCCAACTTGAAAACAGTAGCTCTGCAACACCCGATGTCCCGTATTGAACAACGCCCCTTTTCCAAGAAAATCCGTCAGGCACTTGAATTGACAGGCGTACACCCTATCCTGGCAAAAATCCTGGTAGCACGAGGTATCCAGAAAAAAGAAGAACTGGAAAACACATTCAATCACTTGATTCCGCCTGACCGGATGCTGAACCTGGACAAAGCTGCGTCTTTGCTCGCAGATGCCATTCTTTATCGAAAAAAAATGACCGTCATTGCCGATTATGACTGCGATGGGGCAACCGCTTGTACTGTAGCAGTCCAAGGTATCCGGATGCTTGGCGGCAATATCGACTACATCGTCCCAAACCGTTTCAACAACGGTTATGGGCTGACACCTGCCATTTCCGAGCAGGCATTCAACAAACATCAGACTGAAGTCCTAATTACCGTTGATAACGGCATAACCAGCATTGATGGCGTTACCCGTGCCAATGAACTAGGCATGCAGATTCTGATCACCGACCACCATCTTCCCGGTGAAAGAATTCCCGAAGATTGCATTATTGTCAATCCTAACCAGAAAGGTTGCTCGTTTCCTAGCAAACATCTGGCAGGAGTCGGTGTCATTTTCTATATCTTGCTAGGATTACGGGCAGAGATGCGCCGAAGAAACCAGTTCAGCCAAGCAACCCAACCGCATCTTGATACCCTGCTTGATCTGGTTGCACTGGGAACTGTTTCCGATATTGTCCCACTCGACCATAATAACCGGATTCTGGTTTCACAAGGGCTGCAACGCATCCGAAAAGGCATTACCCGACCGGGGATATCCGCACTATTTCGCATCGCTAGGCGAAACCAGCAGAAAGCATCTTCTGATGACCTCGGATTCGCTATCGGACCGAGACTCAATGCTGCAGGACGCCTATCAGACATGACTATTGGTGTTGAATGCCTGCTGTCGCAAGACATGGAAACCGCTATGAAATATGCACATGACCTAGAAACTTTCAATCGGAATCGACAACATCTGGAAACTTCGATGAAACAGAAGGCTCTGCAGAAAACTGCCAGCATCAAACCAGCAACTCATTACACCATCTGCATCGCATCAGATGATTGGCATCAAGGCGTCATCGGCCTGCTTGCCACCCGTATCCGAGAACACTACTATCGTCCAACCATTGTTTTCACTGAAGATGCCAATGGCAATCTGCAAGGTTCAGGAAGATCCATTCCACATCTGCATATCAGGGATATTCTTGCCCAGATTGCTGAGCAATTTCCGGATATCATCCTGAAATTCGGTGGGCATGCCATGGCGGCAGGAGTGACCATTTCCCGAAACACCTTCTATCAGTTTTGTGAAATCTTTGAACAACTGTCCCGAAAACAACTTTCTCCAGAACAACTGGAGCCAGTCACTGAAACCGACGGCTCACTGGAAACCCGATATCTTACTGAAGATTTTGTAGCACAGCTAGACAGCCAGGTATGGGGTGCTGGATTTCCATCACCGCTTTTCTATGATGAATTCATTGTAAAGAGTCAACGGATCTTAAAAGACACTCATCTGAAGCTCCTGCTTGAAAGAGATGGCAGAATGTATGAAGCTATCCGATTCCAGAACAACACCTTATTGCCTGATACCGTAAAACTCGCTTACCGTCCTGCAATCCATACATTCGACAATCAGACAACTATCCAATTAATCATTGAAGACGTTGGATGATTGGAGAAAAAGAAGTATATCCAGATGTGATGTCATCAAATCATGGGGTATAGTAATCAGATACCATGGAAAATTTTTCTGAAAAAACCTGGAAATGCTCTTTCCGAAAGGGAAAGAGGCTCTTCCCAGAAATCCTAAATCCGGCACAAGGGTAGGACAATATGCCAACAACTTTATTTCTTCTGATAGGCAGCGCTGACCGCATCCATCAATGTGGCACGGAAACCACTGGCTTCCAATGCATGAACTCCCCTGATTGTGATCCCGCCAGGGGAACAGACATCGTCCTTGAGCTTACCAGGATGCTGGTTAGTATCCCTCACCATCTTGCCCGCCCCCAATACCGTCTGGCTCGCCAGTTTGTAGGCAATAGTACGGGGCATACCATGCAGGACAGCACCATCTGCCAATGCCTCAACCATCATGTAAACCCAGGCAGGTGCACAACCAGACAACGCTGCTCCCACCGCCATCAGATGACTGGGCAATTCTTCAACTTCGCCCAATGCACCGAAAAGTCCATGGGTGAAAGCCAATTCCTCGGGCATCAGGTCATTTGTTGCATCGATTAACGCCATGCCCTCTCCGACCATGGCAGGAGTATTTGGCATGATCGCACAAATACGGGTTGAACCATCGACCAACTCATGATAACGGGCATAAGACCATCCTGCAGCAATCGACAGCAACGCTTTACCCTTCAATGCCTCCCTGCATTCTGCCAACACCCCTTCGACATGGACAGGCTTCACTGCAATCAGGACAATTTCACTGCTGTTGATAACATCCACTGCTGAGATAGCCATCGTCATCCCGCACTTAGCATTCAGATCCGCCATCTTGGTAGCATCCAGATCAAAAGCGACCGTTTCCTCACCTTTCAGGAAACCGGAACCA
>CAZWTQ010000092.1:4621-4940 GCA_964636975.1 uncultured Oxalobacter sp. | reverse complement strand
ATTTCTTCCGTCATGAATGATGGGGGAACATTTCTCAACTCTTTTCCGTCAATAGCGACTTTTTTCAGCCAATCTTCATAGGTCTCTTTCATAGCTATTCAGCATCCTTTTCCCCTGACAGCTTGACACTATACTGTTTTACAAAGTATCCCCTAGTTTAATCCATCGAACCAAGGTCGATTCTACCACCAGAGATTTGGCTGTTGAAAAAAACAAAAGGCACTTTCACCAGACAAGTATTCATCAAATCAACGCGATATTTCCCCACAGCCATTTATAATAGGGATAGATGGCTTCAAACATCTAATGCCTATTTTTG
>CAZWTQ010000092.1:472-4611 GCA_964636975.1 uncultured Oxalobacter sp. | reverse complement strand
CACATCTGACGCATGTCTTGGACACGAACCAGGTTACGACCATCCGGAATGCCCTGAACGTTTGATTGCGGTTCGGGATGCACTCGTTGCCCCTGAATTTGAAGGTCTTGTCTGGAAACAGGCTCCTTTGGGAACCAGGGAACAGCTGCTGCTGGTGCATACGCCAGAATACATCTACCGCATTGAATCATTGAAAAAAACCTTTGGCAAAGTTCCTTTAGATGGGGGCGATACCATCATGATGTCTGGAACCTGGGACTGCGTAATGAGCTGTGTGGGTGCCGCCTGCATGGGTGTTGATATGGTCATAAAAGGCAAAGCCGACAATATTTTTTGTGCGACCCGCCCTTGTGGACATCATGCAGAACCTGATCGCGCAATGGGTTTTTGCGTATTCAACCATGCTGCCATTGGTGCAGCGTGGGCCGTCCATAAATATCCGAATGACATTAGAAAAGTCGCCACCATTGACTTTGATGTGCATCACGGCAACGGTACCCAGGATGTGTTTTACCATCGTCCTGAAATGTTGTACTGCTCCACTCACCAATCACCGTTCTATCCGGGTACAGGAGCAAAATATGAAACCGGCATCGACCATAATATTGTGAATGTACCGATGTCACGTGGTGCTGATTCCAAGAAATTCCGCAATGCGATGCAAAATGAAATCCTGCCTGCGGTCAAACGGTTCAACCCCGACCTGATTTTCATTTCTGCTGGTTTTGATTCCCATTACAAAGATATATTGGGAGGATTCCAGTTCACAGACGATGACTTTTACTGGGTCACAAAGGAAATCATGAAAATTGCTGATGAATGCTGTGAAGGCAGAATTGTTTCTGTCCTTGAAGGAGGGTACGGCCTTGAAGGCTTGGCTTCGGGTACCACCGCCCATGTCCGGGCATTGTGGGGGAAATAAAGCTTTCAGCCATGCACCGCATCATCACCATACCTATCCAGATTATCATCGGTTTTCTACTGATGGCACAACTTGCCATTCACCTCAGCATGGCGATGTTCTGGCTGTTTTTCATCGGTTTAATCCTGTTTGGCAACATCTTTAGAGACAAACCTGAAAAACGCCGAATTCTGCAAAAAAAGCATCCTCCTTCCTGAAACTTCCACTCGATACGATCATAGTAATCATAGTATTCCATACTGTCATACCATGAACCCTGGAAAACATACTCCACAGAATGGATTATTCATATGGTGAGCCAACCTCTGTTTTGGATACTTTCCTGTCCCCATAAGAAATCCTAATTCAACCGCCCTGACTCATACGTATAATAATAGTCGGCAATATCTTCATCCACATACTGTCCCATCCTGTCCATGACAATATCGATCCTATCCGGGGAATCTTCAAAAATCATCAAAAGCCATCTGCGTAGCAAAAGATCTAGTGCAACATAACTATCACGTTCATTTAAATGCAGCTCGGCAAATGATTTGAAGACACTGTCCAACAATGCATGGGATTCAACTTCCAGCATCCTGCCATCCAGTTTGTTCGGCTCCAACTGCATGCCTTCCCGTCCATCTATAATCACCATATCCTCCAATACCCTTTCAGATAACCACATGGCATCAGTTCAGAAGCCGTTCTGCTGACTTAACACGAATATCCCGCTTGAGACGACTCCTGAGAAAATCAACCGCATCCTGAACTTCTTTGGGTTTCTCCATAAACACTAGCACCAATAGCTGTTGAAGTGTATAAATGAACAGCACCTTGCCGTCATCAGAATTCAGGCAAAGATCATCTGCCTTCTTCCGGGCAATCCTTAAAGCCATTTCAACAGTTTCGTCAATCTTCCGTAATGTTTCAGGAGAAACATCACTTTCACCGATAGGAAAGCAATCAAACGTTTCCATCATCCTCTTCCTGCTCATATTCATCCAGAATTGGCCTATAAACAACACCAATTTCCTGAGCATGGTATCAAGCTATCCAGAGAAAAAACCTGACCACAAATTTGTGGTTACGGAAGACGAGGATCTTCATCAACAAAACCATCCAGAAGATGTCACCATGGAAAGGGTGCTGGAAACATTATCAGATTGATCCCACAAAACAGAAAAACTATTCAACTTGCGGGGCTGTTTATCTCCATTAACAGCATCATCCTGCCAAAAGAAATAGCCGTACCACCCCTTGGAGTCCATATTCAGTATGCTTAAAACAAAACGGCACGGTAAATACCGTGCCGCTTACTGCCACGCATTTTTCTATTAATGCAATATTCCTGTTGAATTTTCAGCTGCCAGCAACAATGCCATCTGGACATCCTCATCCACTACGTCACTATCCAGGAAAGGTCCGTCAGATATTGATTTGAGCAATAACCGTCCCAGTGCCTTGTCAGAAACTAATATTTCCTGCAATTCCTTGCAGAATTGATCCAACTGCTCATCACCGACAGCATCCTGATCAAGAATCACTTCAATATTATCTTCAAATTTCATCGATACCTCCTTACAGTGGCACTGTCACTGAAAACCCATCAGCCACCACTCTAGACATCATACCTGATCCATTCACAATAGCACAGTACTATTATCCAGGAAAAACGGCAGAAAATCCTTTTCGTCATGGGAAGTCATTGAAAAACAGGAAAAGCCAGGAATCAGTACCAGCCCATGTTACTCTGGATATTCTGCATGGCATCCCGAACGGTATCGAAATGGTCAAGCGGATGATTTGACTCTACAGCAATACGATTCAACAGACCAACAATCACCATAACCATGATGCGTGCCCGAATGACGGGTCTCCCCCAATGGGTATCTGCCATTTGCTGCATGGCTGCTGCCAAAGCATTATTTGCAGTTTCTGCCCCTTTGATCATATCGGGATCCGTCATGGCAGATTCAAACAATGTCGTTACATCCATAGGCTGCCCGCCAGAACGTGCGCTCTGAATCCTGCCAGTATCATCACGTTGAGGTTCCTTGCCAGTAATGGACTTAAACACTTCATCGCAGACTTTCTGTACAAAAACTTCAGATTCTCCCGACATTTTAGCCGTCAAAGTCATCATCGGCACAGTTACAGCATGTAACAATGCTTTGAACTCCTCATCAGAACCTGTTTGGCTGGCATTAAGCCTTTGGGTCAGCAATTTATTGATTTCCTGGGCTTCACGGGTAACAGTTTCTGTCAGGTTTAGATTTTCCATAGTGGATACTTGTTAAACAGCAAAAATCATAGTTTAAGGTTAAATCGAACCATCATGGTAAAAATGACTAAACAAATGACGATAAAGCAATAATGATCGCAACAATCCATATCTTACCGTCATCTGTACCCTGGTTACTCCTTTTGGTTTCATTTTCCGTATTCCATCTGAACGGCTATCATCAGATAACACAACAGGATAAGCAGGACAATACAGAAACCAATATCATTTGACAAACGGTGATCCGATATTTCTGGCTGTTACCCTTCACCTCGATTTTTTTCATCCTTCCTCAAAATTTTCTGAATAGCCTTGACCTGGTCACTATCCAGAATGGCAAAACGTCTCGCAAAGAATACAGCCAATTCACGGTTGGCGGGATTTGAGCCAGTCAAGTCAAGGTCAATGCTGGATTCTGTCTCTGCAATCGCTGACGTCAGCAGCTTTCTGGCGTCTGCATCCAGTCCGTAGGCTTCGCAGAGCTTGCCATTCCACTCCGATGGCATGCGTTTCTTGCCGTTTTCAACAGCAGACAGAAAAGATGCTGTCACTTCCAGGCGGGCAGACATATCCTTCAGCACTTCATTCCGATCAACACGGAGCTTTTTCAGAAACTTTCCCAAAGCTGTCAGCATATATCCCCCTCAATTTACGAACCAATAAAAAACTGAAAAAAGCAACCTTTACCTTTATATGACAATGACAGCCCTATTCTATCAAAATATAAACTTATTGGTTTATTCTGTATTCAATATTGAAAACAAGTTTAATATGCTGTCAATCATATGAATTATCCTGAAAAATGTGGTATATATGTAGAGACATTCAAAAATAAATAACTGCTGAATCACAAGAGAGTGGTAAATCTGTAACTAAAAACGGCGCAGCTTTTCCCTGACAGGAAAATTTAAAGTATGCCAGCATACCAGACCACCCGTCCGAAGACAGTCGCAT
>CAZWTQ010000092.1:0-462 GCA_964636975.1 uncultured Oxalobacter sp. | reverse complement strand
TATCGCAACGCATCACCCAGATATGCGCACCAGCAATATCACTGAAATCCAATACCAGACGACGGATAAACATCTGCCCATTATAGTAAATTGTATAGACCTTCGTATCCTGAGGCACAACCTCTTCTGTATTAATCAGAACAATGCCTTCTTGCTGTAAAGTTGGTTCCATGCTGTCATCGGGCACTGTCAAAACCCGTGCTACACGGGGAGATACCTGCATCTTCATCAGATCAGTCTTGCGAAAAACCATCTTCTCTTCATACAGATGTTCTTCAAAACGGTCATCCAGTATTGACTGGCGGGTATTCAGGATAGGTATTTGGACAAACTCGTTGGAAGGCAAATTGGGAATAGTCGCCCACCCATCATCATAAGGCAACATCGCCCCCTCACCGGTCGCCAACCAATCTTGGGAAACGTTCAATGCCTTTGCAGCTGCCAGCAAGTTTTTGCCCTTAA
>CAZWTQ010000091.1:0-4950 GCA_964636975.1 uncultured Oxalobacter sp. | reverse complement strand
CAGCAGGCGATCGAAGAGGCTATCCAGAAATATGGTAGCAAATTGTTCCAGTATTCAACAACGGAAGGTCTTGTGCCATTGAAGGAGACGATTGCCACAAGGTATAAGAAGCGTTTTGGTTTGGAATTCAGTCCGGATGATATTTTGTTGACTAATGGCTCCCAACAGGCACTTGACTTGATTGGCAAGGTGATGCTGAATAAGGGCGATCGGGTACTGATTGAAGAGCCTGGCTATCTCGGGGCTATCCAGGCGTTGTCATTATGTGAACCGGTATTTTTATCTGTACCACTGGAAAATGATGGTATCGATGTGGAAAAGTTGGAAGAAACGCTACAAAGGAATCGGATCAAGGTTATGTATACGGTTCCTAATTTCCAGAATCCAACAGGGTTGACATACTCGTTGGAAAAACGTCAGGCTGTACGTTGTATCCTGGCTCAATATGATACAGTCCTCGTTGAAGATGACCCTTATGGTGAGTTACGTTTTCAGGGAGGATCACTACCGTATATCGGGGCAGGTTACCTGGATGAGCAGAGTATTCTGATGGGGTCTTTTTCAAAGACAGTGACGCCAGGTATGCGCTTGGGGTATGTGGTGACAAAGAATAAGCAGTTGATGCGCTATCTCGTCACCGCAAAACAGGGTTCAGATTTGCACACCAATATTTTTACTCAGTATGCTATTAATGAATACTTGATCAATAATTCTTATGAAAACCATATCAGGAAGATTGTTGAGCTTTATGCTCAGCAAGCATCGGCTATGCTTGCAGCGATGGATGAGTACTTCCCCAAGACGATTTCTTATACCCGTCCTGAAGGCGGTATGTTCATGTGGGTGACGATGGAGAAAGGCCGTTCAGCCATGGAGTTGTTCAATAAGGCAATGGAAAAGAAAGTTGCATTTGTTCCGGGCAATCCGTTTTATGTCGGAGCGCCTGATGTCAATACTTTTCGTCTGAATTATACAAATGCCACGGAAGAAATCATTCGGGAAGGAATTAAACGGTTAGGTAGTATTCTGTGAGAATCGAGATTTTCCAGAAAAGCACGGAATTTCCCGTGCTTTTTTATTTAGTAGAAGGGGATGCGGTAAAATAATATATTCTCCATTTTCGATAATCATCCCATTATGCAAACAGAAAGCTCTTTTAAACGACTAACTGATTTGGTGGATAAGGGTGAAGTGAAAGGCAAACGCATTTTCATCCGTTCCGATCTGAATGTTCCTCGTGATACCGATGGTCATATCACGGAAGATACTCGTATCCGTGCATCGATTCCTGCTATCCTGGCTGCTTTGAAAGGGGGAGCAGCAGTAATGGTTACTTCTCATCTTGGTCGACCCAAAGAGGGAGTTTTCTCTGAGACGGAATCGCTGTCTGCTGTTGCTGTCCGTATGGGTGAACTACTGGGAAAGAAGGTTGAACTGATCCGTGATTGGGTGGATGGGGTTGATGTCAAGCAGGGACAAGTCGTGTTGCTTGAAAACACTCGTTTCAATGTCGGCGAGAAGAAAAACAGTGAAGTTTTGGCAAGAAAGATTGCCGCACTCTGCGATATTTATGTTAATGATGCCTTCGGAACGGCACACAGGGCAGAAGCAACGACTTATGGTGTAGCACAGTTTGCTCCAGTAGCCTGTGCCGGTCCTTTGATGGCTACCGAACTGGACGCCCTGAAAAGAGCTACAGCAATGCCACAACGTCCGATGCTGGCAATTGTTGGTGGTTCAAAAGTTTCTGGCAAGTTACAGGTGTTGAAGAAGTTGTCTGATAAGGTTGATAGCCTGATTATCGGTGGTGGAATTGCCAATACGTTTCTGTTGGCTGCTGGTTTTCCTGTCGGCAAGTCTCTAGTGGAGGAAGAGTTACGGGAAGAAGCTAAAAGTATTATGGCCATTATGAATGCACGGGGGGCTTCGGTTCCCCTGCCTGTTGATGTTGTCTGTGCGAAGACGTTTGCAGCAAGTGCTAAAGCAACGGTCAAGAAGGTTTCTGGTGTGGAAGCAGATGACATGATTCTCGATATCGGACCAGAAACCATCGCACAGTATGCCAGGATTATTGCGAATGCCGGAACGGTTGTGTGGAATGGACCTGTCGGTGTTTTTGAATTTGAACAGTTCGGTGGTGGTACCCGCGGTATTGCTATGGCAATTGCGGATTCCAAGGCTTATTCGCTGGCGGGTGGTGGTGATACGCTGGCAGCGATTGCGAAGTACAATATTGCAGAAAAACTCGGCTATATTTCAACCGGTGGCGGTGCTTTCCTTGAATTTCTAGAAGGGAAGATTTTGCCTGCTGTCGGTATTTTAATGCAGCGAGCCACCCAATAAAAAACTTAGGAGGAGCAGATGTCTATTGTATCTATGCGCCAGTTGCTTGATCATGCCGCTGAAAATGACTATGGTCTGCCAGCATTCAATGTTAATAACCTTGAACAGGTTCGAGCCATTATGGCTGCAGCGTCTGAAGTGAATTCCCCTGTCATTATGCAGGCGTCAGCTGGTGCCAGGCGGTATGCCGGAGAGGCTTTTCTACGTCATCTGATTGAAGCGGCTGTAGAGGCTTATCCGGATATCCCTGTGGTGATGCATCAGGATCACGGTCAGTCTCCAGCGGTCTGCATGTCGGCTATCCGATCAGGTTTTAGTTCAGTCATGATGGATGGTTCCTTAATGCCTGATGGCAAAACGACTTCTACCTATGACTATAACGTAGCAGTTTCCAAGGAGGTTGTCAGTTTTTCTCATGCCATTGGTGTGACAGTTGAGGCAGAATTGGGGGTTCTCGGCTCATTGGAGACGTTAAAGGCGGACAAGGAAGACGGTGTCGGCGCAGAAGGTAAAATGACCCGTGAACAGTTACTGACTGATGTTGAACAGGCGGCCGATTTTGTCAAGGCAACCCAATGTGATGCGTTGGCGATTGCTATCGGAACTTCCCATGGTGCCTATAAATTTACCCGCGAACCGACAGGCGATATTCTAGCACTAGACAGACTGAAAGAAATCCATGCGCGTTTGCCGAATACTCACTTGGTGATGCATGGCTCCTCTTCGGTTCCCCAGGAATTGTTGATAGTTATCCGTAAATTTGGCGGTGATATCCGTGAAACTTATGGGGTTCCTGTTGAAGAACTCCAGGAAAGTATCCGCCACGGCGTTCGTAAAATTAACATCGATACCGATATTCGTTTGTCTATGACAGCGGCTATCCGCCGTTATATGGCAGAGAATCCTTCTCATTTCGATCCACGTCAGTACAACAAAGCTGCACAGGAAGAAGCCAAGAGGTTGTGTATGTCTCGGTATATTGCGTTTGGTAGTGCAGGGCAAGCATCGAAGATTAAACCGATCCCATTGGAAAAGATGGCAGAAAGGTACGGAAAAGGCGAACTCTCACAGATTGTGAAGTGATAAAGAGTAATAAAGTTTTATCGTGGTAGCTATGTGCAGGTGCACCCCGGTTGCACCTGTACTGTTTTCAAAGAAGGTTAAAAGATGGTAGAAAAACAAGAGAAGAAGTTGGTCGGCATTGTGATGGGTTCTGTTTCCGATTGGGATATTATGAAAGAAGCGGCGAAGATGTGCCGGGATTTTGGAATTCCTTTTGAAACACGCGCATTGTCAGCGCATAGGACGCCTGAGGAATTGTCTGACTGGATTGCGAAGATGGAAGCCCAAGGAGCACAGGCGATTATTGCAGGTGCAGGTGGTGCCGCACATCTGGCAGGCGTGGTGGCCTCTCATACTATCTTGCCAGTGTTTGGCGTACCGATTCCCTCCAAATATATGAAGGGCATGGACTCACTCCTTTCGATGGTGCAGATGCCTAAGGGTATTCCTGTTTCTACTTTGGCGATTGGTGAAGCGGGAGCTGCCAATGCTGCGTTAGCAGTGGTTGCCGTCTTGGCGCTGAATAATCCTGAAATGCGGGAAAAACTGTTGGCATTTCGCCATAGACAGGTTGATAGAGTTCGGGATGCCGTTATTCCAGAAATCGATTAATGGAGGTGTTATGACCGGATTGATGAAAACCCATATTAAGTCATTACCGTTTTTGCATAGTGGAAAGGTTCGTGATATTTACGCAGTTGGAGATGATAAAATGCTTGTCATTCAGACAGATCGCCTGTCTGCTTTTGATGTCATTCTGGAAGATCCGATTCCGGAAAAAGGCAGGATTCTGACGGCGATGTCCAATTTCTGGTTCAAGAAATTTGGTCATCTGATGCCGAATCATATGACAGATATTGATCCAGAGACTGTGGTGGCTCCAGAAGAGTGCGACCAAGTCAGAGGGCGCTCCATGGTTGTCAAGAAATTCAAGCCATTGCCAATTGAGGCAATTGTTCGTGGCTATATTATTGGGACTGGTTGGAAAGATTATCAGAAGACGGGAGCTGTCTGCGGTATCAAGTTGCCAGCAGGTTTGAAAGAAGCACAAAAATTGCCAGAAGTGATTTTTACACCATCCACTAAGGCGGGGTTCGGGGATCATGACGAGAACATTTCTTTTGAGAAAATGAAAGAAATCGTAGGTTCAGATGTTGCTGAAAAAGTTCGTGATATGGCTGTGGTGCTGTATAAGGAAGCTGCTGAATAAGCAGCTTGAGCGCGGAAAAATTGACGGCTTGAAGCTGGCCGGGGTGATCGGGACTATCCATCCGACGCTGGATTACGCCGGTTTCGAGCGCGTTGATGTGGTTGTCGAAGCGGTCGTTGAGAATCCGAAGGTGAAAAAAGCCGTGCTCACTGAAACGGAAAGCCGCGTGCGCCCGGATACCGTACTGGCCTCCAATACCTCTACTATTCCAATCGGCGAACTGGCCAGCGTGCTGCAACGCCCGGAAAACTTCTGCGGTATGCATTTCTTCAACCCGGTGCACCGCATGCCGCTGGTCGAGATCATTCGCGGCGAGAAAACGGACGACAGCACTA
>CAZWTQ010000090.1:0-5055 GCA_964636975.1 uncultured Oxalobacter sp. | reverse complement strand
TGAAAATTAACTTTTGGTGTGAGAATGTGCCCATAGTAGTCGGGAATTTGATGTAGAAAATGAAGCAGAACATTACGTTTTTGTGGAAAAGTGTATTTCCAGAAACTGTTTTGAGGGGAGAGAGGAAGTCTTTTTGGTAGGAATAGTGCATAGGTATAATCTGGATGTCTGAACAATAAAAAGTATGAGGAGGAAATTGGGATTATGAAGATTGTCAAGGATAGGGTGGTGACTGTGCAGTACAATCTGACAGATGCTGAAAACAACTTAATTGACGAAGGTCTTGAACCTATTGTCTATTTGCATGGTGGTTATGATGACATCCTGCCTGCTTTGGAAAAGGCATTAGATGGTCAAAATGTTGGTTTTAAGACCCGTATCCAAGTGGAGCCGGAAAATGCCTTTGGAGAATATGATGCCATGCTAATCCGTGTCGAGAATCGCAATCGGTTTCCTGATTCATTGGAAGTTGGCATGCAATTCGAAGGCATTCCTGCAGATGATGTTTCAAGCGGGGAAACAGTAGTTTATCGGGTAGAATCGATTGCGGAAGGCAAGGTTGTTCTGGATGGTAATCATCCGCTAGCAGGTATGGCATTGCGTTTCGAATTGTTGGTGACAGATGTCCGTCTCGCAACAGAACAGGAAATCCTGCAAGGTGGCATCAACAACCCGAATGTCTTTACAGTAGAAGGGGATGAAACCTTGGAGAATGGGGGGCAGTACCGGAGTCTTATTCTTTAGTAAGAGTCTGATCAATCAGGTTTTTATTGACGGAATTTGACAGAATAAGATAGAATCAAAGATTGCATAATTTCAGGTAAGAGTGTCGTGCGTAAGCTGATTGTCGGAAACTGGAAAATGAATGGTAACTTGTCTACGAATGCGGAGTTGCTAGAAGGTGTCCGTTCAGGACTTTCGGAAATCGGCTGTGACTTGGCAATTTGTGTACCGTTTCCTTATCTGGCACAGTGCCAGTTATTGTTAGACGGGACATCAGTTGTTTTGGGGGCTCAGGATGTGTCTTCACATGCAGTCGGTGCTTATACAGGGCAGGTGTCTACACGTATGCTTTTGGATTTTGGATGTCGCTATGCCATTGTTGGACATTCAGAACGCAGAGAATTCTGTGGCGAGACTGATGATGTCGTTGCAGATAAGGTTCAGCGTGCATTGGCTGGCGGAATGACGCCTATCCTTTGTGTTGGTGAATCACTGGAAGAAAAAGAAGATGACCGGACACAAGAAATTGTTGGAAATCAGATCAATGCGGTTTTGAAGGTGCTTGAAGATAGGGAAATTAGCGGTATTGTTGTGGCTTATGAACCAGTTTGGGCGATTGGGACGGGCAAAACCCCGTCGCCGGATATGGTAGAAGAGGTTCATGCCATGATCCGTAAGTTATTAATTAATCGGAATCCTGATGTAGGCGGTCGTGTCAGGATCTTGTATGGTGGTAGTATGAAGCCCTCCAATGCGGCAGGTTTTTTGGAAATGCCTGATATTGATGGAGGTTTGATTGGCGGGGCAGCATTGAAAGCAGAAGACTTTCTGGCGATCGCAAAGTTGGCATCGATCTGAAGTAATACCGTTTTGTGAATTGTGAAAGATTAATCGGAATAGTGCAGGAAAAATATGCTGTATAGACTCATTCTTATCATACAGGTTGTCTCCGCGCTGGCAATTATTGTCTTGGTTCTACTTCAGCAAGGCAAAGGGGCAGATGCAGGTGCGGCATTTGGCTCGGGTAACGCCGGTGCTTCTTCAGGGGTGTTTGGCGCATCGGGTTCAGGCAATTTCTTGGCGAAAATTACAGCTGCAGTAGCTGCTGTTTTTTTTCTGGCAACATTGGCAATGGCTTATTTTGGTCCATACCGTGCGCCTTCCCAGAACAGTGTGATGGAAAAACTACAGTCTTCCAAAACCCCTGCAAAGGAACAGAAATCTGCTGTGCCTTCCCAGAAAGATATGATAGGTTCCGATGCAGTTCCGGGGGCAGCAGCAGTTCCAGGTGCATCGCAGGTAAATGGAAAAGGGACATTAGGGACTTCTCCTGCCAAAAAATGATTGTGAGCCTCTTTCCATAAGAGTTGCTGAAAAGAAAAGTTGTTGAGATAATCCTATCTCTAATGCGGACGTGGTGGAATTGGTAGACACGCTATCTTGAGGGGGTAGTGGCGGAAGCCGTGCGAGTTCAAGTCTCGCCGCCCGCACCATTTATTGGTCATTGAATTATGAGCCAGATGGATCCTAGGAATTGTCCGTTAAGTGGATTGCCGCTTGGCGGTCTTTTATAGGGAGAGAAGGTTAGTGGGAGATTCTGTTATATCGATCTCTGCTGACAGTCGTTCCATTCTTCTTCCTCCTGCAGAGCCTTTAATCCAATGGGAAGCATTCAGACCATGATGTTTCGATTTTCAAATCCATTCAAAAAATCCTGGAAATGGAAAGAAAGAGTGGACTGGAAAAATTGGTTTGTCATCTGGGATAAGTTCAGAAAATGCTGGAATATTCCAACAATCCTATTGCTGGTGGTTCTTGTCATTTCAATTTGGGCATTCAGAAACTATTGTCTGGAAAAGCCACTTGACAATGCTCGTTTTATGGAAGAATGGGGGCTTGAGGAATGGGTTGTCCTGGATGCCTTGATTTTCTTTTTAATTCTACGGTTGGGCGGATGGTTGCGATACCCTGCCTTGATATTGGTTTCATTCTGGGGGATTGTCCATCTCACCAGTGCAAAAATCTATAGGAGCCTTTTGCATTACGGTCAAATTGCTTCCGCTATGGAAACCACCGGCAGTGAAACCGCAGGATATCTCCAGTTTGTCGGGTTTTTCCCGCTTTTTGCTTTTATCGGACTGTTCTTACTTTTTTGGATATTGACGTGGAAAACCTCGCGGACAGGATGGTTTGGTCTAATTGCACTAGTCTGCTTGTCATTCACTCCTGTTATTGAGCTAATTATTCCCGCAGTGATGGGAGAAAAATACAGCCAGTCCTATGAGTTTATACGTTTCCCTGCGGAGAAGATGAAGGATCGTTATATCAATTCATTAGTCTACCGTTATCCAACGATGATTGGACAGTACTTTTCCATCCGAAATCGGATGCAGGAAGCAGGGAATAAAGAGAGAACTTTGCCTGAAGGAGTTTCCTTGCCTGCTACGGACATTGCTGATCCCGGTATTATTCCTCGTCGGATTGTCATTGTTCTGGGCGAAAGTGATTGGCGAGCGCATCATGGAGCATATGGTTACCCTTTTGGGACGGATCGTTTCATGATGAGACGGCGGAAGGATTCTGTGCATACTGCATTTTTCACAGCTATTTCACCTTCTGCGGTTACCCGTGAGGCTGTTCCTAGGGTAATGACTTTTGCAACAGCTCGTGATATTGAACCTTTTACAGAAAACATGGGTATTACCGACATGGCAAAGCGCATAGGATATCAGACAGGATGGTTTTCCCGTCAAAATATGGATGGGATTTATGACACTTTGGTGAAGGTTGTTGCCCAACAGGCAGATAAGATCGTTTATTTTGACAATGGACGTGATGAAGTGCTAGTTCCACCACTTACTGCCGAATTCAATAACAGGAAACAGTTGCTGGTTATGCATATCTGGGGAGGGCATATGTGGTATCAAGATCGGCATGATGATATCGATTATCAACGGGCATCTAGGTCTCCCGAGAAATTCCGTCATTATGATGCTGCTATTGGACATATCGACAGGGTGTTGGAGCAACTGACAAAATATGGGGATGACCAGACACTGTTTATCTATATCCCGGATCATGGCGAAATCGTGAACTTAGGGCATGGGACAGCAGACCTGGCAGGAACCCAGTTTGATATACCGTTTTATGCTTGGTCATCAAATGCCACCTATATCGCTCGTTTCCGCAAAGCAGTCAGTCGGTATGCCATCCATGAGGGTAAACTGTTCAATACCAGTGCTTTCCCGTTTGTCATGGCAGAGGTCATGGGGTATCAGGTTACCGATGAAGCCAGAATGAAATCGCTGGAAGATTCGAACTATGTTTTTAATGTCGATGGTTATGCTTATCCTCTTAGTGACATTAAGTGGAGATGACCTGCTATGGTATCCGTTTCCATCCTGTAGAGGGAAAACTCGCTAGAAATGTTATCATAACAGTCTCTTTGATATGGGAATTCCCTGTGGCTATGAGGAAACTATCTTACTATTATGGTACAGGGGAGCAACGAGAATTCTCTATTTGTTGGTCAACTTGATTTTGGGAATTGAACATGATTTTGGGGCATTATTTGCCAGTATTCCTTTTCCTTCTGGCAGCGCTGACATTTGGCGTTTTTTCGTTGGTGTTGGGACGCATTCTAGCTCCCCACCGCCATGATGCAGAAAAAAATTCCATTTACGAATGCGGCTTTTCCCCTTTTGGAAAAGTTCACGTAAAATTTGATGTGCGTTTCTATCTGATAGCAATCCTGTTTATTTTATTTGATGTGGAGACTGCTTTTTTGTTTCCTTGGGCAACTTCGATGCGTGAATTGGGGTGGCAGGCGTTTGTGGCAGTGATGGTTTTTTTGGCAGAACTATTGGTAGGTTTCCTCTATATTTGGAAAAAAGGTGCATTGGATTGGGAATGAACTGTGGAGGGTGACAGTTTGCAGAATAAGGGGTTCATCATAACAACTCTGGACAGTGCCATCAATTGGCTGAGGACAGGGTCGTTGTGGCCAGTTTCTTTCGGCTTGGCTTGCTGTGCCGTGGAAATGATGCATAGCAGCGCTGCTCGTTATGACATGGATCGGTTTGGTACGTTTTTCAGAGCATCTCCCCGGCAATCCGACTTGATGATTGTCGCAGGGACTCTTTGCAACAAGATGGCGCCAGCATTGCGGAAAGTCTATGACCAGATGGCGGAACCCCGTTGGGTAGTTTCCATGGGGTCTTGTGCCAATGGTGGGGGATACTATCATGATGCTTATTCTGTGGTTAGGGGATGTGATCGGATTGTTCCTGTCGATATTTATGTTCCCGGGTGTCCTCCAACTGCTGAAGCACT
>CAZWTQ010000089.1:0-5144 GCA_964636975.1 uncultured Oxalobacter sp. | reverse complement strand
TTCCAAGATTGCCATTGAAATTGGATCTTATACGTTATACAAACGGATGCTGGATACGCTAATTCCAACCTGTCACGAATTCATCAGAAGAAAACCACTTTCTTTCAGGGATGGACAAATTTTGACGTTGATGGGCATGAATGCACCAACTGAAAAAGACGACCTCTATACCGCTTATATGCGAGTGATTGATTTCATTACAGGGTTGACTGACCGTCACGCGACGTTCCTATCAACTCAACTGGCTGGCATTACGCAATTTCCATAACGAATTCATATTGGACATCGGTAGAATGAACCGGAATTTTCAACTCTAAAGTATTACAGTTACAATATGGGTTATTGACATACTCCCCAAACAGTTTCACTACTCACAGTATGCCGAAAGAAATCAAACTGTAAGAAATCAAAATGAGCACATTGCACGACAACCTGAAAACCAACCGCTTTTTCAAGACAGGCGCATTTATCCACGGAAAATGGATTACCACCAGAAAGACTTTCCCAGTTATCAATCCTGCAACAGGCAAGTTGCTGGCAGAAATGGGATGGAGCGGGAAAAATGAGGCTGAAGCAGCTATTATCTCTGCAAAAACGGCTTTTATCACATGGCGAAAGACCCTAGCAGCGGAACGCGCAGCCATCTTGGAACGTTGGCATGACTTAATGATGGAAAACAGGGATTTTCTGGGCAGGCTGATGACCACAGAGCAAGGGAAGCCCTTGCAGGAAGCCTTGGGTGAAGTCGATTATGCCGCCAGCTTCATCAAATGGTTTTCCGAAGAAGCCCGCAGAATTAATGGCGAGATCATTCCCCCATTCAAACCCTATTCAAAGGTACTCGCAACCCGCGAACCTGTTGGCGTTGTAGTGGCCATTACCCCCTGGAATTTTCCAATGGCGATGCTTACCCGAAAACTGGGACCTGCACTGGCTGCGGGCTGTACAGCTATCATCAAACCAGCTAATGAAACCCCACTTTGTGCAAATGCTCTCCTCGCCTTGGCAGATGAGGCCGGCGTGCCTCCCGGCGTATTGAACGGGGTTTGTGGGGATACAGAAGCTATCTCCGATGCGTTTATGTCATCTCCTGATGTCCACAAGATTTCCTTTACCGGTTCAACTGCCGTAGGAAAAATTTTGGTCAGGAATGCCGCTGAAACCATGAAACGCATTTCCATGGAACTAGGTGGCAATGCCCCGATGATTGTATTTGGAGATGCTGACCTAGATGCGGCTGTAAAAGGCGTGATTGCCAACAAATTCAGGAATGCCGGTCAGGTTTGTGTCGCCATTAACCGGATTTATATCGAAGAAGCCGTTTATGATGAATTTGTCGGAAAACTTGCCCAAGCTGTCGCCCAACTGAAAGTCGGTAACGGTATGACAGAAGGAACTACCATTGGTCCATTGATCAATGAAAAGGGACTGGCAAAAGTGGAACGCCATCTCCATGATGCTGTTGAGAAAGGAGCTAAAGTTGTCATAGGTGGCAAGCGGAGCAAATTGGGCAGGACTTTCTATGAACCGACTGTTCTCTCGCATTGTTCAGATGATATGGTAATCGCCCATGAGGAAACCTTTGGCCCTATTGCCGCCTGTTTCCGGTGCGCCAATGAATATGAAGCTGTAAACCGTGCCAATTACACACCATTTGGTCTGGCCGCCTACTTCTACACGAAAGATCTTGCCCGTGTTTTCCGTGTTTCTGAAGCACTGGAAGCAGGAATGATTGGCATCAATGATACTGGAGTTTCCTCAACGGTTGCCCCATTTGGTGGTGTTAAAGAATCCGGACTGGGACGTGAAGGTTCTGTATTAGGCATCGAAGAATACCTTGAAGTGAAAACTCTCCACCTTGGTGGGCTGTGATACTCCATAGTTTTAAAAGATATAGGATGATGATTGAACAGCAATATCTGGCTCTTTTATCCGAAATTCTGGAATATGGGATTGATAAAGGAGACAGGACAGGCATAGGTACCCGTGCAGTTTTTGGCAGAATGATGCGGCATAATCTGAAAAATGGTTTTCCCCTTCTGACGACGAAACGACTGTATATCCGTGCTATTGTCCATGAGTTGCTTTGGTTTCTGAAAGGCGACACCAATATTGATTACCTGCATAAAAACAAAGTGACCATCTGGGATGAATGGGCAACGGAAACTGGTGACTTGGGGCCGATTTATGGTGCCCAATGGCGCAAATGGGAAGGTTCTGACGGAAAAATCTATGACCAGGTGTCTTCAGTCATCGAATCCATCCGGAAAAATCCGAATAGCAGGCGCCATATCATTAGTGCATGGAATACCGCCTTTTTGCCAGATGAAAATCTGTCCCCGCAAGACAATGTCCGTGCAGGTAAAATGGCGCTTGCCCCCTGCCATGTCATGTACCAGTTCCAAGTTGCCGATGACTGTCTGTCCTGCATGATGACCCAGCGATCTGGCGATATTTTTCTGGGTATCCCGTACAATACCGCTTCAATGGCTTTTCTAACCCATATGATTGCACAGCAATGCGATCTGGAACCTGGGGAAATCATCCACAGTATCGGTGACCTCCATCTTTACCGTAATCATTTTGAACAAGCCAGATTGCAGCTTTCACGCGATCCGAGACCTGCTCCAACATTGAAACTAAACCGGAAACCATCTATTTTTGATTATACATTCGAGGATTTTGAGATTGATGGGTATAATCCCCTCCCTGCAATTCCTGCACAAATTGCAGTCTGACCCTAATTTATAATGTTTTCCTTCAAAAGGTTTTATCTTTCTGTGATTTTGACAGGCAGAAAAGGCTGGCAAGGCATAGAATATAGTTCTACATATTGACTTTCCGTTTTTCAACCATGTTTAAACGCTTTTTCCTGTCACTTTACCTGATACCGCTCCTGCTTGTACCAGGTGTCACTGTTCCTGCATCTGCCGATGATCTCTCCCAGGGTCTTGAGCTTTACCAGGCGAAGAAATATAAAGAAGCTATTCCTTATTTGGAGCGAGCTGCTAATGACGGTCACGAAAAGGCGATTGAGGCACTGGATCAAATCTATGAAAGCCAGAACAAAGGATTGGCCAATCGTTTAAAATCGGCTGACAAAGCCAAGTCGGAAAATGAAACCGCAAAAAATGCACAACTTCAGGCCAAAGATAAAGCTGATGCAAAAACTGATGGTGACTATAATGCCACCACTTCAGATGCTGAACAAAAGGAAAACTCAAAAGGTAGTTTCTGGCGTAAAGTGATTGCAATTTTCCTGGCGCTTGGCATCGCCATCATTTGGATTATCCACCGCACAATCCTTCGCCGAAAACGAACCCAAAACCAAGAACAGAATCCTCTTAAGTAAGGTATTACGCATCTTGAAATTTTATTTTGATGTTTTCTATAACTTAAATGGCTTAAATTAATTCTAATATAATATGAAAAAAATCATTCCGCTTTTTCTCTTGCTTGCCTGCCCCGTTGTTTATGCTGGTTGGGATGGCGTCGATGAAAGCACCAACGTACCTATTTCTATATCGACCAGCAGACCGGATAAATTCAAGCGCGGCGAAACCATTGAGGTTTTTGACTATGCTGACAGAAATTATCATGAGGTAGAAATTGAGCATATCAGAAGCCATGGTAAAAATGTCAAATATGAAGTTTATGACAAGGATACTTACATGGAACGTGTATTTATCATGAACGGCAAGCACCGTTGATACCATAATCGATTCATGTTGGCTTTGTTTTTCCATCTATTTCGGAGACCTCAAACACATCATGACTAATAAACCGTTCCAGGTTATTTCCAAAAACTGATGCAATTAAATTCCACTGCCATCAGATGGTTGAAAATTGGAGCTCTTGCTGTGGTGGGCATTTTGATTCTTGCCATGATCTATCTTGTTGGTTCCATTTTCTATTTTTCTGCCATTGACCAGAAAAGACCTGCAGATGCTGCCATCATCCTAGGGGCGGCAGCATGGTATAAACGCCCCTCTCCAGTTTTTGAAGAACGTATACAGCATGGACTGTGGCTCTATCAGAACGGTTATGTCAAAAAATTAATCATGACGGGAGGAAAGCCTTTAAGCGCTCCTTACTCGGAAGCCTATGTCGCACGTCGATTTGCCCTGAAAAACCACATCCCAATTGATGATATCCTGATTGAGGAAGTTTCACGCAATACTCGTGAAAACCTTGAAAATGCCAAACAGCTGATGAAAATACATGGTTTGAAGTCAGCCATTATCGTCAGTGACCCTTTTCATATGAAACGAGCCATGTCCATTGCGGAAGATCTGGAAGTCGAAGCCTATTCCTCCCCAACACCAACCACGCGCTATGCCGGATTTTTCCAATCACTGCGCTTTCTGTTCCAGGAAACTGGCCGCCTAATCGGTTATTACATTTTAGGGCTGCCCTAGATGCCTGAACAGAAGGAATGAACATGACAAAGTTATGAACTAGCTAAAAAATATCATAGAGGTGAATTTGCATATCATTCTGCAAAGGCACGAAGGATGATGGCTTGGGAATGATGGATATATCCTTGATTTTGGAAAACCATATTTTTCCAGATTACGTTAGGACTATTTGCCAATATTATCTGGGTCTAGCTAGGATAGCTTACAGAATTTAGAATCCTAGTGTCAATCTGGGATAATTCTGTCTGTAAAGGGTATATCAATTCCGGTTTCTGAATTTCGATGCATTCCTAGAGATTTACCAGAAACAGGCTGTAGAATACGGGTTGCTACACTGGAAAGCCTGTGAAAATGCAATCAGTGGCAGATCTGGGACTACTGCAAAACAGGAGCTTCAAACATGCGACCTACTTGCAAGGTTAAAAATTCGGCACTGATCCTGAAGATTACCGACATCCAATGGTTTGGTTTCCTATAAAAATTTTTCATGACTAGTTTATTCAAGCGCTCTTGGGAGAAATTTATTGACTGGATGGATCTGCCTCCCCCTAAACCTAAGCCTGGTGTGGCAGATGTTCATTGGGAGTTCCTTGGTGATATTCTTGGAGAATTGTCCTGTCTGACAGACAGGGAAATAGCATCTTTCTCACAAACCGATTATTCCTCTCCTGGCCATATCCGAAAACTGGTTACACAATGGGTTCTGCCAATTTTTGAGCGTTTCAC
>CAZWTQ010000088.1:0-5584 GCA_964636975.1 uncultured Oxalobacter sp. | reverse complement strand
CTTGCATCTGTTTCTGATACAGAAAAACATCGCAGATATTTCTACCCTTATGACACAGAGACTACTGTATGAATCCATTACTTGACCGTCTACAACCCTACCCGTTTGAAAAACTGCGCAAGCTATTTTCCAGTGTCACCCCAAATCCTGCCTATACACCCATCAACCTGGGCATCGGAGAACCCCGACATCCAACGCCATCCTTTATCCAGCAGACCCTGAAAGACAGCTTGCAGGGACTCCAGAAATACCCTGCAACCATGGGAACATCCCTCCTTCGGGAAACTATTGCCGACTGGCTCTCCAGACGTTATGGCATCCCCAGACTGGATGCTTCCCTACAAATCCTGCCAACACTGGGTTCCCGCGAAGCTCTTTTTTCACTGGCTCAGACAGTACTGGATCCAGCAGAACATGGTTATGTCATCTGTCCCAATCCGTTCTATCAGATTTATGAGGGCGCAACTTATCTGGGTGGAGCGGAACCTTATTTCGTCAATGCAGATCCTGCCCGGCATTTTGCCTGCGATTACGACAGTGTCCCAGACGAAATCTGGTCAAAAACCCATCTGATCTATGTTTGTTCTCCAGCCAACCCGACTGGCGCTGTCATGCAGCTAGAGCAATGGGAAAAACTGTTCAGCCTTTCTGACCGGTATGGTTTTGTCATTGCATCAGATGAATGCTATTCGGAAATCTACTTTCACAAACCTCCGATTGGCTGTCTTCAGGCGGCCTGTCAATTGGGGCGCATGGAATATCCCCGCCTGATTATGCTGTCGTCTCTTTCCAAACGCTCCAATGTACCCGGGATGCGCTCCGGTTTTGTTGCAGGGGATGCGTCTATCATCAGGAAATTCTTGCTCTACCGCACTTATCACGGCACTGCGATGAGTGAGACTATCCAGGCAGCTTCTGTCGTAGCATGGCAAGATGAACAGCATGTCATCGAAAACCGGACAAAATACCAGCGTAAATTCCATGATGCATTACCGCTTCTGCAACAGGTCGCTGACGTCTCTTTGCCAGATGCCAGTTTCTATCTTTGGGCGGAAATTCTCAGCAAATCAGGCTTGTCAGATACTGCCTTTGCCCAGAAACTTTACGAGCAGTTCAATGTGACTGTATTGCCTGGCAGTTATCTCGCCAGGGAAGCCCATGGTATTAATCCCGGTGCAAACCGTATCCGTATTGCCCTGGTGGCTGAACCGGCTGAATGCCTAAAAGGTGTCCAGCGTATCGTCCAGTTTGTCAGGGATCAGCAACGATAAGCAACCTATTCAAAAGGAATTCAAGATGTCTAACGAATCGTTAAAGCAGGTTATTGAAAACGCCTGGGAAACACGAAACAGTTTTACCGCGACCACTGCTTCTCCTGAAATCCGTGAGGCTGTGTATAAAGTTATCCGCATGCTGGACGCAGGAACTTTACGGGTCGCTGAAAAAAAGAACGGGCAATGGATTGTCAACCAATGGGCAAAAATGGCCTGTCTCCTCTCTTTCCGGCTACAGGAAAATACGGTGATGCCTGTCGGTGAAAACTGTTCGAACGCCCTCCATTTCTACGACAAATGTACCAGCAAATTCACTAACTGGACACAAGAAGACTTTGCAAACGCCCGTATCCGTGTTGTTCCACCAGCGATTGCCCGCCAGGGTAGCTATATCGGTAAACAGGTGGTGATGATGCCTTCTTTCGTAAACATCGGTGCCTATGTGGATGAGGGAACCATGATTGATACCTGGGCAACCGTTGGATCCTGTGCCCAGATTGGCAAACACGTCCATCTGTCAGGAGGAGCCGGTATTGGTGGTGTTCTGGAGCCCATGCAGGCAAATCCAACCATTATCGAAGACAACTGTTTCATCGGTGCACGTTCCGAAATTGTTGAAGGGGTTATCGTTGAGGAAAACAGCGTCATCGCGATGGGAGTTTTTATCAGCCAGTCTACCCGTATTTATGATCGTGAAAATGATCAGATCCTGTATGGACGCGTACCTGCAGGATCTGTTGTAGTACCAGGCAGTCTGCCCTCACCAGATGGCAAATACAATCTGAACTGCGCTGTTATCGTGAAACGGGTATCAGCTGAAACGCGGGCAAAGACTTCCCTGAATGATCTATTGAGAGATAACTGACCGATGAACAAAACCTTGGATTCAACCACTTTTGACCTTGCCTGCGATCTGATCAGCCGGGCATCCGTTTCTCCGGCCGATAAAGGATGCATACCCCGAATTGCCGAATTACTGGCACCATTGGGATTTACCTGTGAGACCATCATTTCCAATGGAGTTACCAATCTCTGGGCACGCCATGGTTCTGACCCCCACTTACTGGTTTTTGCAGGGCACATTGATGTTGTTCCTCCGGATCCAGTTGGGCAATGGACATCTGATCCTTTTACTCCAGTTGTCCGTGACGGGCGACTGTATGGACGGGGAGCGGCAGACATGAAAACTTCTGTTGCGGCCATGGTGATGGCAGCCCGAAATTTCATCAGGACATATCCTGATTACAGGGGCTCGATTGGATTCATCATCACCAGTGATGAAGAAGATATCGGTATTGATGGTACCAAAGTAGTAGTCCGTATCCTAGAAGAACGGAACATCCTGCCAGTATGGTGTATCGTCGGAGAGCCCAGTTCCATTGAAATATTGGGCGATACTATCAAAAATGGTCGCAGAGGTTCCCTACTGGGATACCTGACTGTTTTTGGCAAACAGGGACATATCGCCTATCCCGCACGGGCATCCAACCCCATCAACAAGGCCATGCAAGCATTGGCAGACCTTTCGGCAGAAACCTGGGATACCGGCAATGAATACTATGAACCGACATCCTGGCAAATGTCGAATATCCATGCAGGAACCGGCGCAAATAATATTATCCCCGGAGAAATGAAAGTGGACTTCAATTTTCGGTTCAGTACCGCCCGCACCGCGGAAGGACTGAAAAAACGTGTTCATGAAATCCTTGACAGTCATAAGCTGGACTATGCGATTAACTGGAGGTTATCTGGTGAACCATTCCTGACTCCTCGCGGTAGCCTGACCGACGCACTGACAGACGCCATTACTTCCGTTACACGGATTGTGCCAGAACTTTCAACAACAGGAGGCACTTCGGATGGTCGCTTTATCGCCAGAATATGTCCACAAGTCGTCGAATTCGGTCCTATCAATAAAACCATCCACAGGGTTGATGAAAATATTTTGGTAGCAGATATAGAACCGTTGACAGAAATTTACATGCGGACATTGGAAAACCTTTTCCTGGTCAATAAACCAAGGGAAATACGGTAAAATCCAACTTTTATGGATATGCAGACCTGACTTGTTCCAGGTCTGTCGCTGTTCAAAGGCTGACGCCATGACTTCGCTGCCATCGAAGGCTACCTCCGGAATTCTGCCCTTTCTGACCATCAGGGATCTATTACGGTATGCCGTTTCCCAGTTCAAACGGGAAAAACTGTTCTTTGGGCACGGTTCCGACAATGCTTATGATGAAGCGGTCTATCTGATTCTGCATACACTCTCACTTCCACTTGACCGTCTGGAACCATTTCTCGATGCCAGGCTACTTCCTAATGAAATCAGGGACGTTATGGATATCATCGAAAGGCGTGTTACAGAACGCATACCTGCCGCTTATTTGACCCATGAAGCCTGGTTGCAGGGATATTCTTTCTATATTGACCGTGGTGTCATCGTTCCACGTTCCTTTATTGCAGAGTTGATTGTTGACCAGTTTATACCCTGGATTCATGAACCTGACCACATTGTTGACATTCTCGAACTCTGTACCGGCTCTGGCTGTCTTGCCATTATGATGGCAGATCAGTTTCCAAACGCCCATGTCGATGCGGTTGAACTGTCTCCAGCCGCCTTGGCAATTGCCCAGACCAACATCAGTAATTACCGTATGGAAGAACGTATCAAGCTGTATCATGCCGACCTTTATGACGGTATTCCTGAAAAACAGTATCAGCTGATCGTTACCAACCCACCCTATGTCAACCAGAACTCCATGGACAGGCTTCCGCTGGAATACAAGGCAGAACCATCCATGGCTCTTGCCGGTGGTTTTGATGGAATGGACATTGTCAGGCGTATCGTCAAAACAGCCGGTAAACGTCTCACTGATGATGGTCTGCTGATTGTTGAAATCGGCAACGAGGCAAAACATGCCATCGCAGCATTTCCGGAACTTGAATTGACCTGGCTAACAACATCTGGTGGAGATGACCGCATATTCCTGTTGACTGCCAAGCAATTAAAGGAGCTTGACCAGGCATGATTCGTTTCTCCCGCCTTTCCCTGATGCGGGGAACCAAAATTCTCTTTGAACAGACGGATGCCATACTGAATCCCGGAGAAAAAGTCGGTCTGGTTGGTTCAAATGGTGCAGGCAAATCTACCCTGTTTGCCCTGCTTCAGGGAGAGTTGCATCCTGATACCGGCGACGTGGATTTTCCAGACTCCTGGCGGATTTCCCATGTTGCACAGGAAACCCCTACCCTGCAACGAACTGCCATGGACTATACCATTGATGGCAATTCCCGCTTGCGCCATCTTGAATCTGAACTGGCAGATTTGGAATCCAGACCACAGGATACCCATTCGGGTGTCCGGATAGCAGAGTTGCATACTGCCCTGGCAGACGCCGGTGCCTATACCATCCGCTCCCGTGCGGAACAGCTACTACTGGGACTGGGATTCTCCATGAAAGACATGCAACGTCCTGTTGCCGATTTTTCAGGTGGCTGGCGGATGCGGCTCAATCTGGCACAGGCATTGATATCCCCGTCTGATCTGCTATTGCTTGATGAACCGACCAACCATCTTGATTTGGACGCCATTATCTGGCTGGAAGACTGGTTGAAACACTATCCCGGAACGCTTATCGTCATTTCACATGACCGTGATTTTCTGGATGGCGTTGTCGATGTCATCCTGCATATTGATGCCCTGAAACTGAAACGTTATACCGGCAATTATTCTGCCTTTGAATCCCAGCGTGCAGAACAGGTTACCTTGATGCAAGCGATAATTGAAAAGCAGGCAAAACGGCGAGCCCATCTTGAGGCCTATATCAATCGTTTCCGCTATAAAGCCACCAAAGCACGGCAGGCACAAAGTCGCCTGAAAATGCTTGAAAAAATGGAAAAACTGGTGCCACTCCGTGCCACGGCTGAATTCTCGTTTGATTTTCTGGAACCAGAATCTTCTCCCAATCCTCTGCTGGTCATGGAAAATGTCACGGTAGGTTATACCGATACGGATTCATGGGGAAATACCACTGACAGACATCCAATCCTGTCCATAGCACGCTTTGCACTGCAAACCGGCGAACGTATTGGCATTCTTGGCGTGAATGGCGCGGGCAAATCTACATTCATCCGAACTGTTGCCGGAGAGCTGAAGCCTCTGGCAGGGACTTTCACGACCGGCAAGGGACTGAAAATCGGTTATTTTGCACAACACCAGATAGAGACTCTTCGTGATGACGAGTCACCATTATGGCATCTCGCCAAACTGGCTCCCGATACCCGTGAACAAGACTTGCGAAACTTCCTTG
>CAZWTQ010000087.1:0-5622 GCA_964636975.1 uncultured Oxalobacter sp. | reverse complement strand
ATTATATTGATGCCGGCGTTGCCTCAACCCTGATTTTTGTTTATCCGGTAATGGTTGCCGTTATCATGGCAGTCTGTTTCCGTGAAAAAATCACCTTGCTCACTTGCGGATCCATCCTGCTGTCTCTTGGCGGAATTGCACTGTTGTACCATGGCGATGGCGGTACTCTGAACACCATTGGTGTTCTGCTTGTGATGTTGGCAGCTTTCTTCAATGCTCTCTATATTATCGTTATCAACCGTACAAAACTGAATATTCCTGCGATGAAAATGACTTTTTATGTCTCTGTTATTTCCATTTTCATGGTTTATGTCTACTCTTTGACGGGAGAAAACCAGCAGATACAGTGGTTGACGACCCCCGTCATGTGGGGGTATGCGTTGTTCACGGCATTTGTGCCAACTGTGCTGGCATTAGTGATGATGGCAGTTGCCATTCGCGATATCGGTTCTACTCCGACTGCTATCATGGGAGCTTTGGAGCCGGTTAGCGCAGTTATGATTGGTGTTTTGATGTTTGGAGAAAAATTTACTCTTCAAATCATGTTCGGCATCATGCTTATCATGGCATCTGTCTTGGTGATTATCCTGGCTAAAAACCGGATGGGAAAAAACAAAGGGGAAAAACCAGCATCCCCGGCAGCGACACAAGGATAAGCAGACAGGATTACATGGTCTGTAAGGCACAGGAAACCAGAAGCCTGCTTTGAAGAGAATCAAAGGGAAGTCTAACTGCCTATTCAAATTACCATACTGCGATAGACGCTTCTGAGAATATCTTCTGTAATCGGGACAGGATTGTTTTTCAGGTTTGGGTGCTGACTACCTTTCACCAATTGTTCAATCTGCCCGTCTGTCAGATTGAAATGGATCAAGTCATTCTTTAAACCGATACGGAATTTCAATTCAGTAATAGCGTCTGCTACTGATTCAACATCACTGTAACCCATAGCCCGGGAAAGGCGTTTCAACCGACCATCATGATCAGACTTGGCGTTGATCCTCATAAAACGATCAATAGTGAGTCCACAAGCCTCACCATGTGGCATATCCAGCATGGCGCCTAATGGATAGGAACAGGCATGAACGGAAGTCGTTCCTGTCAGGGTAAATGCCAGTCCTGCCGTCAGTGATGCTTCTGCCATTTTTTCACGGGCAATAGCAGAATCAGGTTCAAAGCAGGCTTGTTCAAGATATCTGACAGCCAGGTTGGCGGCATGAAATGCGAAAGCATCTGAAATAGGGTGATGACTGGTATTCCAATAAGCTTCAATTGCGTGACAAAGCGCATCCATGCCGGTGCAGGCAGTGATGTATTTGGGTAGAGTATAAGTCAGTTCAGGATCGATAATCGCAATGGTTGGATAGAAAACAGGGGCTTTCAACGGTGCCTTGACACCTCGGGTATGATCCATCAGAACGGTAACACGAGTGACTTCGCTTCCTGTCCCAGCAGTGGTTGGAATAGCAATCAATGGCAATTTCTTGGCAGGCAGTGCGGCTTTACCCTCAAAGTAGACACTTGTCGGCAAGGTATCGAGGCAGAAGGCTGCAGATGCTTTTGCGCAGTCGATAACGCTACCGCCACCCAAAGCAATCACAAAATCGCATCGCTCCTGATGAATTATGGCTGAACAGGCATCGCATTCGCTGATGTCCGTATTAGGAGAGACTCCGCTGTAAATGGCACAGATGGTTTCAGGATTTTCTTCCATTAAACGTTGGGCAAGCCCATTTTCAATAAAAGAGGAGGATGTAACCAGAATGCCACGCTTACCTCCAATTTTCTGAATCTGTTCGGCAAGGCAGGACAACATTCCATTACCGAAATGAATATCAACAGGTTGAATATAATGCCAATCCATCGATGAAAGCCCCTTTTATCGAAAATCAGATAGTATTTTAGCCCTAAATCCAGCATATAGATTGTATCCTATTATCTTTCGGCAGATTAAAGAACTTGCTGTCATCATAATTCCCATGAAACTGGCACCGTTTTCATGAAAGAAATCTTTTCCGGTTGCCATGCCTGTGGAAAAATTCCACGCTTTGCGTCCCGTTTCCTGTGGAATGTGTTTCAGAACATTCCTGTCGATCTAATAAGAACCTTGATAGGAACCTCTAGATGAAAAATGTAAAATAACTGCTTAATTGAATCGCACGTACAAAAACAGCTTTCAGGAGATGATTAAATGTATATTGTAACAGGCGGAGCCGGATTCATTGGTAGTGCTATGATCTGGAAACTGAATCAGATGGGGATTGATGACATCCTTGTCGTAGACAACCTGGCATCTACGGAAAAATGGAAAAATCTGGTCAACCGGCAGTTTACGGAATATCTTCATCGCGATGTCTTCCAGAAAATGATGGAAGAAGATCGGTTCCCTGCACAAGTTGACGGCATCATCCATCTGGGAGCCTGCTCTTCCACCACCGAAAGGGATGTTGATTTCCTGATGGGGAACAATGTCAATTACAGCAAAATGCTTTGCAGGCTTGCCATGGCAAAAGATATCCGTTTTATCAACGCTAGTAGCGCAGCCACTTATGGTGCGGGCGAACATGGGTTTTCTGACAGCATCGAAACAGCGCTGAAGTTGAAACCGTTGAACGCCTATGGCTGGTCCAAACAGCTATTTGACTTGTGGGCTATTCGGGAAAAACGAATTAATAGTATTGCTAGTGTTAAGTTTTTCAACGTTTATGGTCCAAATGAATATCATAAAGGCGATATGCGAAGCGTCATCTGCAAAGTCTTTGCTGATATTCGGAACGGTCTGCCAATTAGGCTGTTCAAGTCAGACCATCCTGATTATGGAGACGGTGAATCCCTTCGTGATTTTGTTTATGTCAAGGACTGCGTTGATGTGCTTTGGTGGCTACTTCAGCATCCTGATGTTAATGGCATCCTGAATATCGGATCTGGTAATGCGCGTTCCTGGAACGATCTGGCAAATGCAGTTTATGCTGCGATGTCATTGCCAGTCAATATCGAGTACTTTGAGATGCCGGCTTCATTGAGGGGCAAGTATCAATATTTCACGGAAGCGGTGATGAACTGGAAAAAGGAAGTTGGCTGTGATATTCAGTTCCATACCTTGGAAGAGGGTATCGCCGACTATATCAGAAACTATATGATGCAAGATGATCCATATCTTGAGCGGATTAAGTAGAAAAAAGAAAAGCGCAACGATACAAGATTGGCAGCATAGCCAAAAATAACGTGCCAAAAAGCGGCTTTTTCAAGCTCTACGCCAAAAGACCATTATAGACAATAATCGGATTATGGCATGGATAAAAATGGGCAAATCAAGGCACAACTTGAGCTTGCGAAATCGTTGTATTGTTATTTTTCGTCAGCTTCTTTTTTCGCCCAGTATTCATGGGTAATCAGGAACAGAACAGGAGAAAGTAGCAGTAAGGCAATCAGTATGGGAATTGACATCAGTGCGGTCAACAGGTCAGCCAGCGACCATAGTGCTTCAAGATTGACAAATGGAAATGTGCCGAAAGGCACAATTAAAACCCAAATGATGCGGAACCATTTAATGGATTTGACGCCGAACAGGTACTGGGTGCATTTCTCGCTGTAAAGACTCCAGCCGATAATGGTGGTCAGTGCGAAAAGTACAAGACCAATACTGACGATATATTGACCGAAGCCAGGCAGGGTACTTTCAAAAGCAGTTACCGACATGGCGGCACCATTAAGGCCACTTTTCCATGCTCCGGTGATAATAATTACCAGTCCGGTGATGGAACAGATGACGATAGTGTCCAAGAAAACCCCCAACATGGCAATCACCCCCTGTTGTTGAGGGCTGTCAGTCTGAGCCGTTGCGTGGGCAATCGGTGAGCTGCCCATGCCGGCTTCATTCGAGAAAATGCCACGGGCAATTCCAAAACGAATGGCACTCCAAACAGTTGCTCCAAGAAATCCACCAGTTGCTGACTGCGAAGTGAATGCACTTTTAATAATCAGTCCGAGTGCTGAGGGAATTTCGACAATGTTGATAATAAGGATGAGAATTCCTGCTAGGAAATAGGCAGTTGCCATAAATGGAACCATGCGTCCTGCAAATTCGCCGATACGTTTGATGCCACCGATCAAAACCAGTCCCACAACAATCATGACCATGATGCCTGAAATTATTGGATTAATCTGAAAAGTATGTTCCAGTGCCTGCCCAATGGAATTGGATTGGACAGTATTTCCGATACCAGTGCCGGCAAGCATCCCGAAAAGGGCAAATAGGAAAGCTAGCCATTTCCAGCGTTCTCCCAGCCCTTTCCGAATATAAAACATCGGTCCACCGATATAGTTACCGTTAGGATCTTTTTCACGGAACAAAACTGCCAGTGCCGCTTCAGAATAACTGGTTGCCATGCCGATGATAGCGACAACCCACATCCAAAAAAGAGCGCCGGGTCCTCCAAGATAGATTGCGGTGGCAACTCCAGCGATATTACCGGTTCCGACTGCAGCTGACATGGATGTCATCAAAGCATTAAAAGGGGAAAGATCGCCCGCCTTGCCACTTTCTTTTCGGCCGTGCAACAACATCCTGAAAGCATGGAAAATGTTGCGTTGCATGATAAAACGGTATCCAACAGAGAGGAAAAGCCCTGTGCCTGCCAACAATGGGAGCAGTATGGGGCCGCTGACGATAGCATGCAGTTGCTGAATGATTGCTTGGAGAATGTCCATTGTCGGATCCCATGATGACTAGGAGCATACATAAATCCTTGTCATCTCTGAAATTGATGATAGTTTTCAGGCAAAAAAAGAATATATCGAAAATTCCATGAAAGGGAAAGAGCGTAATCTGGTGAAAGACGAAAAAGACAGTCAAATTGGGATGGATTTACACATCAGATATGCGATGGGTCAATCCGTGTGATTTTGACCGTTTCGATACGCTGGTCATCCATTCGAACCACTTCAAAATGAAATCCATTATATTCAAAAAACTGTCCTACAACAGGAACCGTTCCCAAACGTTCCAAAATCAGACCATTCAGCGTTGAATATTCCTGGTCATCCTCTACCAAACCATGAGTTTCCAAAGTATGTTCAACGCTGTAAAGGTCTGTTGATCCATCGATTTCCCAGACGCCGTCACTGATTTCTTTGACTTCCAGAGACTCATTTTCATCCGGAAATTCGCCGGCAATAGCTTCAAGCACATCGATGGGAGTGACCAATCCTTCAATAGAACCGTATTCATCAACCACCAATCCTATTTGTCCGCGTTCAGATTTGAAAAGATCAATTGCCTGGAGGACGCCGACAGACTCAGGAATTACAACAGCATCATGGATACTGCCTGATTGAATTTTTCCGTGAAGATACAGGTCATCTGTAAGATCCCTGGCTTTTGCGATGCCCTTGAAATTGTCCAGTCTTTCTTCACAGACAGGGTAATAACTGTGGGGAATCTTTCGGAGCTGTTCCTGAAGGGATTCCGCTTTTTCTGCCATATCCACCCAGACAATATCATTGCGTGGAGTCATGATGGAACGGATAGTCCTCTCTCCCAGTGTCAGGACGCCTGACACCATGTCGCGTTCCTTTTCGCCGAATACAGATTTGTCGTTTTCGATGACTGCCTGGGCTTCA
>CAZWTQ010000086.1:0-5761 GCA_964636975.1 uncultured Oxalobacter sp. | reverse complement strand
ATATCTCGATGGGTTGGCTGTTATAAGGCTGAAAAATCTGTGGAAGGAAAAAACAGATACCGACTCTCCAGAAGAATGGTCAGGAAATCACCTGATGCCGATTCTCTGTGTTGTGCCTGATACTGAGCAAAGCGATGCACGTGATGCGTTTAATGCGATTAATAACGGTGGTTCGAACCAGGACGAGCATTTGATAGGAAAGGCTGTCAGGTATATCGAGTCCGCAACGTTTTTTGCGACGCTAAAGGAGGAGAAAGAGCTGGATCGCCTGTTTGTGGAAACGGTTGTCAAGAATTTGTCTGTCGTACTTCCAGACGTTAAAGAGGTGAAAAGATATCTTAAAGACTGCATGGGCGATATCAGGCCGTATGACTGGTGGTTTGAGTTGCCTAAAGTGGAAAAGAAACTCGGGCAGTGGGCAGAGGCTGAATATTCGAGTCTATGGTGCGATCGCACACTGGACAAGAATGATGGCATGGATACGGCTGATGTCAAGCGCTATCTGAAGGGGCTGATTAAGGACAACATGAAGGTTGGCATTGAAATTCTCAAGGACACATCAGGAACAAGTTAAGGGCAATTAATGGTAATTAATGGCAAGTTAATGGCAGTTAGGGAGAGTTACCATGTTTTCAGGGTCTTTGGAGGATGTTTTCGACAAAATAAACCGTTACCTCGAGAAAGAGTATGCGGAGCCCTTGATTGTTGATGTCCAAAATACGGAAGACCTCCAGAAAATCATGGGACGTTACAAATTTGATCAGGGTGTCACATTCCGTTCCGCAACTAGATACTGCAACCCAGATGCCGACCCGAAACTGGGGGATCTTTACTGGGAACTCAAGGAAAAAGAGGGAACTGTCTTTGTTACAGGGTTCAGTGTTTTCCTGAAGCTAAAGGGAAAGACGTTTCTTGAGGAACATCTTGAGACGATTCTGACATTGTCCATTAAGGGGCATGTTGTCGTTGTTACATATCAATGCAAAAGGTTTTTAAAGCACATTTTAGAGGGTGGAAATCCCAGATTAGCGATGCGTGTTGTCGTGGTTGAGGGCAGGGAAGGAGGAGAGGAACGTTATCCGTCCCTTGTGTTTGCGTCAGAAAATTTCAGGCAGGCACAAAAGCCAGATACGGTTTCACTGGATGGCATTGAAAATCTGGTCAGGATTGAGGAGGAAGGCGAGGGGATTAATGCAGGGGAGGTGACTGTTTATACACGAAAGACGAAGTCATCGTATCCGGTCTCGCTAGTGAGTATCTCAGACTTTAACGACGCTTATGAGGTGCTTTGCGGTATTGACAGTAAGACTTTCGGCATTCCCGCTTCCTGCGGGACAGATGCCCAATGGCTGTATGCTCTTGAACAGTTTTTCAGCAACAAGAAAAACAGCTGGGCAGAGGTCATTGATGCGTGTTTTGGTGACAGAAAAAAGCTGGGTTATGCCATTCATGACTATGCCTCGTTCAAGCCAGAAAAAAGGTGGCTGTATTTTATCGGCCTGAAAATGTTTGGGTGCCCGAATAACCGGTATATCGAAAAAGCGCTGGATGACGCCGGAGATGATGATACGGCATTTGTCAAGGGTCTTTACAGGAGCATTCTGTCTGTCGCCCCAAGTGACAAGGACTTTGCCGGGTACTATGAAGAGCGGAAAAAGGTTTTAAGGCAGTTAAGCCAGTTAAATGGCTCAGCTAATAAAAATGCTGATGCGGAAGATTTCTGCAAGGTGGTTGCCGGCAAGGAAGATAAGGCAATTTATTATCTGACGGATAACACGCAAGAAGAGAAGGAAATGATCCTTGACATGCTTGACAGGTATGGCAAAGGGTATGGACGGCAAAAGCTTGGGGATATCTTGAAAACGGTTTATCCGGATCTTGCGGCCTATCTGTCCTTCTATGATTTCGGCAAGGGAAAAGAGCTGCTAAACGGTTACTTTGATGATTATAAGTATCAAAAGGTGATTAACCGGATTTTGCCGGAATTTAAGAAGACTGTTACCGAGCAGGCGGAAAAACGTGACTATAATGCGATTCTCCCGTCACGGGCCTCTGTTGTGGGCAGTATCGACAAGACGGGAGCCAAGCTATATTTCACGGATGCGATGGGGGTTGAGTTTCTCAGTTTCATCCGCAGCCAGTGTAAGGATGCCGGGCTTTGGACAAAGGTGAGTGTCTGCCGGTGTGAGCTGCCCTCGATTACTTCGTGCAACAAGGAGTTTCTGGACGATTTCGAAGACAAAACGGGTGAGTGCCAGACGGTTTCTGTCAAGGGTATCGATGAGATCAAGCATCATGGAAAAGAAAACTGTGATTACCAGAAGACGAAACTGCCGGTTCATCTGATCAGGGAGCTTGAGATCATAAAAGGTGTTTTGTCAGACGCCAGAAAAGATCTTGTCTCAGGAACTATCCAAAAAGCAGTCTTGATAGCGGATCATGGGGCAAGCCGGTTAGCTGTTATCCACGAAACCGAAAATGTCTGGAAGATGGCGGAAAAAGGAGAGCATTCCGGGCGTTGCTGCCTAAAGAGCGAGGTTGATAAGCAGCCGCCTTTTGCGACAGATGCCGGTGATTTTTGGGCGCTGGCAAATTATGACCGGTTCAAAGGGGGCAGAAAGGCGGCTGTTGAGGTGCATGGCGGGGCGACGCTGGAGGAAGTTGTGGTTCCTGTTATTGAAATTACACGTCATCCCGAAAAAATGGAGGTTTATCTTTTCCGTGAGGATAAAACGCTGGCTGATTACGGCATCGTAGTACCCGATACACCCGAGATTGATGTCAGCTACAAAAAGGTGGCGGTGGTAAAAATATACGTTTCAGGGAAAGTGTCAGATGTCTCCCTTGAGATTGACGGGAAAAGGTATGTGGCACAGGCTATGGATGATCCCCATTATTTCCGTGTTGAGCTGGCAGATATCAAAAACCGGACGAAGACGTATCTTGCCAGCGTTTATGCCGACGGAAACCCAATTGCGGAGAATTTGCCTGTCAAGGTGAAAAGCATGGGGATGAGCAGCATCGGCAAGGGTATTTTATAAGGAGGTATAAGGAGGCGGCAGCATGGAAAAGAAGCTTCGTAAATGTTTCAGCGAAATGGTGGTTTTCAAGGATTTGAAAAGTAGCAATTTCTTTTCGTCTTTAAGCCTGCCTTCCTTTTTGCGTGACTGGCTTCTGAAAAAGTTCAGTGATGATGACGGGCGGATTGACGCCGAGGAGGTCGCCAATTTTGTCAAGACGTATCTTCCCCGCAGGGAAGAATGGATTAGCATCAAAAACCGCTTGGTGTATGAAAACGAGCGTGTCAATATTCTGACGAGGGTTACGGTGGATATTGATATCCGGACAGGGGGGATTTCTTTTTCCCTGCCTGATTTCGGACTGACCTCAAAAGAGACGCTTATTGAGCCGGATGTGTGGGAAGAGCATAAGTCTGATCTGGTCAACGGGCAGGAAACATGGGGGGTTGTCGAGCTGGGTTACAGGATTCCGGGTGACTCCGCAAGTCCCAAAGCTCCCGGCAAGATTAAAATGACAGACTTTGTCAGCTTCCGTCCGTATGCGGTGGATTTGGACTATTACAAGGAGGCAAGGGCTGAATTTACGGTATCCGAGTGGATTGACGTGCTGCTGGGAGCCATCGACTACAATGCGGCAGGCTATGCCAATGAGGAAGAGAAACTGGCGATGCTCACACGGCTGCTGCCGTTTGTCGAAAAGCGCGTCAATTTACTTGAGCTTGCGCCAAAAGGAACGGGAAAGTCCTATGTGTTTGGCAATGTCAGCAAGTACAGCATGCTTGCTGACGGGGGCAGGATTACCCGGGCAAAGATGTTTTATGATGTCGGCAGGAGAATGCCGGGGTTTATCTGCGGCAACGACTTTGTCGCCATTGATGAGGTCAAGCTGGTGACGTTTAATGACGTCAACGAGATGCGTTCCGTCATGCAGGGCTATATGGAAAAAGGGACGTTCAATATCGGGGGCTATGAGGGCAAGTCTGACGCCGGCGTCGTTTTCCTTGGGAATATCGCACAGGAAAACATGAATGAATACAGCAACATGTTTACCGAGCTGCCATCGCTGTTTCAGGAAAGCGCGCTTGTTGACCGTATTCATGGGTTTATCAAGGGATGGGATATTCCCCGCATGAACGATGACTTGAAGGTGTCGGGCTGGGCGCTGAACTCCGAATATTTCTGTTCGATTCTCCATCTGCTGCGTGATGACGCCAGCTACAGGGCGATTGTTGACGGGCTTGTTGAGGTTCCCGAAAAGGCGGATACACGGGATACGGAGGCGGTCAAGAGAATCGCCACGGGGTATCTGAAATTGCTGTTTCCGAATGTCCTCACCGCGGCGGATGTTGATGCGAGAGAGCTTGACCGTTACTGCTTAAGGCCTGCGTGCAGGATGCGGCAAATCATCAAGAGGCAGATGGGCATTTTAGATGCTGAGTTCAGGGGAAAGGATGTTCCCACCTATGGCATCAGGGAGCTATCTCACGATGACTGACTGTGTTATCTGCGGCAAGAGCCGTCTTGGCAGGAATGCCGTTGGCATCAACAAGAAGCTGCTTGGCGAAAAAATACGGAATTTCTACTGTCTGGACTGTCTTGCCGATTATCTGGGATGCACTGTCCAGGATTTGCTGGACAAGATAGAGGAATTCAGGGAAGAGGGCTGCAAGCTTTTCCGGTGAATGGAGTGACTGACAGGGTGGCTGACGTGAAAAAAAGGTTCATATACGCTGACAACGCCGCGACAACAGGGCTTGATGCAGATGCGTTTGAAGCGATGAGGCCGTATATGATGGATATATACGGGAATCCGTCCCAGCCATATGCTTTTTCACGTGCCACGAGAAAGGCCCTTGCCGACGCGCGGGATACGGTGGCGGCGTGCATTGGCGCCGGTGAGGATGAGGTGTATTTCACTTCAGGAGGGACTGAAAGCGATAACTGGGCCATTCAGGGCGCCAGTCACTTTGGCGCTGTCATCACGTCGGAAGTGGAACACCATGCCATATTGAATGCGTGTGCCAGTTATTCAAGGCGTGGTTGCCGGGTATCGTTCGCACGGCCAGACCGTGATGGCCGTATCAGTCCCGATACGGTAAAGGGGTTGATGACAGGGGATACAACGCTTGTTTCCGTGATGGCCGCCAATAACGAAATTGGGACGGTACAGCCAGTTAGACAGATTGCGGAAGTCTGCAGAACACATGGCGTGATTTGCCATACGGACGCTGTCCAGGCGGTCGGACATATTCCGCTGGATGTGGCTGAACTGGGTGTTGATTTGCTCTCTGCCTCCGCGCACAAATTCCACGGACCTAAGGGGGTCGGTTTTTTATACGTCAAACGGGGAACGCCCATTTCTCCATTCATGGACGGCGGTAGCCAGGAATCTGGATTGCGGGCTGGAACGCAGAATGTGCCGGGCATTGTCGGTATGGCCTGCGCGCTGAAGAAGGCCTGTGACCAGATGGCGGAAAGGGTGGCGCACATTACCGCAATGGAACGGATGCTTTTAGATGGACTGAAGGAGCGTGGTATCCGGTTTGTCCGAAATGGCGGGGAAAATACCCTGCCGGGTTTAATCAGCCTGTCATTTGCAGGGCAGGATGGAGAGGCCATTTTGCACAGGATGGATTTAAAGGGTATCGCCATTTCCACCGGTTCTGCCTGCGATGGCCAGAATACCGGCATTTCCCATGTGTTAAAAGCCATCAGGCTCGATGGAAGCCATGCGCGGGGTA
>CAZWTQ010000085.1:0-5876 GCA_964636975.1 uncultured Oxalobacter sp. | reverse complement strand
CAACGATGTTTCATCAGTTGTCGATGAGAACGGCGAACCGCAGGTGGTGTATCACGGGACGGATCGGGTAGGCTTTGATGTTTTTCACGGGTTCTCCTATTTTACGGATGCAAGGGGAGTCGCAAAGACATATTCAGCAGATGAAAGGAATATCGAAGTATATGATAAGAGTAGAGGAGCTAGCGAGGTTCCTGATTTGAAAGTTTCTGGTCACGGGGTGAACCCATTCACTTATAAAGAATCAGGCATCTATCCGGTTTTTCTGGATATCCGCAATCCTTACGTTCACGATGCTGAATATAGGTCATGGACTGAAGCAGCGGTTACCGAGGCATTTTTTGTTCGAAATGATGATACAGGCGAGGAAAGAGAATTTGATTCAGAGGATGAAGCCAATAATTGGATAAAAGCGGAGAAGGAAAAGGGATATGAAAATGTCTATGTATATGATACAGAAATTTATGGGGAGTCCAAAACAACTGATGATATCGTCGACGAGGCCGCTGCGAGAGGAAACTATGATGGTGTAATCATTAAGAATGTTTATGATGAAGGGGAGCATGGTAGGGGCAATTATGATGTGAGGAGTGCTACCGACTACGTTGTTTTCGAACCGAACCAGGTTAAATCCGCTGTAGGCAATCTCGGCACGTTTAATCCAGATAATCCTTCTATTCTGTATCAGTTCATCGGTGAGGAAGGCGCTGCCGCACTGGACAGTGCGCAGGAGGCGAGTGTACGCCTTGACAATTTGGCAGTTGCCCGTGAGATGGAGGAAGCGGGCAAGGATGCAAGGGCCGTCAAGCTGGCGACCGGCTGGGAGAGAGGGGCAGACGGGAAGTGGCGGTATGAAATACCGGATGGGAAGTTGCGACACGAAATTCCAAACGAGAATCTGGAAGAACTACTGCCTGATGCATTTGATGCGCCAGAGCTGTATGAGGCTTATCCATGGTTTCGCGATTCGGTGTCGGACCATGCATCATCGTCAATGTGCTGGATCCCAAAAAGCACAAAAAGGTAGCATCCACGACGACTGTCTCTTTGGATGCAAAGACCGGTTCTGCAACCATTGAAGAACAGGGCATCCTGCTTGATAGCGTTACCTTGCTTCCCGCATCGTATGAAGAAGCAGGCGCTTATGAAAAGACCAAATACACCATTGCTTTCGACAGTAATGGATACTTGGTCATCACATCGAATAAAGATGGTGATGGGCAGGAATTTCAGGTGCCGGTAGGAATAACATTGACCTTTAAAGCGGAAAAACTCGATCCGGTTGCAGTCACTGCATCCGACATCGTCGGTGGGGTTGATGGTTCTGGCAACAAGATAGGCATGGAATTGGTTGGCGAATGCTTCCCGCGCTTCCGTCTTGTTCCAGGAATCCTGCTTGCACCGGGCTTTTCTTCTGATCCGACAGTAGCGGCTATCATGGCAGCGAAAGCGGAGAACATCAACGAACACTTTTCTGCGATTTCTGTTGTTGACTGCCCAACTGACAGCGTTTCTCAGTACAGCGGGGTCGCAGAATGGAAGAACAACAATATCGTTGATTCGAAGCAGATTGTCTGTTGGCCCATGGTTGCACTGAATGGTATGGCATTTCATATGTCCACCCAGCTGGCAGGTTTGATGGGGTATGTGGATGCTGATAATGATGATGTGCCATACGTCAGTCCATCCAATAAAAATTTCCAGATGACTTCTGCGGTTCTTGAAGACGGCAAAGAAGTCTGGCTGTCTCCAGATACAGGGGCTTACCTGAACAGCCAGGGCGTAGTCACCGCACTGAACTTTATTGGTGGTTGGAAAGCGTGGGGTAACCGCACTGCATGTTATCCTGGCAATAGCGATGTGAAGGACGCTTTTATTCCAATTCGCCGGATGTTCTCATGGATCGGCAACACCTTTGTTCAGACTTTCTGGCAACGTGTTGATGCACCACTGAACAGCCGTCAGATTGACACCATTGTCGATTCTGCAAACATCTGGCTGAACGGGTTGTCTGCGAAACAGTACATCCTTGGTGGTCGTATCGAGTTCATTGAATCCGAAAATCCGACCACCGACCTGATGGATGGTAAGGCGGTTTTCTACGTGTATGTCACCCCGCCTTCTCCAAACCGTGAAATTGACTTCAAATTGGAATACGACATCAACTATTTATCAATTTTGTTTGAATAAGGAGCGGACAAATGGCTAATGGTGCAAACAACGTCCCAGAACGTCTCATCAACTTCCGTGTGTACAACGATGGTAACGATCTTCTTGGTGTCGCAACTGTCGAGCTTCCATCCATCGAAGCTATGACCGAAACCGTCAGTGGTGCAGGTATAGCAGGGGAGGTCGATACACCTGTCATAGGGCATTTCAGTTCTATGACAACTACCTTCAGTTGGCGAACCATCGAAAAGGCTGCAATGACGCTGAATGAGCAGAAAGCTCATGCCGTTGAGGTTCGTGGGTCACAGCAGATTTATGATGCTTCCAATGGTACCTACAAAACCACACCGGTACGTGCGACCATGCGTATTGTGCCAAAGAGCGTATCCTTGGGTTCTTTTGAACCAGGATCACCAACCGACACAGAACAGGAATTCGAGGTTTATTACCTGAAGCTGTATGTCGGCGGTGAAGAAGTTGTCGAAATCGACAAGTTCAACTACATTGCCAATTTCGGCGGTAACGACCAGCTCAAATCCGTTCGCCAAGATTTAGGACTGGCATAACAAGGAGTAAACCATGTTGCACACATTTGAAAAACCTTATGAGTTCTAAGGTAAGACCTATGACTCAATCGAATTTGACCTTGATTCGCTCAAGGGACGTGATATTTCCGATGCAAAAAAGCAATTTACTTCAGCAGGGAATTTTGCACCCTTCCCGGCAGCGGATTCAGATTTTTGCGTGTATCTACTTGCACGATTGATCAAGCAGCCGATTGAGTTTTTCCAAGAATTACCAGCGAAAGAGTACAGCAAGCTCACAAGTCAGGTGAGTACTTTTTTAATGGGTTAGGCTTAAGGCGGGAGGCTGACCCGGTTAAGCTTATCATGACAGTATGTGTCAGCATGGCGAGAGCTGAAACGGGCAATGGGGCACTCGACTGGTTCGACGTTCCCATTGCCGACCTCGCTTTATGGGGGACAGTCGTTAGCGAACTTAACGGAAAAATCAGAAAACGCAGGAAGTGACGGTCGAACTTTTATCTATCAGGGTTTTTGATATAATTTTTGAAAAACACTGGTGGGGAGAAAAGATTGTCATGTATGGCGATGGAGACAATACAAAGAAGGAAATACTACTGACTTCAACTTTAGTTGACCGATTTGGGTATGGCGATGAAGACAATACAAAGAAGGAGATAGTAGTAATAGAAAGAATAAACGAAAACGGTTGTCGTTTTTGGCACGACTGTGCGACATGTCCTCATGCTGAGATGGTTAAAAGAACAAGGAAGGTAAATGCTACCATATTTGCAATTACAGCGATAATTGTCATAGGATTTATTATTAGGTTGTGCATGGAATGATAAGCAAATGATGAACAGGTAGTGAGAATGGTGCGTGGCTCGCATAACACAATAAGCTCAGCAAACTGCTGGGCTTTTTTCTTTTTCTGGGTGCTACTATGGCGATGAAAGATTATGGCATTGCTTTTATGCTCGCTGGAAACCTTACGGCCAGCTTCAAAAATGCATTTAGTGAAGCAGGGAAAGCAATGGGGAACTGTGCAGTTAAGGCTACAGAGTCCAATCGCAAAGCAATTAATATTCAGGGTATTCTCAAGCAGAGGGAAGCCATTGAGAAATTGGAGACCGAATATAAGAAATTTGCTGGTGTAATTTCGAAAGAGTCGATAACGGTAAAATCGGCTTTGGATAAAGCCAACATGAAGCTGGCAGAATCCTATACAAATTCAGGGGTTTCGCCGAGTACCCCTACAGCAGTGCTGAAAGCTCAACAGGCTTCCGCACAGCGTATGGCTAGCGGTTATAAAAAAGCTGATAGTGGTAAGGCGAGAATGATGGAAAACAGTGGCTATGCAATGGCCATTTCGTCTTATGCACAGGCTGCTATCAGCGATGTAGTTCAGGTTGGTCAGGCGTTCGAAGCACAGATGTCACGAGTTGGTGCTATCGCAAGGGCTGATGCCGATGACATGGCTAAACTTAACGCTGAAGCGAAACGGCTTGGCGAAAGCACTGAATGGAGTGCATCATAAGCTGGTGAAGGCATGCAGTTCCTCGCCATGGCAGGCTTCAAGACGAACGAAATCGTCAAGACAATGCCGGGTATGCTTCAGCTTGCCTCAGCAGGTGTAATCGACTTGGGTCGAGCCGCTGATATCTCGTCAAATATCCTCACAGGATTTGGACTCGCAGCAGGTGATATGGCTCGAGTAGGGGATGTTCTCACCAATGCCTTTACAACGTCCAACACCTCACTTGAAATGCTTGGACAGACCATGAAATACGTTGCACCTATTGCTAAAGGGACAGGAGCTTCGATTGAAACGGTCGCTGCGATGGCCGGTAAACTTGGTGATGCTGGGATTCAGGCAGACCAGGCAGGCACTGCACTTCGTTCAATGTTCATCAGGCTTGCGAAACAGCCAACAATGACCGCAGAAGCACTTAAGCAGCTTGGTGTTGCAGTTAAAGACGCAAACGGTGATATGCGTCAGATGCCTGATGTACTCAAGGACATTGCGGAAAAACCGCGAAAATGGGAAGTGCTGATAAAGCTGCCGCAGTAGCTAAAATATTCGGCACAGAAGCAACTTCAGCGGCGCTCGCGCTTATGGATAAAGCTGCTGATGGGTCGCTTCAGTCGTACACTGAACAGCTCAAGGAACAGGGTTCTGCTGCGCGTGTAGCGGCCGAACAGCAGAACAATCTTGCTGGTCGCATTAAGGCCATGAAAAGTGCGTCAGAGGCCCTTAAACTCGAGGCATTTGAATTGATGCTACCGTTATTAACGAGTGCTGCGGAGATACTTAAAAAGGTTGTGCTATGGATGCGCGATTTCGCAAATGAATGGCCGATTCTTTCTTCAGCAATCCTTATTGCTGTAGGTGCATTAACTGCACTCGTTACCGTAACTTCGATCTGGACTACAGTTGTCGGAACTGCAAGTGCAGTTACTGGGAGGTTTGACATGGCTAATGGCGCAATACACAATCGTTCAGGAGGCTAACTGGTTTATCACGATGAAGCAGATGATTGCGAACATGACTCTCGCAGGTACTTTCGCTGCTGTGAAAGCAGGAGCACTTGCAGCATGGGCGGCTTTTGCTGCTAACCCTATGATGTGGGTGCTTGCAGGTATCGTTGCGATTATTGCTGCCGGTGTTCTGTTGTATGAGAATTGGGAAAGCATCGAAGCAGAGCTTGCCGAGATGAAAGCCAATTTTGATAAAACTTGGCCTGCACTTGTTGCAACTGTGAAAGGGTCTATCAATTCCATCATCGGGATGATAAATCGCCTCATTGACGCAATCAATTCCATTGGGAACATCAAGATTCCTGATTGGGTACCTAGTGTCGGCGGGAAGTCGGTAGGATTCAACATACCTCGTATCCCAGCGCTTGCATCTGGCGGGGTGGTTAATTCGCCAACTCTTGCCATGATTGGAGAAGGGAGAGAACCTGAAGCTGTTATGCCGTTGTCCCGTCTGGCAGACATCACTGGTAGTGGCACAGGTGGCACCGTCATTACCTTTGCCCTTGTCATCAATATTCAGGGCGGTTCTGGTGACGCTTATGAGCAAGTTAAACGGGGACTGTCAGAAGGGCAGGATAGCTTCAGGCAGCAGATAGAACGCTATCTTGCAGACAGGCGACGACTGTCATTTGCCTGATTAACACAGGA
>CAZWTQ010000084.1:2095-6069 GCA_964636975.1 uncultured Oxalobacter sp. | reverse complement strand
CTGGCAGATTTTCTCTGCCAGATGGATAGGTAAAGTTCCGATGACAACGTCTCCTGACTGGACTTTTTCAGTATCCAGGTGTGTTACCCAACGGTCAACAGAAATTCCTTTGCGTTTTGCCCAGTCAATAGCTCCCTGATGCCGGGAAATAAACCATGTTGTCATGTGGTTGCTCCTGTTCTTTCATTGCCAAGTCATTTTAGGGGAGAGGGGTTGATGATGTGAAAACCACAAATTTGTGGTTTCAGCAGACGATATATTTTTTCAGATGGCTGTGGCGGGCAAGCCAGTCCAGACGATGCCCTCTGGCAATACCGGACGACCGATGCGGAACTGGTGACCTCCCCGGGGTAACGGATAACAGCGCAGATCGTCTTCTTTGGGATTTATCAGGGGAACGATTTCATCAAGACATTTCTGAAAGTCTTTTTCGCTACCTTCAAGCAGGAATATGCTGTATTGAATGGGAGTGGCATGGGTTTTCATGACACGGTGAATACGGCAGAGGCGTTTCGGATCTGAGATGTCATAGCCGATTAAGTATTGGTTCATGCAGGATTCCCCATTGACTGAATGAGAGGTTATTTTTCGGATTTGTGTTCAGAATGGCATCTGTTTCTGACGGGTCTGCGGGAAAATGACATCTGTTTTCTGACGGATGACGTCGCAGATATCACTGATGTTTTCCGTGATTTTCCGGCGGATATTTTCGATGAAAGGTTCATAGTTCTTGTAGAAAGATGCCCGTCCGCTTTTCCCCATGATGCAGGCATCTCCAGCTTTGGAAAAGTCTTCCGCCCTAAGGACTTTCGTGTTGAATAGTTTCAGGCCAAAACGGTCGACATCTGTCCTGAAAGCTTCAACGAGATCACAGGCAAGCGATTCCCTGCCAAAATCCAATGCATGGTAAAAGCCGACATAAGGATCAAGTCCGGCGCCGTAAAGTGCCAAAACAATTTCCGCATGCAAAAGCGTATATCCCAGCGAAAGGACAACGTTGAAAGGATCCCGGGGAGGCTGGCGGTTCCGTCCTGAAAAATGTAGGCTTTGGGGAAGAATGGTGGCAAGTCCCGCAAAATATTGTGCGGCAGCGCTACCTTCAAGCCCGCGTATTGCGGGAATATTTGCCTGCTTGTCCAGATGCTGCAGGGTTTCCCTGATTCTTGAGATATATTGGGTGAGCTCGTAACGGGCAAACAGCCTTTTCTCGCGGAATTCTTCCAGCAGGGCAATCTGGCTGTTGATTTTGGATTCCACGATGCATCGGGAAAAATCGGAACAGAAAGCGTTATCGGTCGAGAGATGATATTGGGTAACACGCCTGGCCGCATCGTTGTGCGGTTTTGAAAGCAACAGGCTGACTTTGCCCTGCCGTCCAGACAAAATGACAACACCCGTGCCATTTTCACCAATCTGTCCAAGCAGGTTGGTATGTACTGTAATGTCTCCTCTCATGAAAATCCGTTCGATAGGTGCAAGTGGAATGGTACCGCACCGCGTATCGTTCTCGTAGAAAGCCATGGCCTTGCCATCCAGCTTGAGTTCCACGTTTTTCCGATCGATGTATAAGCTACCCATGCTTTCCTTTTTCTCCTAGATAATCATGAATGGAACAGTTGATTGACGGAATGCTTTGCCGAAAAACTGCGGTTTTTGACGGGGATCAAGTTGAAAAAAATGAACACGGTCAACAGATTCGTCAATGAGGTTGGAAAGTGATGTTTCGAGCATGGCACGCTCTCTGGCGGAAAGCAGGCATTCATAAAAGGACTTTTGCCCACTGATGGCAAATTCCTTGACTAGTTTCAGTGCTTTGGGGATGCGTTTAGGATCCGAGATGTCGTAACAAACTAGGTACAGTATCCGATTCATGGTGCTTTCCCGTTGATTCGATCGTCATTTGCCGTTTCTGTTTCCTATAGTTTATTGACAGAATCGATATCAATTGCAGAACCACAAATTTGTGGTTTGGGTTTTGTTTGCCAGCGTTCAGCCTGGTAAATGGGGTGGTCACGGCAAATGATGTACCGTGGGAGACCTTTCATCTTTCAGGGAAAGCGATGAAAAGACCTTCATGTTTCTGAAAAAAGGTTTGATGACATGAAAATTACAAAATGCCAGTCGATTTTTCATGCAAAAGGGCATATCCCTGCGAAAGGGAAGCGTCGAAAAGATCAGGGAGAGGTTGGGTTATCCTTTCATTTGCCTGAAATAATCAATACCAGTCATGTTTTTCGTCACGGTCTAATGCATTGATACGTGCCATCTCTTCTCTAGTCAGCTCGAAATCGAATACCGAGATGTTCTCTTTCTGGTGAACGGGGTCACTCGAACCAGGGGGAACAACTACACCGTTTTGCAAGTCCCACCGCAGGATAATCTGTGCGGGGGACTTGCCATGTGCCTTGGCTATCTCCTGAAGGGTCTCGTCGGCGAACATGGCTCCTGTCCAGCCCCTCCCACCGAAAGGATACCAGCCTTCGATAACAATTCCGTTTTTGTGCATGAACGCAACGACTTCTTTTTCCTGATAATAGGGATGTATCTCGTTCTGTACCAGCACGGGCTTGATATTGACTTGGGGCAGGAATCCCGTCATTTCTTTTATATAATAATTGGATAGACCCAACGAGCGTATTTTACCTTCGGCAACGGCGCGTTCCATCGCCTTGTATGCTTCCACATCATTTTGACCGGGGTGATGGAGTAGCATCAAATCCACATATCCTATGTTAAGCCGTGAGAGAGATTCCTTTATGGCTTCCCCTGCATGTCCAAATTCATTGGGATATAGCTTGGTGCTGACGAAAAATTCCTCGCGCGGAATGCCGGAACGCCGGATCGCCTCACCGACTTCTTTTTCATTGCCGTAAAATGTGGCCGTATCAAACCGGCGATAGCCCAGTTTGATGGCGGAAAGAATGGCGTTGATGCACTCATCCCCGTGCAGGCTGTAAGTCCCTAATCCAATGACGGGCATGGTGTGACCATTGTTGAGTGTGATAACTGGAGGTTTCCCGTTCCTGCCTTTTGACAAGTCGAACATAATGCTTGAAGATTTGTTTTTCCCTGAACCAACCGGAGTTGCACTTCCATCCGTACCAGTATTTTGTTTTGAAGGATTGCAGGCGTTTACCAAAAACGAAAGGCAAAGCAGCAGGAGCAGAAATAAAGGTCTCTTTGCTATCATGATATCCTCTGTTTTGTATCCAAGGGCAGGCAAAACGAATCCGGGACATCGATATTACGACATAAACCATGAAACCACAAATCCGTAATTACGGATTTGTGACCTTGATTTTGTCAGACAACCTCGATCTTCTGGCGGATTTTATTCTGGACAGGCGCAGTATTGAAGAAACGCCGGGGTTCTTTTTTGAAGGGGGGACCGATGAGGTGCATACAGGGAATCTGCTTGATGGCGCAGAGCAGGTAGACGGCTCCGCAGTATGGCCACCAGCGGTTACCGGCTTTTTCCATGAAGGCGAAACGGTTGAGTCCATTCCATGTTTTGCAGGGCGGGCAGTAACAGCCGATATAGCCCCTGCTTACCTCGAAACCCAGCAGGGTGAGCCAGTCTTTCATGCGGGGCAGGCTAATGAATGCTGCATCGGTAGGCAGGAAATATTTTTCTGTCATCCGTCCCCAACGTTGCCGGATACCCCAAAGACTTGTGGGGTTGAAACCACTGATGATGATTTGTCCTTCCGGTATCAAAATTCGGTGGATTTCCCGTAATAGCTGGTGTGGGGATTTTGCCAGGTCGAAAGTATGGGGCAGGACAATCAGATCCATGGATTCCGTACCGAATGGCAGCTGTCCATCAGTATGGGTGAGGGAAACGGGCACGGAATGACCATTCATGCCCTTGATGGCATCATGGTTATGCTGATGGGGATCTGCCATATCGGTATCAGGCAGGAAAGGATTGGAATACCAGTGATTGGCGATGCGGTTTTCTTTCAGGGTGTCTA
>CAZWTQ010000084.1:0-2085 GCA_964636975.1 uncultured Oxalobacter sp. | reverse complement strand
CCAGCGTAGCATATACTGCCCAGTTGGTGAGATGAGCCAGTCATGCATTGTCTGAGCAGGTTTCATCAGGAGTCAGCCTACAAAATTGTCTTTCCATTCACGGATTGCGGCAAAGGTAGCCGTGGGCGTTTTTTCTGCTGTTTTACCTAGTGAGATCATATGGTCAATAACAGTTGCCTTATCTGCCCGCAGGAAAGGATTGGTCGCTTTTTCTTCCGCAATCGTAGAAGGAAGCGTCGGCATGTATTTCCGGCGTTTTTCCATACAGGCTTTGACCCGTTCAGGGATTGCAGGGTTGTCAGGTTCAACGGCCGCAGCAAATTTCAGGTTTGAAATCGTGTATTCATGTCCGGCATAAACGAGCGTATCGTCAGGCAGGGAAGCGACTTTGTTGATGGACTCAAACATTTGTGCCGGAGTGCCCTCAAAAATCCGACCGCAACCAGCGCCGAAAAGCAGGTCGCCACAAAACAGCCATTTCTGGGATGACGCATAATAGGCGATATGCCCATGGGTGTGCCCGGGAACATCCAGAACTGAAAGCTGAAGACCGTCAAGCGCATCCAGCGTTACCGTATCTCCTTCTTTTAATGGATGGGTCACAGTCGGAATCAGGTCATTGACAGGACCGTATACAGGTACAGACGATTTTTTCAACAGGTTGGCAACGCCACCTATATGGTCGTCGTGCTTATGGGTCAGTAAAATAGCTGCCAGTTTCAGTTTGCGCTGTTTTAAAGTATTCAAAACAGGCGTGGCATCACCCGGATCAACAATGGTAGCCTGTGAACCAGATTCAATCATCCAGATATAATTATCCCTGAATGCACGGATAAAACTGACTTTGGGTGTTGGCATAGTTTCCTCCTGTAAATCTGACAGGCTATTATAAACATAAACCCAACAGAACAGGATAGCCATGGAAAAGCAGAAAATGGATGATGTGACAATCTATACGGATGGTGCCTGTAAAGGTAATCCCGGCCCTGGCGGCTGGGGGGTCTGGCTGACTTGCCGGGGGCACGAAAAGGAGCTTTTTGGTGGGGAAAAAGAAACAACCAATAATCGCATGGAACTGATGGCGGTCATTCAGGCGTTAAACGCTTTGAAGCGTCCTTGTCGTATCAACCTGCATACAGACAGCCAGTATGTCAAGAAGGGCATCACTGAGTGGATCCATCACTGGAAATCGCATAACTGGAAAACAGCCAGTAAAAAGCCGGTAAAAAATGTGGAACTCTGGCAATCATTGGATGCCGCCGTTCAGCGCCATGACATCGCATGGCATTGGATCAAAGGTCATGCAGGAGATGAGGGCAATGAGAAAGCAGATATGCTGGCGAACAGGGGAGTTGCAAGCGTCAAATGACGAATCAAGTGATTAGGATATTTGGTGAATCCCTTTGTCCTGACAGCACTGCATCGAGGGTCTCCTGCTTTTCCACCCATTCTTCTTCCATGGCGGCAAGCTTTTTCCTGTATTCAGACTGCTGGGCAAGGATGGATTTCAATTGATCCTTATTCGCAAAATCATAGAGTGCCGAATCGCTCATCTGGCGATCGATGACCGATAAGGCACTGTTTAGTTGTTCCATTTCTTTTTCAAGCTGGGCAATCCGTTTTTCCAATGGTTTTTTCAGGGAAGAACGGCGTTGGCGTTCCTGTGCTTCAATCCGTTTCTGTTCTTTTCTGTCAACAAAAGTGCGGGATGTTTTCCCCGTACCGGCTGATGTCGCATCAGCTTTGGCTTGTCTCAACCGGGTATCAAGTAGCCAGTTTCGATAGTCATCCAGATCGCTGTCAAATTCTTTCAGCTGATGGTCTGAAGCGATGTAGAAACGGTCAGCCGTTGCACGTAGCAGATACCGATCATGGGAGACCAGCAACAGGGTTCCCTCGTATTGGGCAAGAGCTTCTGTCAATGCCTCGCGCATGGCAAGATCCAGATGGTTGGTCGGTTCATCAAGCAGCAATAGGTTGGGACGTTGCCAGACAATCAACGCTAAAGCCAGGCGGGCTTTTTCCCCGCCGGAAAAATGGGCAACCGGACTGGTTGCCATATCACCATGAAAGTTGAAGCTGCCA
>CAZWTQ010000083.1:1100-6107 GCA_964636975.1 uncultured Oxalobacter sp. | reverse complement strand
AGCTGGGTTCGTTGTCAAGGATGTTCCTCCCCTGTGGTCTAATTTCCGTTCAACAGAATCCATGCCAGATTACTTGAAAAAACAGGGCGTTATAGCGATTTGTGGCATTGACACCCGCAGACTGACACGGATCTTGCGGACAAAAGGTTCCCAAAGTGGTGCCATTGTAGTTGGGCAAGATGAAAACAGGGCGCTGATGCTGGCGAAAGAATGTCCAAGTTTAGCGGGGCAGGACTTGGCGAAAAGAGTAACCGTAAACCAACGTTATACGTGGCATGAAGCCTGCTGGGAACTGGGAGCAGGGTATAAGGAGTCTTCCTCTGAGGAATATAACGTTATTGCGTTCGATTTCGGTATCAAACGCAATATTCTGCGTATGCTGGTTGAACGTGGTTGCAAGGTAACCGTTCTCCCTGCAGAAACTCCTGCTGAAGATGTCCTGGGACTGTTTCCTGATGGGATTTTCCTGTCTAATGGTCCTGGTGATCCACAGCCCTGCGGCTATGCTATCGAGACGGTTCGGGAATTGATTGAAAAAGGATTACCAACTTTTGGTATTTGCCTAGGACATCAGATCATGGCATTGGCTTCAGGAGCAAAAACCCTGAAAATGAAATTCGGCCATCATGGTGCGAACCATCCTGTTCAAGACCTGGATACTGGTAGAGTATTAATTACTTCCCAGAACCATGGTTTTGCTGTGGATATTGGATCTTTGCCATCCAACTGCCGTGTAACCCACAAGTCCCTTTTTGATGGATCCTTGCAAGGGTTTGCCAGGACAGATAAACCGGCTTTCTGTTTTCAGGGACATCCGGAAGCGTCTCCAGGACCAAAAGATGTCAATTATCTTTTTGACCGTCAGCTTGATGGCTAAGGTCAAGGCGAAAAAACAGCAGCCAGCCTGAATTGGATTGCTGATTTAAACGGATGGATCAACGCTGTCCCAGGGTGAGACGGCAGAAACAGTGTGCAGAGAAAATGCCAAAACGTACAGATATCAAAAGTATACTCATTATTGGTGCTGGTCCGATCGTGATCGGTCAGGCCTGTGAGTTCGACTATTCCGGTGCCCAGGCATGCAAGGCACTTCGTGAAGAGGGTTACAGGGTTATTCTTATCAACAGTAATCCTGCGACAATCATGACAGACCCTGAGACGGCTGATGTGACTTTCATTGAGCCTATCACTTGGCAGGTTGTCGAGAAAATTATTGAAAAAGAACGACCTGATGCCATCTTGCCGACCATGGGAGGGCAGACAGCGCTGAACTGTGCATTGGATCTATACCGTAAGGGTATATTGGAAAAATACGGTGTTGAATTGATTGGAGCTTCTCCGGAAGCTATTGACAAGGCTGAAGACCGTCTGAAATTCAAGGATGCCATGACACGGATTGGCCTGTCATCCGCCCGATCAGGGATTGCGCATTCTTTGGATGAAGCCAGGGAGGTTCAGTGCCAAATCGGTTTCCCTGTTATTATCCGTCCCTCATTCACCCTGGGGGGGACGGGTGGTGGTATTGCCTATAATTCGGAAGAATTCGATACCATTTGCCGTCGTGGTCTTGAAGCTTCTCCGACCAATGAACTTCTGATTGAAGAATCCTTGATTGGCTGGAAAGAATTTGAAATGGAGGTGGTGCGCGATCGTGCAGACAATTGCATTATCGTCTGTTCCATTGAGAACTTGGATCCGATGGGTGTCCATACCGGTGATTCCATTACTGTCGCACCGATTCAAACACTGACGGATAAAGAATATCAGCTGATGCGTGATGCTGCCATTGCCATTCTGCGTGAAATTGGGGTGGATACTGGTGGATCCAATGTCCAGTTTGCTCTTAATCCTCGTGATGGTCGCATGATAGTCATTGAAATGAACCCACGAGTTTCCCGGTCTTCGGCATTGGCATCTAAAGCGACCGGTTTTCCGATTGCGAAAGTCGCAGCGAAACTGGCAGTTGGCTTTACTCTAGATGAGCTAAAAAATGAGATTACTGGTGGAGCGACGCCAGCATCGTTTGAACCTTCAATTGATTATGTCGTGACCAAAGTGCCACGTTTCACCTTTGAAAAATTCCCGCAGGCAGATCCTCATTTGACGACCCAGATGAAATCTGTTGGTGAAGTCATGGCAATTGGCCGCACATTCCAGGAATCTTTCCAGAAAGCCTTGAGGGGTCTGGAAGTTGGCGTTGAGGGAATGAATGAAAAAACCAAAGATCATGAAGTGCTCAGGGTGGAATTGGGCGAGCCTGGTCCTGAACGAATATGGTATGTTGGCGATGCTTTTGCACAGGGCTTTACCCTTGAAGAAGTCTATAGACTCACCCATATTGATCCATGGTTTCTGGCACAGATCAAAGAAATCGTGGATATTGAGCTGTGGCTTGATGAACAGAAATTCGAAAACCTTGACCGTGATACTCTGTTCAAACTGAAACAGAAAGGTTTCTCTGACAAGCGCTTGGCTTGGCTGTTGAAGACGACCGACAATGCCATTCGGGACAAACGCCATGAGTTCGGTATCCGTCCAGTTTATAAACGTGTTGACACTTGTGCTGCAGAATTTGCAACAGATACAGCATATATGTATTCCACCTATGATGATGAATGCGAAGCAGAGCCGACGGATAAAAAGAAAATCATGGTGCTGGGGGGAGGACCAAACCGTATCGGACAGGGAATCGAGTTTGACTATTGCTGTGTCCATGCAGCTATGGCGATGCGTGAAGACGGTTATGAAACGATTATGGTCAACTGTAATCCTGAAACCGTTTCAACAGACTATGATATTTCAGATCGACTCTATTTTGAACCTGTAACATTAGAAGATGTCCTTGAAATTGTCGAGAGGGAGAAACCCTGTGGAGTGATTGTCCAGTATGGTGGACAAACGCCACTGAAACTGGCATTGGATCTGGGGGCTAATGGTGTGCCAATCATTGGGACATCTCCAGATATGATTGATGCAGCAGAAGATCGTGAACGTTTCCAGAAGCTATTGAAAGATTTGGATCTGCGTCAACCACCCAACCGAACAGCACGCACTGATGCCGAAGCGATAGCGTTGGCAAAAGAAATCGGATATCCCATCGTGGTTCGGCCTTCATATGTGTTGGGAGGGCGTGCCATGGAGATTGTGCATGACCAGGTTGGGTTGGAGCGTTATATGCGTGAAGCGGTTAAGGTCTCAAATGATTCTCCAGTTTTGCTTGACCGTTTCCTGAATGATGCGATTGAACTGGATGTTGACTGTGTCTCTGATGGTAAGCGTGTCCTGATCGGTGGAGTGATGGAGCATATTGAACAGGCTGGTGTCCATTCAGGTGATTCTGCCTGCTCATTGCCGCCTTATTCCCTGTCTCCGGAAATAGTCAAAGAATTGAAACGCCAAACTATCCTGATGGCGAAGGGCTTGAATGTAGTGGGGCTGATGAACGTTCAGTTCGCTATCCAGCATCAGGATATCAACGGGCAAATCAAGGATGTGGTTTTTGTGCTGGAAGTCAACCCGCGCGCTTCCCGTACCGTGCCGTTCGTCTCCAAATCAACGGGGCGTCCATTAGCGAAAATTGCTGCTCGTTGTATGGTTGGTCAATCTTTGGATAGCCAAGGAATTTTTGGAGAAACTGTCCCGATCCATTTCTGTGTGAAAGAGGCAGTTTTTCCATTTGTGAAGTTTCCCGGGGTAGATACCATCCTTGGGCCTGAAATGAAGTCCACAGGTGAAGTTATGGGGGTTGGCAAGACCTTTGGAGAGGCATTTGTGAAAGCCCAGATGGCAGCAGGTTCCATTTTGCCACAGTCTGGCAAGGTTTTTTTGTCTGTCAAAGACAGTGACAAACTTCGTGCCGTGAAAGTTGCCAAGGATCTGATTGACATGGGTTTTTCCGTTATAGCAACCAAGGGAACTGCGAAAGTAATTCGTGAGGCAGGACTTGATGTTAAATTGATCAATAAAGTGGCTGAAGGTCGACCACATATTGGTGATATCATCAAAAATCATGAAGTGGTGTTAATTATCAATACTGTTGAAGAAAGACGCACGGCTATCCAGGATTCACGGATTATTCGAACTTCCGCTTTGGCAGCCCGTATCAATACCATTACAACCATCGCAGGTGCAGAGGCTGCTGTTCAGGGCATTGCGAATATGGACAAAATCAAGGTCTATGACCTTCAGACACTCCATAAACACCTGTGCTGATTTAATCTATGAATATTAGAAGCGCGGTTAGTGCCGAAGCACTTGTAAGCCTCGCTGTTTTTTGAAAGAAAGAAAAGAGATGAGTTCGATTCCAGTAACAATCCGTGGTGCACAGATGATGCGAGATGAGTTACAGAAGTTGAAAACCAAAGACCGTTATGAAGTTGTTGCAGCGATTGCAGAAGCGCGTTCACATGGCGATTTATCCGAAAATGCAGAGTATGACGCTGCCAAGGAAAGACAGGCTTTTGTCGAAGGGCGAATCGCTGAACTGGAAAGTAAGTTGAGCTCTGTCCAAGTGATTGATCCGACCAAACTGAATACCAACGGCAGAATCGTCTTTGCGGCAACTGTTGAGCTCGAAGATTATGAAACAGGGGAAACGGTTCGCTATCAGATTGTTGGCAATGATGAAGCGGATTTAAAGGAATCAAAAATTTCTGTGACATCACCCTTGGCAAGGGCATTAATTGGACATGAGGCAGGCGATGTCATTGAAGTACAGGCACCTGCAGGCGTCCGTGAATATGAGATTCTAGATGTTTTGTTTATCTAATGACAGTACAGTATCAGCATTTAGTGTGAAAGGGCTTTTTTCTTGGCGCTTGCTTGATGGAGTTTCCTGCGTTTGACAAAAGCACCTTGCGTAATCCGTTCGTTGCTTTTGATAGAGATTTTTTTGATGTGTTTTCTGGCGGAAACAAAACCAGACTTGAAGGGTGCAACAGTTCTCTGTCCGTTATTGCCGGATTCCAGAATATTTTTTTCATGGTCTTTCTTCGGACGGTAGATGAC
>CAZWTQ010000083.1:0-1039 GCA_964636975.1 uncultured Oxalobacter sp. | reverse complement strand
GATATGTTGTATCGGTGCTGCATCAAGTTGTGAACAGATTTTTTGAAGAATCCTAGCTCGCTTCAGACGATCATCACTAAAAACACGGATTTTGATTAGACCATGTGCGTCGAGGTTGACATCGGTTTCTTTGAGGACAGCATCAGTCAAACCTGCATTGCCAATCATAATAACAGGATTCAGGTTATGAGCCTGGGCTTTCAAGACTCTACGCAGGGATGAAGTAAGTTTTAGCATGATTCTCTTTCAGAAAACTATATTTTACGCTTTAACAAGACATGTCCAAAAATAAATTCAATAAAGACTGGATAAAAAAGCATCTTGAGGATCCTTTTGTCAGGCTTGCACAGAAAGAAGGATATCGGGCACGGGCTGTGTACAAACTGAAAGAGATTGACGAAAATGTCAGCTTGGTCAAGCCCGGTCAAGTGATTGTTGATTTAGGATGTGCCCCTGGTAGCTGGTCACAGTATGTTAGCAGGAAATTGAAAGTATCAGGGAGCAACCAGCTCGATGGTATGGTGATTGGATTGGATCTGCTGCCAATGGAATCTGTCCAAGGGATTCATTTTTTTCAGGGGGATTTCAGGGAAGAAGAGACTTTGGAGAAGCTGAAAAGCCTGTTACAAGGGCGGGATGTTGATCTTGTCCTGTCAGATATGGCCCCGAATTTAACAGGCATAGCTATAACTGATGCAGCAAGGGTGGAACATCTGATGCAACTGGTATTGGACTTTGCCCAGAAACATTTGAAGCCTTCTGGTTCCCTGCTAGTGAAATGCTTTTACGGGCTCTCCTACAGCGATATCCTTGCAAGATTTCGTGAAATCTTCCAGTCAGTGGTGATTAAGAAACCCAAGGCAAGTAGAGGTTATTCTGCTGAGGTTTTCCTGTTAGGACAGTGTCTGAAGACACCATCTGAAAGTGTAGATAGAAATGAGCACTGAAATATCATGGAAATCAAGGTCTATGTAGCATGTAGACTTCTCTAATCAGGAATATCAATGTGATAAGGATGGATAGCATAGACCTTAAAATG
>CAZWTQ010000082.1:0-6376 GCA_964636975.1 uncultured Oxalobacter sp. | reverse complement strand
CCGCTTTACTGGTACAAGTATCTTCATGCAGTACCTTTTTGTATGTACTTATTTTCTTTGTATGACGATGGCGTAGACACCGTTCTGCTCAGTCTGGCCGATAACCCTATTACCTGTCTGTTGGCCAAAAAACTGGAAATCCCCTACAGCTCCCGGATCTGTTGCCAGAACCTTGAGTAGCTGACCGGATTCCAGATTGACCAGAGCCTTCTTTGCCTTGAGTATCGGTATCGGGCATTTGGTGCCACAAGTATCAATGGTTAGATCAACTGTTTCCATCATTAATATCGCATCAGCCAACCAGTTTCTGTTTAACCCAATCTTTAACACTATTCAAGGCACCTGCCAAAGCCTCGGGTTTTAGTCCACCTGCTTGAGCCATATCAGGACGTCCGCCCCCTTTACCACCAACCTGACTAGCAACAAAATTAACCAACTCACCAGCTTTAATCTTCTTGGTACTATCTGCTGTCACCCCTGCAATCAGGCTGACTTTTTCGCCACTAACAGAAGACAAGACTATTACCGCCGTTTTCAGTTTATCCTTTAATTTGTCCACCATATTGCGCAAAGCAGGGACATCTGCCCCATCAATACGTGCGGAAAGGACTTTGATGCCATTGATATCAACAGCCTGACCTGCCAAGTCATCCCCCTGACTGAAAGCCAGTTTCGCTTTTAACCCTGTCATTTCACGCTCCAGTAACTTGACATGATCCTGAAGCTGACCGACACGATTCATCAAATTATCCGGCTGGGTTTTGAGTGCAGATGCCACTTCATTGGTTCTACGAGCCAACTCCTGCACCCAAACCATCGCCGTCAGACCAGTTACTGCCTCAACACGACGGACACCTGCGGCGACACCGCCTTCGGAAACAATCTTGAACAGACCAATTTCTCCTGTACCGGCAACATGGGTACCACCACAGAGTTCGCGGGAAGAACCAATATCGCAAACACGAACTACATCTCCATACTTTTCACCGAAAAGTGCTATCGCCCCATGGACAATCGCATCATCGTATGGCATTTCCTCCGCTTTCGTTGGCTGATTCGCTAGGATTTCTCGATTGACTATTTCTTCAACCTCTCGAATCTGCTCTGCTGTAACCGGTGCATCATGGCTAAAGTCAAAACGGGTCTTATCTGGATCGACAAGTGAACCCCGTTGGACAACATGAGAACCTAATATCTGACGGAGAGCCTTATGCATCAGATGGGTTGCTGAATGATTACGAGCAATCTGCCTACGGCGCTCCATGTTCACCGATGCTGTCAACTGATCGCCCACTGCGACAGTTCCATCAACAACGGTCACATGATGACCAAAAACGCCAGGCTTGATCCGCTGTGTATCGGTAACAGTAACCGAAATGCCCTGTGCATACAAACTCCCTGTATCACCGACCTGCCCCCCCATTTCTGCATAGAATGAAGTCTTATCCAAGACGATGACACCTTTCTGACCTTTCTCAATCTGATCAACGGGTATACCATCACGGTAAATGGTGACGACAATACCTATTTCCGTCAGATGATCATATCCAGTGAACAATGTTTTCTCACCGTCATAATCTAAAATAGTTGCCATTTTGAACTTGCCAGAGGCTCTTGCTGCCTCTTTCTGTTTTTCCATCGCAGTATTGAACCCGTTCTCATCCACGGAAATCTGGCGTTCACGGCAAATATCCTCAGTTAGATCCAATGGAAAACCATAAGTATCATAAAGCATGAAAGCAGTTTCGCCATCCAGAACTTTGACATCAGTGGATAATGCTGATTCAAGGATTTTCATGCCATTGTCTAGTGTTTCGCCAAAACGCTCTTCTTCATGGCGAAGGACTTGCTTTACATGGTCTGTAGCTTTCACAAGCTCTGGATAAGCATCACCCATTTCCTGAGCCAATGTATCAACCAACGTGTAAAAAAACGGTTTGGTCTGCCCCAATTTATAGCCATGGCGCAACGCACGTCGGATAATACGACGCAACACATATCCATGACCATCACTGCCTGGAACCAGACCATCGACAATCATGAATGCTGTTGAACGGATATGGTCAGCGATGACTTTCAATGAATTTTCAGCCAGATTACCTGTACCAACCGCCTTTGCTGCAGCCTTAATCAGATTCTGGAAAATATCAATTTCATAGTTGCTATGGACATGTTGCATGATGGCTGCCAACCGCTCAATTCCCATACCGGTATCAACGCAAGGCATCGGCAATAGGGTCATATTGCCCTGTTCATCACGATTGAATTGCATGAATACGAGATTCCAGATCTCGATATAACGATCACCATCCTCTTCAGTACTTCCTGGAGGACCACCAGCAACTTCTGGACCATGGTCATAAAAAATCTCGCTACACGGACCACAAGGACCAGTATCTGCCATCTGCCAGAAATTGTCAGAAGCATAACGGGCACCTTTATTATCGCCGATACGGACGACACGATCTTCAGGTACTCCGATGTCCTTTATCCAGATGTCATAAGCCTCATCATCTTCCTGATAGACAGTGACCCAGAGCTTTTCTTTTGGCAGTTTATAAACTGTTGTCAACAATTCCCATGCAAAAGTGATAGCATCATGCTTGAAATAATCCCCGAAGCTGAAATTGCCCAGCATTTCAAAAAAAGTATGATGGCGTGCGGTATAACCGACATTTTCAAGATCATTGTGCTTACCTCCTGCACGGACACAACGTTGGCAAGATACTGCCCTCGTATAAGGACGTTTATCCAACCCCAAGAAAACATCCTTGAACTGTACCATCCCAGCATTGGTAAGCATCAGGGTCGGGTCATTGGCAGGGATCAATGAACTTGAGCGGACAATAGTATGTCCCTTTACCTTGAAAAAGTCCAAGAACTTCTGGCGGATTTCGGCTGATTTCATTTTGCTGTCATCTAAAGAGCTATAAGCTGAAAGGAAAATTATAAAAGAAAAACATCCTGCTGAATTAGCTATCAGCCGATTTTGTTTTAATAAGTAAGTCCGATAAGAACCTGCATTGTCAAGCAATGTTTCTGCTTTTTATGTCATCCCACCCATTTCCTGGCATTCTGGAACATACGCATCCATGGTGAATCCTCCTTCCAGCCATCCGGCGACCATGAGTTCTGAACTGTTCTGAATGTACGTTCTGCATGAGGCATCATGACAGTAAAACGTCCATCAGGGGTCGTCACGGAAGTAATGCCATCTGGTGAACCATTCGGATTCAATGGATAAACTTCGGTGGTTTTGCCATCATGATCAATGTAGCGCATGGCAACCAAGACTCTCTGGATATCACCCTGCTGGGAGAAATCTGCACGCCCTTCACCATGAGAAACAACAATCGGTGCCTGCAACCCTGCCATACCAGTAAAAAAAACGGAAGGCGACTTGGACACTTCCACCATAGTAAAACGGGCTTCAAACTGTTCTGAACGGTTACGGACAAATTTCGGCCAAACTTCTGCTCCCGGAATAATGGCTGCTAAGCTACTCATCATCTGGCAACCGTTACAGATACCCAAGGCAAAGGTATCCGTACGCCAGAAGAATTTTTCGAACAATTCCTTGAGCTGGGCATTGAACAGAATTTTCTTTGCCCATCCTTCACCTGCTCCAAGAACATCACCATAGGAAAAACCACCAACAGCAATTAGCCCTTTGCACTCGTCGAGACACATGCGGTTGTCCATGAGATCGGTCATATGGACATCGACTGATTCAAAACCAGCACGATGCATGACATAAGCTGTCTCAACATGGGAATTGGATCCTTGTTCGCGCAAGATAGCAATCCGTGGACGAATACCTCTATTAACGTATGGCGCTGCAATATTTTCCGACATATCAAAAGGCACAACAGGGAAAATGCCCCTATCTTCAACATTGAAGATCTGGTCATATTCCATATCTGCACAAGCAGGATTGTCACGCAACCTGGCAATACGCCAGCTGGTTTCACTCCACAAACGATGCAAGCTAATACGGGAACACTGGTAAATCACTTGACCACGCAAATTGAATTGGATACTGTTATCTGAAGTAATAGTTCCCAATTCATGGAGAGCATCGCCCAACCCTACTACTTTAAATGCTGACTTGACCGCTTCCAAATCTGCCTGACGGATCTGGATAACAGCTCCCAATTCTTCATTAAACAAAGCAGCAAGGATATTTTCAGCATTAGACTGTCCATCTACTGCGATATCAACGATATTGTCCAGACAAATATTCAAACCACAATGACCCGCAAACATCATTTCACACAAAGTTACGAAAAGACCACCATCTGAACGGTCATGATATGCCAGCAATAAACCTTTCTGGTTCAATCCCTGGATGGTATCGAAAAATGCTTTCAGGTTTTCTGCACTATCTACATCGGGAACTGTTGCTCCGATCTGACCGGTTACCTGTGCTAACGCAGAAGCGCCCAATCGATTTCTACCCAACCCCAAGTCAATTGCCAACAAGGTACTACTTCCCGAATCAGTTCTCAGCTGTGGAGTCATAGAATGCCGGACATCCGGAACAGGTGCAAAAGCAGAAACGATCAGGGAGACTGGTGAGATAACTTCCTTATCCTGCTCTCCATCCTTCCAAGTTGTTCGCATGGAAAGAGAATCTTTACCGACTGGAATGCTGAGCCCAAGGTCAGGACACAGTTTAAGCCCAACGGCCTTAACAGTATCATAAAGGGAAGCATCCTGCCCTGGCTGCCCGCAAGCTGCCATCCAATTGGCAGACAGCTTGATATCAGAAATAGCCTCAATTGGAGCTGAAGCAATATTAGTCAGCGCTTCACCGATTGCCATGCGTCCTGATGCAGGGGCATTAATGACTGCCAACGGAGTTCTTTCACCCATTGCCATCACTTCCCCTCTATACCCTTCAAAACTCATTAAAGTCACAGCACAATCTGCAACCGGTACCTGCCAGGGACCAACCATCTGGTCACGACAAGTCATTCCGCCAACCGTACGATCACCAATAGTAATCAGAAAAGATTTGTCTCCAACAGTCGGTAGCAACAGAACCTTTTCGACGACTTCTTCAAACGACAGCCCCTTCAGGCTGATTTCAGGATAATCATGGGCAACATGGACAACATCACGATGCATCTTCGGCGGTTTGCCTAGCAAGACATCCATTGGCATATTGACCGGCTCATTCTGGTATTTTGAATCGGTCACTCTCAGCTGACGTTCTTCTGTTGCCTTGCCGACAATGGCATAGGGACAATGTTCACGAACACAAAGATTGTTAAACAAATCAAGGCTTTCTTCGGCGATGGCCAATACATAACGTTCCTGCGATTCATTGCACCAAATTTCCCGGGGAGACATACCACTTTCTCCCAACGGTACATTTCGAAGGTCAAAAAATGCGCCCCTCTCAGCATCATGAGTGATTTCAGGGAATGCATTAGAAAGCCCTCCTGCACCGACATCATGGATAGAAAGAATCGGGTTTTCCTCTTTCATTGCCCAACAGGCATTGATGACTTCCTGTGCACGCCGTTGCATTTCTGGATTCCCTCGCTGAACGGAATCAAAATCTAGGTTTGCAGTGTTGACACCAGTTGCCATTGAAGACGCTGCCCCTCCTCCCATACCAATTCGCATGCCGGGACCGCCTAGTTGGATCAGCAATGCGCCAACAGGCAATGCATGTTTCCTGGTATGGATATCTGCAATAGACCCCAAACCACCCGCCAGCATAATAGGTTTATGATAACCGTAAACCATATTGCCAACATGCTGCTCGTAGGTTCGGAAATAGCCTGTTAGGTTGGGACGACCAAATTCGTTGTTGAACGCAGCCCCTCCAATAGGACCATCAATCATGATTTGCAACGAGGAAGCAATCCGATCTGGTTTGCCGTAAATGGCCTCACTTCTGACCTGTGTTGTGACATCTGATGTGTTCTCCCAAGATCTTCTGGCTTCCGGTAGTAGCAGGTTCGACACGGTAAATCCTGTCAGTCCTGCTTTCGGCTTGGCGCCACGTCCTGTCGCCCCTTCATCACGGATTTCACCACCAGAACCTGTTGCCGCTCCGGGGAATGGGGAGATAGCGGTCGGATGGTTATGTGTCTCAACCTTCATCAGAATATGCACCATTTCCTCATTGACCTGATAGAGACAGTCTCTGGACTGGCTGACAGGATAGAAACGCATAACTTTCTCTCCCTGAATGATGGAGGAATTATCTTTATAAGCAACAATGGTCTTGCTTGGATGCTTTTCATGGGTATTACGGATCATCGAGAACAGGGAACGATCCTGTAGCTGACCGTCGATAGTCCAATCCGCATTGAAAATCTTGTGGCGACAGTGTTCACTATTTGCTTGAGCAAACATCATG
>CAZWTQ010000081.1:0-6563 GCA_964636975.1 uncultured Oxalobacter sp. | reverse complement strand
ATCCAGTTTTAAACATTTGGATTATGCCTGGCTATGACCATAGTTTGAATAAAAAAGGACGTCTTGAGACGCCCTTTTTATTGTGTTCTGGCGCGGCTGGCAGGAATCGAACCCACGACCCCTTGGTTCGTAGCCAAGTACTCTATCCAGCTGAGCTACAGCCGCAAGAACTCCTATTATACAAGTTTTTTTTATTTTGTATAGTATTTCCCGGAATGATTCCTGAAGTGGGATGTTCTCTGGTTTGAGGTAGAGTATCATTACAGAGTATTTTGATTGGGCAGGATTCCTGCCGATATTTTTCTTTTTATGGTTGATGGTGTTATGCGTTTGGATTGTCGGGAAAATTTTTCGGGATTGATGGCTCTGTTGCTGTCAGCTTTTCTAGTTGTACCGGTGTTCACGACATCTTCTGCAGTTGCTGCTCCTGTTTGCCAGAAGCAACAGGAGAAGGAAAAGAAGCAGGAAAATGCACAAGAACAAAAGGATGTTTCCGGTAAGGACAAAAAAGGGGAATCTTCGACAGACAAGAAGGGTGAGGACAAAGAGGGGAATGAACAGAAATTTGATCCAAGCTTGCCTGCAGTGCCTTTAACAAGTGATCTGATGTATCGAATTTTGCATGCAGAACTTGCAGGATATTATGATGATGAAGAAGCTTCTTATGAAGAGATGATGCAAGTTGCACGGGAGACTCGTGATCCCCGGTTGGTTAAGCGTGCTGTCGAGTTTGCAGTGAAAGAAAGAGATGCAGAGAAGGCCTTGGCAGCTGTCCGTTTATGGGCACAAACATCTCCAGATTCTGAAAAGATTGAACAGCATCTTATCAATTTCATGGTTTTGAACGACAGATTGGATGAAATCAAGGAGCTGTTCTCAAACAAATTGGCATCAGCATCGACTGACGAGAAACGTGCTCCTTTGTTCTTTCGTTTACAGCAGACATTGGCCAATTTTACAGATAAGGATAAAGCGTTTAAAGCGCAGGAGGAGGTTGTCAAGTCTTATGAGAATAATGCGGATGCACATATCTCTTTGGCAGTCAGTGCCTTGCAGAAGCAGGATAATACCCGGGCTGTTGCGGAGGCAGAGCGGGCGTTGGCATTAAAACCAGATTCTCAGATAGCTGTCTTGATACTGGCGCAGGCAGTAAGGAATGTGGATCGTGCACTGGAAGTGATGGTCGATTTCCTGAAGGCACATCCTGATGCACATGATGTGCAAGTTGCTTATGTCCGTTTACTGACGGAAGAAAAACGATATGAGTCTGTTCTGGCAACCTTCAAGCAGGTATTGAAACATTCGCCTGAAGACAAAATGGCGTTGTATTTATTGGGATTGCTGACTATGCAACAGGGGCAGCTGGAACAGTCGGAAAGGTATTTTTCCGATTGGTTGAAAGTGAAAGTCGCAGAAGGCAAGAAGATTGATGGTAAAAAGGCGGAAACGCTAGATAAAGAAACTATCCAAATACTGTTTTTGTTGTCTCAGATTACGGAAGAGCGTAAGCATTATGACCAGTCGCTATATTGGCTGGACAGGATCCCTTCCGATGTCGAAGATGGCGTATTGATAATGCGCAATGTGCGTCAGGCACAGGTTTATGCCAGAAAAAAAGATACTGTCAAGATGCACCAGATTATGGTAGAGCTCCGAAGGCAGCATCCTAAAGAAAAGGAAAGTCTCTTGCTGGCGGAGACCCAGATTCTACGGAGGATTAAGCGGTATCAGCAAGCGTATACCTTGCTCAAGGAGGAATTACCAAATTTCCAGCAGAATACGAATGTGCTTTATGATTTTGCCCTGACGGCTGAATTTGTTGGGCAGTATGCCGAGATGGAAAAAGTACTAAGGAAAGTAATAGCGTTGGATTCCAACTATCAGCATGCATGGAATGCATTGGGATATTCATTGGCTGACCGAAATATCCGCTTGGAAGAGGCAGAGGAATATATTGAAAAGGCTTTGGAACTGGCACCAGAGGATCCCTATATCACGGATAGTCTGGGATGGGTTTATTTCCGTCAGGGTAAACTGGATGATGCTGAAAATGTGTTGAGGAAGGCTTATGCACTAAATGGGAATAATGAAATTGCTGTGCACCTTGGAGAAGTGCTTTGGGTCAAGGGTAATCGTAAAGAAGCTTTAAAGCTATTCCATAAGATTCAGCAGAAAGATGCTGACAACGAGCTATTGAACAGTACATTGAAACGTCTGAAAATCAAACGCTCATCTATAAAGGAGAAGCGTTCATGACAGTGTCCCACGTTGTTGCAATGGCAGAGAATCGAGTGATTGGCAGAGACGGCAAGATGCCTTGGCATATTCCCGGTGAACAGAAGATTTTCAGGAATCTGACAGTCGGTAGAATGTTGGTTATCGGCAGAAAAACCCATGAATCCATTGGTCGTGTGTTGCCAGACAGGAAAACAGTCATTGTGACACGCCAGAAGGATTATCATGTGCAAGGGGCTTGTGTGGTGCATAGTGTTGAAGAAGCATTGTCACTGGCAGAAATGCTTGGCAATGACGATATTGTCATTGGTGGAGGAGGAGAATTGTTTGCCCAAACTTTGCCGATAACTGATAGAATCTTCCTGACAGTTGTGCATCGCTCTTTTGACGGCGAAACAGTCTATCCCGAACTACCAGAAGGACAGTTTGTTGAGGTTTTAAGGAGAGAAGTGGATGCATCAATTCCTTATACTTTCATTGAGTATCGTCGTCGATAGTCTAGGTTGTTCCTATCACTATCAAATAGGATAGATCGATCCTTCTTTAAAACTGTTGAAAATGCTTTTCAATGACATCGGATTTCGCCTGTCTATTCTATTCCTGAATTGTTGCGATGGTGATACCTCTGTCTGCTGGTCATATGGTATCGTTTACACAGAAAATACAGACTCGTCCTTATTCCCAGAATCTGGTTTGGCAAGTTTGGATCTTGGATGGAAGGATGTGTTGATGGATATCCGGAGAATGTATGAATACAGATTTAAGCTATGATGACGAACTGGTCCGAAACGTTATTTCCGTTAGCATCACATCTGATATCGCCAAGGCTGCGAAACAGGTTTTTGCAGATGCTGAATGGGTTCAAAATATTCCTGATTACCTATTAATGCGCAGTGATGCAGATATTACGGTTGCCTACAATGAGCTAGATGATGTTGCCTGTGAATGGCTGTACATCGAGCTATTAAAAAAAGGTAAGCAGACGACAGCAGACACCTTGGCAGGACTTCGTGAGGCATCGCAGAATCCAGCCAATATCCAGATCAAGAACCTGATGGTGTTGGCTCAGGCATTACGGGAATATATCCGTCATGACTGTATTGATGGCTGGATCTATGCAGTCGGACAGAATGGAGAACATATTCCGTGGTTGGTTACAGAGATTTCTTTCCTTGAAGCATCCAATGCGCCTCCTTGTGTTGCAGTTTATTTAACAGCGAATGGCATTATAACCCGTAAGGATGATTATATCCGCGCATCGACTCAGAGTTTTTTCTTCTTTGCTGAGGACATGCAGAACAAACGGGTCACAGAGCTTCTGGCATCAAAAGGATTTGTCAAGGAAACGGAGGCTTTGAAAGAAGAGTATCTGTTGTCGATGCAAAAATTTGCTGATATCTTGCCGGCGAAAAATGAACAATTCTGGGCACAGGGCGTGGGACTTGAAGTCAATATGGAAGAGCGCAACCTATATCCTGACCGTGTACCGCTTGATGCACCTTGCCGTGTCATCAATGATGAAGGCTTAATTCAGCGCAGATTCTTTACCAAAGGAACTTATCCATGGTGGGAAAAACTGGGCAAAGTGCAAAATGATATCCCTATCCATCCGATTATTCTGTGTTTTAATCTGGATACTCATACTCATATGTGGATGCATGTCAAGAATCTGACTCCCTACGAATATGATAGTAGCTTGCGGGATAAACTGATCTTGCCGGAAGAACACCGCGACCTAATTGATATCTTGACATTGGACATGGATATCCTGATGGATGATATTGTTGCAGGGAAGTCTGGAGGGACAACGATTCTTTGTATGGGTGCACCCGGTTTGGGCAAGACGTTGACAGCTGAAGTTTATTCAGAAGTTGTAGGCAGACCACTTTACCGTGTTCATTCGGGTCAGTTAGGGGTTGAGTCTGACAAGGTTGAGAAAAATCTGGAAAAGGTGCTAAAACGTGCGCAGCGCTGGGGGGCTATCCTGTTGATTGACGAGGCAGATGTTTATATTCGCCGTCGTGGCAATGATATTAGCCATAATGCCGTGGTCGCTTCTTTCTTAAGGACATTGGAATATTTTCATGGCCTACTGTTTCTCACGACAAATCGTGTTGATGATGTAGATGATGCGATTATTTCCCGATGTATTGCGACTATCCGTTATATGGTACCTATTCCGGAAGATGCGAAACGCATCTGGCGAGTGTTGGCAGACCAGTTCCAGTTTGATATGTCTGATGCCTTGATTGATGAACTGGTAGTTCGTTTCAATGGTATTTCTGGACGAGATATCAAGGAACTGATTAAATTGACGGCAAAATGGTGTCGTCAGAAATCCCTGCAACCTTCCGTGCGCGTATTTAATATTTGTGCACAATTCCGCGGATTGTAGATGAACAGCTGGATTTTTGGGGAGTAGAGATAGTGTTCCTTGGGCGTTTGCTTTAGAGTAAGAAATGAAATTTATGATGAATCAGGTTTTCTAGATTGATATTTTTTAACATCAGAGTGTCTGTATCAGTGGTATCAGTACGATCGGAAGTATTGCGTTATATACGTTATATATAAAAAAATAAAATTGCTTCCGACGTTAGATGAATGATGGATATATGAAGGGTATCGTTCGGCATCTGAATCCGGAATTTGGCGAGTTCCAGTATTTTGCCGGTTTTTATGGGGACGGCAGTTTTCTATTGATGGGATAAAATGGAAAAGCAGAAAAGCTTTCCCATTTGTATTTTCCATCTCAGCGAGATTAGACCTGACGTTCAAGTAGCCATTGACAAAGCAATGGAACAGGACGCCCCGTCGAACCTTTTGCCAAACCGCTTGTCCAGGCAGTTCCTGCAACGTCTAGATGTGCCCAGATATATTGCCGAGTAAAACGTTCAAGAAAACATGCGGCGGTAATGCTACCAGCGGGACGTCCGCCGACATTGGCCATGTCTGCAAAGTTGGAATCCAATTGTGATTGGTATGCTTCTTCAATTGGTAGGCGCCAGACAGGATCATCGACATGTTTTGCTGCTGTTGACAGGGATGTTGCCAGCGTGTCATGTGCCTCATCCATCCGGGTGAACAAACCGCTGTTGATATGTCCCAAAGCAATGATGCAAGCTCCGGTCAATGTAGCGATATCAATGACAGCAGCAGGTTTGAATCGCTCTGCAAAGGTCAGTGCATCACACAGGACTAACCGTCCTTCCGCATCTGTGTTCAATATTTCAATGGTCTTACCGGACATTGATGTGACGATATCTCCCGGTCGGTTTGCTTTGCCGGAAGGCATATTTTCACAGGTAGGGATCAGACCGATGATATTCTGTTTCAGCCCCAGAACTCCAAGCGCCCTGAATGTGCCAAGGATAGAAGCCGCCCCACACATATCATATTTCATTTCATCCATATTGGTGCCCTGTTTCAGGGAAATACCGCCGGAGTCAAAGGTGATGCCTTTACCAACTAGTACAACGGGGGCTTCTTTGGTTTTGCCTTTCAGGTGCTTGAGTATGATGAATCGAGGGGATTTATTACTGCCTTTGGCCACAGATAGAAAACTGCCCATCTTCAGCGATTTAATCTGTTTTTTTTCAAGTATTTCAACAGTGAAACCATGGTCTTTTGCTAGGATTTTTGCCTGTTTTGCCAAATAGGATGGTGTGCAAATATTGGCTGGCAGGTTACCCAAATCCTTGGCATATTGGCGACCTTCATTGATAGCTATGGCTGTGGCCAGTGCTGTTTTTGTAATGGCAGCCTTGTCCGAAGGAATGTACAATACCACCTTATGGATTTTGGGCGGGGGAGAATTGTTTTTTTTCAGGATGCCCCTTTGGTAGGACTTGTTGTAAAAGTTGGTCACAATCGTATAGATTGTTTGCTGGATACTGTTGCCGATGATATCCGTTGGTAATGCCAGCAGGACATCGGAGACATTAAGTGGTTTTAGTGCGGCGATGCAAGTATCAATGGCTTTCTTGAAATCTTTTTCTGTGGTTGAGTCAGTGCCAAGTCCAACGAGTAGTAGCCGTTTGGCGGCGATACCTTTGGGTGATTGGACAAGGAGCGTTGAACCGATGTTGCCATCGATATCGCCGGTCGCATAAAGTTCTGCCACTGTATCCTGGAGGGTAATAGGTGCGATGCTATCAGTCAGTTTGCCGTTGCTGTATATACCGATTGCAAGGCAGTCCGTCTTGATTGTTTGAAGAGAGTTTTTTTTGTCTATTGATTTTGTGCTAAAGTCCATCGATTGAATCCTCCTAAAATTATTATAACTATTTAATAACCGTTCATGATTTTTCAGCGTGCGTTAAAACGTGAAC
>CAZWTQ010000080.1:0-6688 GCA_964636975.1 uncultured Oxalobacter sp. | reverse complement strand
TGCTGCATAGGCGTCGGCGGACAGCACCTCGGCCCATTTATAGCTGTAGTAGCCCGCTGCATACCCACCAGCAAAAATATGACTGAAAGCATTCAGAAAACGGTTGTATGCTGGAGGGATATTGACAGCAACCTGCTTACGAACACCCTCCAATATATCGCGTGCTGTTTGAGTGCCTTCCGGATCATAATCATAATGCAAATGTATATCGACTAAAGCAAATTCAACTTGACGCAACATATTTATTCCAGATTGATAATTCTTTGCTAACAGCATTTTATTAAAAAGCTCCCTTGGCAAAGAGTTGCCTGTCTGGACATGACCACTCATATTCTGGATGACATCCCACTCCCAGCAAAAATTTTCCATGAATTGGGATGGCAGTTCGACTGCATCCCATTCCACACCTGAAATACCAGAAACACCTAAGTCATCAATTTGGGTCATCAGATGATGTATGCCATGACCGAATTCATGAAACAGCGTTTCGATCTCACGGTGAGTAAACAAGGAAGGTTGCCACTTACCATCTCTCATGACAGGAGCAGAGAAATTACAATTCAAATAAGCAATCGGCGTCTGCAATCCTTTTGCCGTCATGCGGCGACTACGGGCATCATCCATCCATGCGCCTCCCTGTTTACCGATACGGGCGTACAAATCCATATAGAATTGACCGACCAACTTGCCATCTTTTTCAATACGGAAAAACTTTACATCCTTGTGCCAGGTTGGCGCATTATCAGGTTTGATAGTGATGTCATACAGTTTGGACACCAAACTGAACAGACCATTGACCACCTTGTTTTCTGGGAAATACTGCCTCACATCTTGTTCGGAAAATGCATATCGTTTTTGGCGCAGTTTTTCAGTTACATACGCTATATCCCATGCCTGCAAGTCATCCAACCCTAGATTTTCTGCTGCAAATGCTTTCAATTCTGCAAGATCTTTTTCTGCTGACGGACGTGCCCGTTCCGCTAGTTCTTCCAAAAAAACAATAACCTGTTCAGGGGTATCTGCCATTTTCGGAACAAGGGAAACCTCAGCAAAATTCTGATAGCCTAGCAATACCGCTTCCTGTTTTCTCAATTTCAGCAGATCTTGGATAATTTGGGTATTGTCCCAATCAGGGCTTTCTCCTAGTTCAGAAGCTCGGGTGCAACTTGCCCTGTACATCTTTTCACGTAACTCACGGTTATCTGCATACTGCATAACAGGGAGATAAGAAGGAAAATGCAATGTGAATTTCCAACCATCTTTCTGCTCTGCTTCAGCAGCCGAATGCGCCATCTGGCGTGCATCTTCCGGAAGTCCTGCTAAATTCTTCTCGTCAGTCACCAGCAGTTCAAAATGATTGGTTGCATCAAGAACATTCTCTGAGAATCGAGCAGAAAGTAATGCCGTTTTTTCCTGGATATCAGCATAGTTTTTTTTCCTGTCATCTGGCAATTCTGCTCCCCCAAGACGGAAATCACGCAAAGCATTCTCAATCAGCTGTTTACGAGCAGGAGGCAAGGTTTCAAATAATGGCGCCTGACGAATCGCCTTGTATTTCTTGAACAAAGCCAGATTTTGGGACAGAGATGTCCAGAATGCCGTAACAGCAGGAATATTTTCATTGTACACGGTACGCAATTCGGGAGTGTTAACCACAGCACTCAAATGCCTAACAATCCCCCATACCCTGCTCAACCGTTCCGTACAGTCATCCAACGGTGTAATAAAACCATCCCAGGTAATTTCCTCCACAGGTTTTTCCAACTCCCCGATAACCTTATGGCAACGCTCAAGTAGCTGGGTAATAGCTGGAGTAACATGTTCGGGACGGATTTCATCAAAGCGGGGAAGTCCGCTAAAATCAAGCAGAGGGTTCTCCATGGTACCAATCTCCCATTTTGGAAAAACTCAAAAAAGCATACAGCCACAAACCTTGCTGATTGAAAGATTATTACTATGATGCACCCAACGTTCTTTCTGCAGCATCAATCGCATTAGACAGTAGCATGGTGATGGTCATAGGACCAACACCACCAGGAACAGGGGAAATATAACCTGCAACTTCCTTGACATTCTCAAAATCAACATCACCATACAATTTTCCATCTTCACCGCGACCAATACCGACATCAATAACAACCGCACCGGGCTTGACCATATCAGCCTTGATGATATGACGAACACCTGACGCAGCAATCAGGATATCCGCTTGACGAGTCTGAAAACCTAGGTCGCGCGTTTTAGAATTGCAGATAGTCACCGTTGCTCCCTCCTGTAACAACAGCATGGACATCGGCTTACCAACGATATTGGAGGCGCCAACAATAACAGCACGAGCACCACGTATCGGATAATTGATGGATTCCAACATCTTCATTACACCAAATGGTGTACAAGGCTTGATGCGTGGCTGACCAATCATCAACATCCCCGTATTGAAAACACTGAAACAGTCCATATCCTTTTCAGGCGCAATCGCATCAATGACTTTACGAGTATCAATATGTTTCGGCAAAGGCAATTGAACCAGAATACCGTGAACGGTCGAATCTTCATTCAATGCTCGGATACGTTCCAGCAAAGCTTCTTCAGGAAAATTTTCAGGATATTTCTCCATAATGGAATGGATACCATTCTTGACGGAAGCATTTTCCTTATTGCGAACATAAACAGAGGAAGCAGGATCATCACCAACTAAGATGACAGCGAGCCCTGGGACAATCCCTTTCTCTGCTAATGTTGCTGCACGTTTTGCGATGTCTTCTCGGATTTTTTTTGCGAGTTCGGTACCACTGATGATTTGAGCAGCCATACTTATTATGAGAATCGTTGTTAAACAGATATTACCGAAAATTTCCGGCAGAGGGAATTATGGCAAGTTACACGGAAATCGGCAAACAAAAAACTCTCGGATTATCCAATAAGACCTCTCTCCGGTCAAAAAACATCAATTCTGACAATTAGGTAGCCTAACAAGCATCTACTTTGACCTAATGATATTTACCTTCATCTGTCAACAAAATCGCTTTGACAGGGCTCATCAGACCCTGTCATTGACTTCAACATCTCCATTCAAGACCAGCTCGCAGCACTGATGGCGGATGCCAAACCATCGGCTTTGAAGAATTTTCTCAACAATCATTTCCATAATCGCATCGTAATTGAAATCTGGCAGACTTCTGACTTGTCAGAGGGTACTTTGCGCTAACAATGAACGGGACTCCCATAGAAAATCATTCGGCAGCCATCTTATAATTTACAGTAATCATACTGGATTGGGCTTGATAAATGGAAAAAATAAAACTCGGATCTTGTATTTCAACACATCACTTGATTCCTTGAACTTGTTTTTCCTGTCTTCAAAAAATCGTTTGTTTTATACAACATAAATTTTTCCTTATTTTCTACAATCTACACATAGTAGATACTACTATAGTCTATATGCTTTTACATCGAAAAAGAAACTATATTTATACCTGTTATCATGATTGTTATCTCCAGTTTATTAAAAATTGTCTTAACATTTTCTGCATTTGATAATGCCATTTTCTTATTGAATAAAAAGAAACCTATCTACCAAAAGATATAATAAACTAACAGATGTTATTGGTTACTAAATATTTATGTGAACATGGTAATGTAGTACTAATCATCATTTGTGAACTATTTTTAGCTATATTACGCTAACAATTATTATTAATGGCGATAATTCGCAATTGAATAACTATAAAAACTCAGGTTATTCGAATCTATCATTAAAATTTGATTTTTATCTATAGTTTTTACCAGTTTTTCGAATAACATATTAGAATATTAATTTTTAAGTAATGAAAATAGTGACTCTTCATAAAGATCCAAAATCTTGGAAATTTCATCTAAAATATAAAAATTGTTTGCCAATTTTATTGAAATCTTTTGCAAAGCCATGAAATGACTTTCTTCATTAACCTCTTTTGTACTATTTTCACGCACATCAGACATAAACTAGCATAGCTGTTTGGTTTTGTCATCTAGCAGCACTCCTTTCTTGTTTTGTATGACCGTAATCGCTTCATTTAGGAAAATGCTTAAAAACTGATATACTGATAATGGGTCTTTGAAAGGGATACGAAATGACTTCAATAGATAGTCAAGTGGTCGGCGATGCAGTGCTTAAAAAACAGCATACAAAACCGAAACCTCCTCCGATGTACAAAGTAATTCTGCTCAATGATGATTTCACCACGATGGAATTTGTGGTTTTCATCTTACAGCAGTATTTCAACAAAGATGGTGTATCTGCCATGCAAATTATGCTGAAAATCCATAAAGAAGGGCGCGCTACCTGCGGAATCTATCCAAAAGACATCGCTAAAACCAAGATATCGCAGGTCATTATCCGCGCACGTCAGGAAGGACATCCTCTTCAATGTACCATGGAGAAAGCTTAAGCAATGATCGCCAAAGACCTCGAAACCTGCCTTCAGAAAGCCTTTACCAATGCCAATCAAGCACGGCACGAGTTCATCACGGTCGAACACTTGCTGCTGGCAATCCTAGGAGAACAGACAGTCATTGATACATTAAAAGCCTGCGACGCCGATTTTGACTTGTTACGTCGTGCATTGACTGACTTTATTCGCGACAATACGCCTATTGTTCCGGGTACCAACGATATGAATACCCAACCAACACTTGGCTTCCAACGAGTCATACAACGTGCCATCATGCATGTACAATCAGCGTCATCCGGTACAGGCAAAGATGAAGTGACAGGAGCCACTATCTTGGCTTCCTTGTTTGGCGAAAAAGATGCCCACGCCGTCTATTTCCTACACCAACAGGGTATCACGCGACTGGATGTCATCAATTTCATCGCACATGGTATCCGAAAAAACACATCGACAAAAACCGAAAAAACCAATGAAGGGGGCAAAGAAGCATCTACCCATTCTGATGCCCATCAAGAAGAACCCCCACTTAAACGTTATACCCATAACTTAAATGAAGCTGCCGAATCTGGCGCTATCGACCCGTTGATTGGTCGATTTGAAGAAATTGATCGGACTATCCAAGTTCTTTGTCGTAGAAGGAAAAACAACCCTTTGCTAGTCGGTGAAGCCGGTGTCGGCAAAACTGCCATTGCAGAAGGACTAGCACTCCGTATCGTCAGAAAAGAAATTCCAGATGTTCTTCAGGATGCCGTCATTTATGCACTCGATATGGGAGCATTGCTTGCCGGCACGAAATTCAGAGGGGATTTTGAAGAACGCATCAAATCAGTCTTGAAAGCACTGGCCAGCAACAGGAATGCCATCCTGTTTGTTGATGAAATCCACACAATCGTCGGTGCCGGCTCAGCGTCTGGCGGCACGATGGATGTATCAAATTTATTGAAACCCGCTTTGTCAAATGGGCAATTAATGTGCATCGGCGCAACCACTTATACAGAATTTCGAAATATTTTTGAAAAAGACCACGCACTAGCAAGACGTTTCCAGAAAATTGACATCAATGAACCCAGCGTTGACCAGACAGTACAAATACTGAAAGGATTGAAATCCCGTTTCGAGAAACACCATAATGTCAGATACGCCACCGTGGCATTACAAGCTGCGGCAGAGCTTTCTGCACGCTACATCAACGATCGTCATCTTCCGGATAAAGCCATCGATGTCATTGATGAAGCTGGTGCCGCCCAGCAGATCATGCCAAAATCAAAGCAAAAAAAAGTTATCGGTAAGGCAGAAATCGAGGAAATTGTCTCCAAGATGGCACGTATCCCTACCCAAACTATCAACCAAGATGATCGTAGTCGATTGTTGACTCTTGAACGTGACCTGAAAAACCGAGTGTTTGGACAGGATGAAGCCATCGAAGCACTTGCTTCCAGCATTAAAATGGCACGTGCAGGTTTGGGGAAAATGGATAAGCCCATTGGCGCATTCCTATTTTCTGGACCAACCGGTGTCGGTAAAACCGAAATCGCCAGACAGATGGCCTTTCTACTGGGCATTGACTTGATCCGCTTCGATATGTCCGAATACATGGAACGCCATGCAGTCAGCCGTCTGATTGGAGCTCCTCCAGGCTATGTTGGTTTTGACCAAGGGGGGTTGCTGACTGAAGCCATCAACAAAAAACCCCATTCGGTTCTACTTCTGGACGAAATTGAAAAGGCTCATCCAGATGTTTTCAATATCCTTCTCCAAGTCATGGATCATGGTACGCTGACTGACAACAATGGCCGTGAAGCTGATTTCCGCAATATTATCATCATCATGACCACCAATGCCGGAGCAGATACACTAGAAAAATCGTCCATTGGCTTCACAGGATTGAAACAATTTGGTGATGAAATGGATGAAATTCGCCGGACATTCACGCCTGAATTTCGCAACCGCCTCGATGCTATCATTAGCTTCAAGCATTTGGATATGGGTGTCATCCTACGGGTAGTTGACAAGTTTCTGTTACAGCTTGAAGACCAACTTCGTATCAAAAAAGTGGAGGTCATTTTTACAGATGGTCTCCGCAATATGCTGGCAAAGAAAGGTTTTGATCCAACGATGGGAGCCCGCCCGATGCTTCGCCTTATCCAAGACCTTGTCCGTAAAGCTCTCGCAGATGAACTGCTATTTGGAAGATTGGTTGACGGAGGCAAAGTCACCGTAGAAATCGAAGCAGGAGAAAATGATCGTCTTGTCTT
>CAZWTQ010000079.1:0-6966 GCA_964636975.1 uncultured Oxalobacter sp. | reverse complement strand
CGTCTCAATCCCTTTTATATCAGGGAAGGTTTCAAATGCCTTGTTAAGCTGTCTGTACCCGTCGATCCCGTCTCAATCCCTTTTATATCAGGGAAGGTTTCAAATCAAGGAAAAGATGTCCGACGCAACGGAGATTGAAAGTCTCAATCCCTTTTATATCAGGGAAGGTTTCAAATAAAAATATAATGTTTACTATAATAAATCCGGGGTGTCTCAATCCCTTTTATATCAGGGAAGGTTTCAAATTTTACCCAAAGAAAAACAGATTAACAGTCCGGGGTCTCAATCCCTTTTATATCAGGGAAGGTTTCAAATATCTGGTGAGTATATGCTACTCACCAGAAAAGGACGGTCTCAATCCCTTTTATATCAGGGAAGGTTTCAAATCCTAGAAACCTGTTTTCTTGTTAGAATTCAATAAATTATAATTGAACCTTCCAAAAAATGCAAATTTTTAAAGAGCTGTCTCCAAAACGTCCCATTAATTGCCTAAAAAGTAGGCAAAACAGCCTCGTTTTCTTTGGAGCCATCCTGATTGTCAGGATGATTTTCAGGCAAGGTCAAAGAGTATCTGCCAAGACCAAATGAGGCGTTTTTTCCAACATGCAACCATTGCCCCAAATTCAGGTAAACCATGAGCTGGGGTGTTAAATGGTTCAGTTGCCATTTTCCAATCACTCCTCCAAGTTGCATTTTCTGATGCTGTCTTGATGAATAGCGAATCCAGTTCTGCCACGCCAGCTGCACAGAAGATGTCACCTGTTCCGCTTGTTCTGCAAGATGGCTGAAATCAACTGTGTCGTTGATTCCCATATAAAATTCCTGGAGCAGGCTAGTGCGTCTGACCAGTGCCATCAGAAGCCTGCGGGCAGTGACCTCAGAAGGCAAAATAGCCCTGCCGTTTTCCTGTAGGCGCAACGGGGTATGGATTAAAAGATTGACAGTGTCTGCCTCGATCGGCTCAATAGTCAATGTTGTTTCATGTGGCAAAATTTTCTTACTGTCTGCCTGATAGATGCTTTGCCTTTCAGAACCTTTCTCAAGCTGGATGTCTTGCAGTTTGGCTGTACCATGTCCAACATCGTGCAAAAATGCCCGTTGCCAGCTGTATGCAATCAAGGCAAGCTGTGGAATTGCCGATCCTGTCAATACCATGGAAAAATGCAGGGCTTCTCCCGGTTGGTAAATCTTGCTTCCCAAACCTGCCGGCTCGATGATATAGGGAACCGGTATCTGCGAGAATTTCTGGAGAGGGTGATCTTCCGGAGGGCACGGCTCGAATAACCTGGTATAAGGGCAGGTTTTGCGGAGCGGGCAGTCCTGGCAATTTCGCATACGGGTCATGCAGGCAATGCGACGTAAAGCACGCCCGAATGCTCCCCTCAAGGTTGACCCTGCATAGTCTGGCAACCGAATCGGGGTGAGTACCTCGAACAGAAAATGGTAGCGTGCAATAGGGTAGGCGGGCATGGGCTACAGTCAGATTCAGTTTTCCAGTTTTTTGAAGAACTCCTTGTTGTTCTTGTTTAGCAAGTCTTTTTTCTTGAATTCTGATTTTACTCTTGCGATGCATTTCTGACGTTCTTCTCCAGAAAGTCCTGCAATATCGTTTTCCAGCCTTTTTTTGGCGTCACTGACAGCAGCATCGCCGGCACTCCCTTGGCGGACACCCTTTAGCTTTTCTATGATTTTTTCCGCTGTTCGCTCTCCGTGAGACATCGCTGCCATTTTTTCCTCTCTTTCTCGGATAGCCTGTTCTTCTGCCTGGCGTTTGGCTTCCTGCTCTGCCTTTTCCTGTCCAATCTTCGCTTTTTTCTGTGCTATCTGTTCTTCTGCCAGGCGTTTTCTCTCCCGTGCGTCAGTTTCCCATTTGGTGACTTTCTGTTTCAGCCCTGTTTGCCGTTCACACCATGTTTTCAGGGCTGGCAGGTCGCCTTGTGGATCGATTTCAACAAGAGCCCAGCCAAATGGCAGACAATTGCCGTCGCCACAATCCGCCAGCCAAATGGTTGTGGTGGTACTCTCGTAGGTCGGTCTTTTGTTTTTACCATGCCTAATTTCGATTCTGGCGACACCACCGCTATAAGTTTTGCTTTCCGCTCCACCGTATTGACCAAGCTTGACAAAAAATGCGTCACCAGAATCCAGCTTTGCCTGAAGATCCGTTCTCAGTTTGTTAAAATTGTTCAGCCACTGACCGAAAACCAGCCCTGCATTTTGAAACCTTTCCAGAATAGCCAAATCCTTTTCTAAGTGGGGTCGGTAATACCGGTTGCAGTCATGGGCAAGTGTCCGCAAGTCTTTTATTTCCCATTCAGGGATGTTTTTCTTTTCCGTGCGAACGCCGGATAGGGACTGCAAACTGATGCTGCCTTCGAAACGGTGGTATTGAGCCGGAGCGATAATCTGCTTCCTGGCAGGAATAGTACTACTGTTTGATTTTCTGTCTGCCGGCAGTTTCTTTTTGTATTGTGTGACCTTTACGATCTGATGGACAGGATTTTCAGCCATCAAGTCGCTGACTTTTAGAAGTCTGAAAGCCGATTGGGCAAAATTGAGGCCATCTATTTTCAGCAAATCATTTTCCCATTGGGTTGCCTGCTTGTCCGAAACCAGAGGTTTTCGACCTTTGTTGAGTCGATCTAAAATGGCGGTACGAATGGCTCCTTTCAGGGAACTGCCCGGCAGAAAAGGAATACCCGTATGGGGGTGGCAAATCATCTTGTCAATAGATAGTCGGTTGATGACGTTATTACCGTCACGGATTTGCTGGGCAGGCTTTCCGATTTTATCGTTATAGTCCTTGCCGATTTCATTTGTAACAGGAATAATCTGCCTGGAGCAGGCGATAAAGGGTTCAGGATGATCCCTGAAGAATTTTTGGATGCCTTGCAAATTAGCGTCCCTCGCCGGTCTTAAAAGACGACTACGTTCTACAGAATTTAAAGTGGCCAGACTCGGGTCGAAGGCAAAAAGCCCGTTTTCGTCAATGACGTAATTGGTAGGCTCAAAAGTTTCTCCGCATCCAATATGGATGGGGGTCAACGGCGTGACGGCGATACGGGCAACCTGTGGCTTAAATGGTGTCATATGGATTCTCCCTCAATGTCTGGCAGATAGATGACAGGAGCATAGCCCTGGTGGACTGTTTTGGCATCGTAAAAAGACAGGTTGCCAATACCCTGACCAATCCAGGGTTTATCCTGTTCCTGTTTCAGGGTAAACACGGCACCTGCTTTCGTCATTAGCAAGGGGCGTTTGAAAGGATTCTCTCCTCTGGCTGCCATATCACCATGCCTGCCAAAGCGAACCTGTGTCTGGTAATAGCTTTTTGCAGGGATAATTTCAAGACCTTGAGGGGCGCAGGGTGCCAGACTCATGCAGGTTGTCCCCGATTTGCGTTGCCATTGCCAGGGTTCCATGGTGGTCAGCTTGAATTTGCCAAGTCCGACTCCCGCATCCCGCCCGTAACCAGACTGGCCAATGGATGTGATGGCCTTTTCCAGTTTTTCCCATTCCAGGCGCGATTCATCCAGTACAACATAAAGATGAAAACCGGTTCCTGCGTGATACCAGGTTTGCGGTTGGGAAAAGGGGGCAAACATGCCGGTTCCCGTTGTCCCCGTTGCCCTGTTGATGGTGTTATGGAGCTGCATGGTATGCAGTGCGCCCATATCGGCGTCTTTGTCATTTTTTGCGGATTGTTGCCAGGATGGCAAAGGGGTATCCAATGCCTCCAAAGGCAGCCAGCGCCTTTTCTTCAGTATTTTGATGTCTGTTTTATCATCCTGTTGCCAGATACGGGAAGGGCATGTCGGCAATGGAATATACCCTTTCGGGAAAGCATCAGACAAAACGATAAACGGAGAATTGGTTGTGTATCCTTCCAGCAGATCTTCCAGTGCATCATTGCCCAGCTGATAGCGCAATGTCCAGCAAAGTTGGCCGAACAGGGTGTCTCCAACCAAAGGCGTTCCAAAGGCAGTTTGCGGTTCAGTCGTGAGACGGTATGTCTGGTATTTCTGCATAAGTCAGTCCGATTCAAAAGGGTTGATTGTGGCAAATTTTTCAGAGACATTCTCTCCATCGATTTTGAGATCCCTGAAAATGACTTTGCCATAGCCACGGGAACCGGAACCGCCCAGGCTGTCTTCTTCCAGCAGTTTCAACCCTGCAAGGACAGTTTTCAGCAGATGGTCAGCATCATCAGTATCCAGTCGCTTGATAGCGAGGTTAAAATCAAATTCGGCACCGGCAGGAACCCGTTCCGAAATGCGGGGATTTACAGCCATGCCGGAAATGCGGTTGATGCTGTTTTCACTTTTCGCTTCGGTCGGTAGCAGGTTGTCTTCGTCTAGACGTTTAGTCCAGTCTTCATTGAGCGGACAATCCCAGAATGCCAGGCGGGTTGGCCCAATTGTCCGGGCGTCTTTTTCTGAAAGTTGGTCAGAGCCGCTGGTGCCAAATAATTGGAGAATAGGCAACACTAACTTTCTGTTGTCGTCATTCATGTCTTTGAATTGAAGGGGTTCTTCCTTGACTGCACCACTTCGCCATTCCAGAAGGCTCCTGATCTTGCCCTTCAGGCTGGAACCTGGAATATAGGGTTTGTTGGTCAACGGGTTTTTGATGACCGTGTTATCAATACCGCCGATATGCATTTCGGCATCACCGGCACCGATATGCAGACCAGTCTTCAATTCAAGGGTGGCAGTGATGGTTGTGATTTTTTTCAGTTTCATCGGATACCTCTTCTTTATTCTTTAGCTTTTCTGAAACCAATCATGGCTTCCATAAACAGTTTGCAGTGACGGAGTGATTCATAATCCGTGATTTGGTTGATACATTGGGAGAAGATATTCACGAATTTGTCATCCACTAGATTCCGACCCTTCGCATAGGCAGCTTTTGCATTGAGCATCTTGATGAAAGGTTCCATTTCCCTGAAGCGTTCGTCTTTCTTTTCAGGTGTGCCCTGCGGAATGCGGTCGTTGAACATCACCAGCTCATCGTAAAACCTGCGAAGCTGGGTTGATTTGTTTTTATTCCCGCCATTGCTGATTTCTTTTGCCGCTTCTTCAGCGGTTTTGTTGAAGATTTCAGGTGGCAGGGGTTTGCTGAATTTGATTTGCGTTATGTCCATAATAGGGTCTTTCAACGTTGGCGGTAAAAATGGTTGGAAAGGGGAATACGGTATGCACCACGATGGGTTTCAATATTTTTTCCGATTTCTTTAATAATACGGTTCATGGCAACCTGTCTTGCAGGGATGTCCTTGATGTTGCCTGCCAGGGTGCGGATAGTGCGGTAGGCAAGCTGGCTGCGCCACATGGAAGCTTCGATGTTTTGGGTTTCTTCAGCCATGTCAACCAGCGAAAAGAGACTGTAAAAGTAACCTGTTGAAAGGCGATAGTCCTCTTCAAGGTCTTTAAGCGTTTCTTCCAGTGAACGGAGTTTTTTCCAGTCATCCCATTTCACGGGTTTTCCAAACAGGTTGACACAATTTTTGCCACCATCCTGTTTTGCAGTCTGGAGTGCGTCTTCTGCCGATTCTGCCAATGTATGGACAGGGTAGCCAGGCTTTGTCATGACCATGCCAACCGAAAAATGGATTTCCGGATTGCGGGCGACATAATCTTTGAATTTTTCTGCAAAGTCTTCCGCCAGTTTTTGGGTGGAATGCCAAGGGCCTATCAGGAAAAAATCATCTCCACCCGCAAAGACCGTATAGGTATTCGGATATTTCCCCGCACAAAGAACAGGCAGATAGACGGCAAAAAAAGCATTCATCTGGCGCGACAAGGACGCCATTTTGGCAAAAGTCGATCTACCGAGACCTTCCCGAAAAATCCTGCCCAGATTGTCCACGTCGCCCTTTAAGGCCATCAGCGCTACCTGACCTTTGACTTTGCCGTCTTTATCAATCTGGCGGTCTTCACAGGCGATGTGATTGAAGGTCTTTATCTGCCCGTCCTCCATGTCGCCTGTTTCAACATCGGTATATTTGTCTTTTTGCGTCGTCAGGTCATCTTCACTGAAGCGGGGGACATAACCGTTGATGTTGCGGCGTGCATAGCCATTCCATAAGACACCGTCCTCATTTTCTGGCAGGGAAAAGTCCCAGCAGCGGCAGAGTGTGCCATCCTGTGCCAGTCTGGCAAAACGGCCGGTAATGTCTTCATCCTTCGTGAAAGCAATCCGGTAGCCAAAGACGGGCAATTCACATAGTTCGGTGCTGCCTCCTTCCGAGATTCCTGTAGCATCATTCAGCAAAAGAATGCGTTCAGATTTCACCAAGTGTTCTCCCATCAGTATCTGATCCCTGCTGATAGGAGAAGAATAAATTGTCGAGCCATCATCTGCTACATCTTCTTTGTCTGCCGGTAAACGACCATGCCATGCGCATGGATGGGTGAACGATTCCATCGGCATGACGGGTGATTTCTGGTTGCAGAGGTCAAACCGTTGCAGTTTGGCTGTTTCAAGCTGTTCAAACAGTCTTTTCATTAAGGCAGGAAAGCCTTTTTCTTTATCTTCCTTGCCTTCAAGAAAATCGTTGCTGCTGGCGCTCTGCCATACCAGTCCGATGCCGGAAATGCCATAGGTATGTTCGATGAACCATTGGTTCAGTTCTGCCTGAACAGTTTTGAGCTTTTCAATGGTTTCGGCGGTGTTGTCGGCAACAATCAGGCATTTGCCGGCTGCGTTGATAATTTGGCTAGTCGATGGCAGGTCGAGGGCATCCAGTATTTTCATCGCTGCGGCTTCCATCAATAGGGAAACATACAGGGAACGCCCCCTGAGCAGTTTTGCCGCCTGGCGGTTTGTCTGGCTGCCATCAGCAAAGATGAAATCCTGGATGCCAAAAAAATCGCCCTGGATGAGCAGGAATTTGGGTTCATCCCAGTCGCTGCGGTCAGAGAGTTTTTTCCTGATGGCTTCCGCATCTTCTTTCGAATGGGCATG
>CAZWTQ010000078.1:0-6988 GCA_964636975.1 uncultured Oxalobacter sp. | reverse complement strand
ACCATCACAGAAATCCTGCGTAAAGAAAGGGTCGTCGGCAAATTTGTGGAATTCTTTGGTGAAGGTGCATCATCTCTTTCCGCAACAGATCGCGCAACTATATCGAACATGGCTCCAGAATATGGGGCAACTATTGGTTTCTTTTCCGTCGATGATGTTACCATCAATTTCCTGAGAAACACTGGTAGAACCGAAGATGAAGTCAATACGCTTGCCACTTATTTCAAAGCACAGGGGTTCTATGGTATTCCTCAGGCAGGTCAGATCGACTACACTCGAATCGTCAACTTGGACTTGTCCACAGTTACTACATCTGTTGCAGGTCCAAGGCGTCCTCAGGATCGTATCGAACTGGGCAACCTGAAAAACCGCTTCACCGAACTGTTCAGTACGCCAGTCACTGACGGTGGCTTCAATAAGAAACCAGAAGACCTGTCTGCCATCTATAAGACTGCCGACGGCAATGATCTGAAAAATGGCGACATCGTCATCGCTGCCATCACATCTTGTACCAATACCAGCAACCCTGCTGTCATGTTGGCTGCCGGTCTACTGGCGAAAAAAGCCGTGGAATCAGGCTTGGAGGTCTCGCCGACTATCAAGACATCCTTGGCTCCTGGTTCCCGAATTGTCACTAACTACCTGCAAAAAACTGGACTGCTACCTTACCTGGAAAAACTAGGATTCAGCGTCGCTGCTTATGGTTGTACCACCTGTATCGGTAATGCAGGCGATCTGACCCCGGCAATCAATGAAATTATTCTCAAAAATGATGTCGTCGTTGCCTCCGTCCTCTCTGGCAACCGAAATTTTGAAGCTCGTATCCATCCAAACATCCGCGCCAACTTCCTTGCATCCCCTCCGCTGGTTGTTGCTTACGCTATCGCAGGTAATGTCACCCGTGATCTAACCAAAGAACCGTTAGGAAAAGACAACGGAGGCAAAAACATCTATCTGAAAGACATCTGGCCTTCTTCCCATGAAGTGGCGGATCTAGTTGCTATTGCTCTGGATGCCCCTACTTTCCGCACAAACTACAGTAGCACAAAAAACGCACCAGGTAAGCTATGGCAGGATATCTCTGGTTTCGCCATCGGTAATGTCTATGACTGGCCAAAATCTACTTATATTGCTGAACCGCCTTACTTTGATAGTTTCTCCCTGACAACAGCGTCTGCTCTCGGCAACCTAGATGGTGCACGTCCATTAGCAATTTTCGGAGATTCTGTTACAACTGACCATATCTCCCCTGCCGGTTCAATCCAAGAAAAGAGCTCCGCAGGCCAATGGCTAATTGAACACGGCGTCACCAAACTAAACTTCAACTCTTTCGGTTCGCGTCGTGGCAACCATGAAGTAATGATGCGAGGGACTTTCGGCAATGTCCGTATCAAAAACCTGATGCTACCACCGTTAGAAAACGGTAACCGCCGTGAAGGAGGCTATACCCTTTATCAGCCAGATGGTCAGGAAATGTCCATTTTTGATGCCGCCATGAAATACCTGCAAGCGAAGATTCCTGTTATTGTCATCGCAGGAGAAGAATATGGCACTGGTTCTTCACGTGACTGGGCAGCAAAGGGCACACAGCTGCTAGGAGTTAAAGCTGTGATTGCCCGTTCATTTGAACGCATCCATCGTTCCAACCTAATCGGCATGGCTGTTCTGCCATTGCAGTTCACTGGCAATGACAATGTGCAGACCCTAGGACTGACTGGCAGTGAAACCTTTGACCTGAAAGGACTGGATAACATCTACCCTCAGCAAAAAGTGCCGTTGATCATCCACCGTGTAGATGGTTCTAAACAAACGATCGAAGTTTTGCTACGGATCGATACTCCGATTGAAGTCGATTACTTCCGTCATGGCGGTATCCTGCCTTATGTTCTGAGGCAGCTACTATCAGCCTAATTTCTACAAGCACCCCATTAATACTCCTATTAATGGGGTGCTTGCAATAAAAAACAGCTCTTTCAAAGCTCATGAAAACTCGTTCTTTCATGAGAGCTGCCCTTTGACCTGATTTTGTAATAAAGTAAAATCTATCGTGTTTTCACCAAGAACTCTACCGTAGGAATCCTTATGCTACGACAACTGAAACGGCTTTTTGCCATAAGCTTACTGGGTTTACCCCTGCTTGCAACACCTACCATGGCAAATGATTTCGATACGGCTATCGATATGTACCAAAACAACAAACGCCCAGAAGCCATCAAACTGTTGCAAAATCTGGTAAATCAGCATGATGTTCGCGCAGAATATGTTCTAGGCATATTATACCAAAATGGGATTTCTGTCAAGACCGATCCTGAGCTTGGGATCAGATTGCTCACTGAAGCAGCGGAACAACATAATTACGCCAGAGCCCAAAATTATCTGGGAACTTTGTATTACGAAGGTATCCATGTCAAACAGGATTACAAGACATCTTTTTACTGGTATGAAAAAGCTGCCAGGCAAAAAGATCCCGATGCGGAATACAACCTGAGCGTTTTGTACGCTTATGGTGATGGCGTCGAACAGGACTATCCGACAGCCATTAGCTGGCTACGGAAAGCCGCTATGCAAAATATTCCTGATGCAGAATTTGCTCTGGGACTTGTCTATGAGTTGGGATTGGGGGTAAAACCCAATGAAAAGCAGGCTGTTTATTGGTATGGCAAAGCCGGTAAACACGGTTACGCCCGGGCAGAAAATAAAATCGGCTCGTTGTATGCCAAAGGCAATATCATCGGCAGAGATAGCAACAAAGCTTTTCTTTGGTTTGCTCGTGCCGCAGGGAAAGGATATGACAAGGCACAATACAATCTCGGAGTAATGTATGAAAAAGGCATAGGAGTTGAAGCTAACCGAAAAACTGCCATTAAATGGTTCAAGAAGGCTGCAGCACAAGGTAATGCTGATGCAAAAAAACGTTTGAAAGCCATGGGCATTAAAGCCTGAAAAGCAATTTTCCAACCAGAATCTACCGATTAATTTTCCTTAAGCTAAAGACATCCCTTTGTTTTTAGAACTTTTCTGAGATTATTTTGGTAGAATGGGCAGTTTTTAGATTCTGTCAGCTATTAAAATAAAAGTCATAGCTCTTCTAAATTGGGTAGCAGTAATAGATTCCCTGTTCTACCTTGAAAGACAAGGACTCAGACCAGCAACCATCACAGGATGGTGGTCATTTACAACTAAACATACTCACTGGACAACTTGCATGGTAGCATTTTCATTATCCTGACAAATCAGAACAGCATGGAAACAAACGAACATCAATCCTCTTTGCAGGAATCGCCTGAAAGAGAAGACATCCGGATGCTAGGTCGGCTTCTTGGGGAAGTCATCCGGGAACAGGAAGGCGAAGACGTTTTCAACCTAGTTGAGCAGGTTCGGCGGATGGCAGTCAGCCTGAAACGCAATCCAAACCCTGTCGCATCAAACAGTTTGCGGAATATGCTCAAATACCTAGGACGCAATCATGCGATTTCGGTTGTTCGTGCTTTTTCCTATTTCTCACATCTTGCCAATATTGCTGTCGATAAACACGACAACCTAGCCTATCGCCACGGCAGAATTGCTGGTGATCCACCACCCAAAGGTAGCATGACCTATGTACTTAACTTGCTAGATCAAGCTGGTGTCCCCGGAGCAGAAATCAAGAAAATGCTTCAAGAAAACACTTTTATCTGCCCGGTACTAACGGCGCACCCGACAGAAATCCAACGCAAGAGCACCCTCGATAAAGAACGGGAAATTTCCCGGTTACTGACAAAGCGTGATTCAAACTTGACCCCACGGGAATACAAACAGAACACCGAGATGCTGAAAGCACAAAGCGCCTCCCTGTGGCAGACCCGTATGCTCCGCACTTCCCACCTGTCTGTCATTGATGAAATCGACAATGCTTTGTCTTACTATCAGCTAACTTTCCTGCGGGAATTGCCTGCACTGTACCAGGCCATCCAGGAAGAACTCGAAGAACGTTATCCTGAAAAAAACGATGGTATTGCCTCCCCAAGTTCCGAAGCCCGCTACTTGCAGATGGGTAGCTGGATCGGTGGAGACCGTGATGGAAACCCAAATGTCAATGCAAACACCATGCTCCAGGCGCTGGAACGTCAATCTCATATCATCATGGATTTTTACCTGCATGAAATCCATGAACTAGGACGTGAACTCGCTGTCTCTGCACTTCTGAACCATATCAGTCCTGCTGTACTGGCACTCGCAAACATGTCATCTGACGACTCTGAACACCGAACAGATGAACCTTACCGACGCGCACTGATTTATATCTACAACCGTTTAGCGGCAACCGCCCGCATTTTTAGCATGACGGCATTACCTCGCAAAGAAGTCGGGGAAAATGAACCCTACACCACCTCTGAAGAATTTGCTGCAGACCTGCAGATATTAATTGATTCACTGACCCAGAACGCTGGCGCACTGATTGTCCGTATTCGGTTGGGCTCATTGAAAGCCGCGGCAGATATCTTTGGTTTCCATCTGGCATCACTGGATATGCGTCAAAGCTCTGAGATCCATGAACGGGTCTTGACCGAAATTCTGGCAACGGCAAAAGTCACTTCTGACTACAGCGCACTACCTGAAGAAGAAAAAATCAGCCTGTTAATTGATGAGCTCGATAAACCTCGCCTGCTCTACACCCCTTATGCTGACTATTCTACAGAAACTACTTCTGAACTACGTGCCCTGCAGACTGCCCGGCAAATCCGAATAAAATATGGTGCCCGAGCCATCACCAACTATATCATCTCCCATACAGAAACCGTTTCTGACATCCTAGAGCTACTGGTTCTTCAACGCGAGAGTGGTTTGTTGCATCCAAAACATACTGACACCCATAATGCTGTCCATAGTTGGGATGATGTAGAATTGGATCTGCGTCCCATCCCTCTGTTTGAAACAATCCCCGACCTACGTCGTTGCGACACCATTATGCGCACTGTACTAGATATTCCTTTTGTTCGCAGACTGATCCATGGACAAGGGGATCTTCAAGAAATTATGCTGGGCTATTCAGACTCTAACAAAGACGGTGGTTACACCACATCCAATTGGGAACTGTACAAAGCAGAACGCCAGCTAGTCAAACTATTCCAAGAACAGAAAATCACCCTTCGCTTGTTCCATGGCAGGGGAGGTACTGTTGGTAGAGGAGGCGGTCCAACTTATGAAGCTATTCTGGCTCAGCCACATGGCACAGTGAATGGACAAATCCGCCTGACAGAACAGGGCGAAATGATTGCCTCGAAATTTTCAGACCCTGAAATTGGTAACCGTAACCTAGAGCTACTGGTCGCTTCTACACTCGAGGCCAGTCTATTTCCTGAAGATCCTTCCTCAAAACATCTGGCAAAACTTCAGACTTTTGAAGATGCCTTTGAGGAAATTTCGGCATTGGCATATAAAGCCTACCGTAAACTAGTTTATCAAACTCCAGGTTTTACTGACTATTTCTTTGAGTCGACGCCAATCACTGAAATCGCGGCATTGAACATCGGTTCACGCCCATCTTCCCGCAAAAAATCCCATCGGATCGAAGACCTCCGTGCCATTCCATGGAGCTTTTCTTGGGCACAATGCAGAGTTCTGCTACCAGGTTGGTATGGTTTTGGTTCTGCCATCAAAGAATGGCTTGAAGAAAAAGATCCTGAAAAACGTGAGCGCAAAATCACTTTGCTACGCGAGATGTACCAGACATGGCCATTCTTTGAATCCACCCTGTCCAACATGGATATGGTGCTGGCAAAAACCGACTTGACAATCGCCTACAGCTATTCAGAACTTGTCAAGAATGCCAACCTACGTGAAACCGTGTTCTCTACAATTTGTGAGGAACACAAACGAACGCTGAACAGCTTTGAAATTATCACGCAAGAGAAGGACCGCCTAGTCAATAATCCGAACCTAGCACGTGCGCTGAAAGACCGCCTTGCCTATATTGACCCATTAAATTACCTGCAGGTCGAGTTGATCAAGCGCCATCGTAACCCCGATGGCAACCCTGAAAACATGGATGCCCGCGCTCTCCGGGGCATTCATCTGACCATCAACGGCATCTCCGCAGGAATGCGCAATACTGGCTGATATTTTCCTTCAGTGCATTTTAATTATCTACTGTTTGTCTTTCATATACCGTGACAGATAAATGCTTTGCCCGATAACAAACGCTAACATCAGCCCTATCCCACCAAAAAGCTTGAAGCTGACCCAGGTTGAAGTAGCAAAGCCGCCCCAAAAAGCCACATAGAGATTCAGGATGCCCATGAATGCAAAAAAAGCCGTCCATGCCATATTAAGCTTATCCCAGACTTCATCTGGCAACTGAACTTTCTTTTCCATCATTGCACGGATCAAATTCTTTTTAAACAGCATATTTGCCCCGAACAGGATGAACGCAAACAGCCAATATAAAACCGTTGGTTTCCATTTGATGAATTCCTCACTGCCAAAATAGATGGTCGCACCACCAAAGACAACCACAACAATCACCGAAATCCACAACGTGACTTCCACCTTTTGACGACGGATTAGTAACCAGATAATCTGCAGAACACTGACAATCACTGCAAGAAATGTTGCAATCAGGATAGGAACAGACGATTCAGGAATATCCTGTCCTGCAGTGAAAACTGACAGATACTTATCTGCTATCTCTTGAGCAGAAACTATATGCCTTTCTGCCCAAGAGAACGAAACAAAAAACAGAATGATAGGAAATAGGTCAAACAGGAATTTCATGGCACAACATCATATTTTCACATGCCCGACATACTAAACTGATTTGACGTTTAGAACCAGTCTTTGCCAAGATCCTTACAAAACAACTGTTTGAATCAACTTCCACAAGACAGCAAAACTCTAATCGATCCGCATATTCCCTTCAATCCACACCGTGCGTCAATAACGCATATACCGTCGCCGTTTATGACCAACAACTTCCATTAATAAGGATTAATGCCCACATCCAAGCATT
>CAZWTQ010000077.1:0-7232 GCA_964636975.1 uncultured Oxalobacter sp. | reverse complement strand
GGTTGGATAAGCGGTATCACATCAGTTTCAAACAATTTCTGGTTTTTCAATCCATTACTAGTCGTTTTCTGAATCATCTCAGCTTGTGTTAATGCTGGTTTCTGACGGAAAACAATCATCCTTCCTCCATCCGATAGCATATCCATGAATTTATCTGGCAATGTGGTGATGGCTCCTGAAAAGATAATGATATCGAATTTTTCCCCCGTCAGGTGAAGATCAGTAGCAAATCCATCAGCACAGATGACCTGGATGTTGTGGATACCCTGTTGTTCCAGACGGTATTTGGCTTCTCCTGCAATTTTGGGTCGTATTTCCAGTGTCATGACATAACGAGTTAATTCGGCTATCAGAGCTGCAGAAAAGCCAGTCCCCGTGCCGATTTCTAGTACGATGTCAGTTTTTTGCGGGACGGTTGCCTGTAGGATTTTGGCATCGGTCAATGGCGAAAACATTTGCTGGTCATCTGCTAATGGAATCGGCATATCTGCATAGGCATAATCCCAATAGGCCTCAGGGACGAATGCCTTGCGGTCAACAGTGGCAAAGGCATCAAGTACCAGTGGAAGATGGATGCCTCCTGCCCGAAGCTGGTTCTCAATCATGTTGTGATAGGCATTAAGCATGGTTTCCCGCTAAAAAAGATTGAGATGCTATTCTAGCAAATTGCTTTTGCCCTTTGCATTCTTGTGTTAGGGACTAGTGACAATTCTCGCTCCCAACGCTTTGTAAATGGCGTTCTCTTCATTGATAACTTTGTATTTTGTTTCAAGAAGGGTCATCAGTGATTGGTTCTCAGCATATTTTGCTTCCAACCATTCTTTCAGTTCATAAGTACCAACCTGGTAGCGTTGATGGTTATATTGGCTGATCCTGGCATCGTTATTGTATTTTTCCTGCTGGATGTTGAGTTGGGAACGTGTCCGCTGATAGGTGTAATAATAGGTATCTACTTCGTTTAATGCGGTGTTGATAGCAGATGTTAGTCCAAGTTTCGCATTTTCAAATTCTGCTTCAGACATCCGAATGTTCCAGCGGATTTTGTTCCACTGCAGGAATGGCAGATTCAAATTGATGGTTCCTCCCAGCATCGGCGAATTGAACATCGTTCTGGCGTGGTTAGAAGATACTCCTAAGGTACTGCCAATGGTGATGCTTGGATATAGATCTTCTTTTGCTGCTTCCCAATTCAGAAACGCTGACTGAATTCGAAATTCAGCCGCTTTTACATCAGGGCGCATGCCTAATGCTGCGACAGGAACATCCAGGTCAATTTCTGTGAGAGGAACTTTCATCAGATCGTCGTTAGTGATTTCCAATGGGTCTTCCGGACGCAGGTTCAGCAGGTTCCTAAGTGTCTGTAAAACCTGATTGCGTTCTGATTCAAGACTATTCAGGCTGTTTTTGGAGGCCAGCAATGATCTTTTGGCGTTCAAGGGTTCAGAAATATCAACTTTGCCAACGTGATGTTTGTTTTGCGAAATAGTCAGTAGTTGAGTGTAAAAGTCGATGTCTTGCAGAGTGATTTTAATGGCATTGTTCAGGTAGACCAAATGGAAGTAACTGTCCACGACATTATTGATCAATGCCAGACGGGCGGATTCTAGGTCAAGCTGGGTTGCCTTGTATTCCCATTCTTGGGCTGATGCAGTATCACGTAATCGGTGCCAAAGGTCGATTTCATAACTGACTCCCAATTGGGTATTGTAGTTGTGTGAAGTACGACCTTCTTTCAGGTTCTTTTCAGTACTGCCTCCTGCTGAACCATAAAATGAAGGAATCAGCTCTTCACCTAATAGATTGGCCATGTACAAGGTTTTGTTGACGTTAATTGCACTTTTACGCAGATCGATATTGTTGATAAGCGCTTCTTCAACCAGTGCATCCAGTTTTGAATCACCATAGATTTTCCACCATGCACGGTCAACTTGATACTGTTCGGCGATTGTCCGTTGTGATATCAGGCCATTATCGGGGATTTCTACCATTTTTGAGGCACAACCGGACAGTATTGTACAAAGTAGAATTGCAGGGATCAGGCGTGTCTGTCGCATCGCATTTCCATTTTATAAACAAACATCGACAACCATATTGGAAAAATAGGCAGTGACTATTTACTTTAATCACTGCTTAGGGCATCAACAGGATTGAGCTTGGCAGCATTTTTTGCAGGAATATACCCAAAGATGATACCGATCAATGTTGAACAGAACAATGCTAATGCTACCGAAGTTCCAGAATATGACATAGTAAATGCCATGACGAACATTTTGAAGAAAATTCCGATACAAAATGCAAACAGGATACCCATAAGCCCACCGATGATGCAGATGAGCACGGCTTCAATCAGGAATTGTTGCAGGACACTACTCCGTCGCGCTCCAACCGCCATACGAATACCGATTTCCCTAGTGCGTTCTGTCACAGAAACCAACATGATGTTCATGACACCAATACCTCCGACTACCAAGGAAATAAGTGCAATACAAGAAATTAATAGACGCATGGTGCCGGTTGTGCTTTCGACTGTCTGTCGGATGCTATCAGTGTTGATTGTAAAGAAATCTTCTTTCCCATGTTTGACAGTTAGAAACCGAATGATGTTTTTTTCCGCAGCGGTCATGCTGACATCATCAGCAATCTTCACAGTGATGGAAGAGATGTTCCTGTCTCCGGTGATTCGGTTCATCACGGCAGTATAAGGTGCCCACATTTGTAGAGTGTCTTGTGGGCCGAAGTTTGTATTCTGTCTTTCCGAGATACCGACGATTCTCAAAGGATGTCTGTTGAAAATAACAGTTTGCCCAAGGATTTCGCTACTATGTTCATTGGTGAACAGTTTGTTCTTGGTGTTCTGGTCAATGACAACGACGGCATTGCCGTTAACAACGTCATCTTTTGTCAGGAGTCGTCCAGCTTCTGCATTAAGACCCTTCACATCGAAATATTGTTCACCGATTCCTTGCAACTGACCAGTTACTGAAATGTTTTCACGAGTGATCTCGCCGGAAGAACTGACTGCTGGCGTGGAACTTGCTACATAGCTCTGCCTTGCCAGCAATTCTGAGTCATGTACTGTGAGTGTTTTGTATTTACTGGAATGCCTATCACCAAAGCCTTTCCCGGGCATGATGACAATGGTGTTTGTTCCCATTGAATTGATGTCAGACAGAATTTTTTCCTGCGAGCCTTTCCCTAAAGCCACAACAGAAACTACTGAGGCAATCCCAATGATGATTCCGAGCATCGTTAGCATCGAGCGCATCTTATTGGCTCGAATTGCTTGGATAGACATTTTGAAGGCCTCAACAAATTGTTCTTTGAGGTATTCGAAAGTGCTCCGGATATCTTTTTTCAGTTCATAAACCTTGGAACTGTTTTTGTTGGGTCTGATGCGGTCATCTCCAATGATTTGTCCATCCTTGATTTCAATGACACGGTTTGCCGCAGCAGCAACCTTATGGTCATGGGTAACCAAAATGACGGTATGACCTGTATCGTTCAGCTGTTGCAGGATTTCCATCACATTTTCACCACTCTTGGAATCCAATGCACCGGTTGGTTCATCAGCAAGAATGATGTTTCCTCCATTCATCAATGCACGGGCAATGGAAACACGCTGTTGTTGGCCTCCTGAAAGTTCTGATGGCAGGTGCAAGATGCGTTCGCTCATATCTAGATCTTTCAGTAGTTGTTCAGCCCTGTTTCTTCGAGCTTCCTGTTTTTCTCCGGAATAAATAGCAGGCAGTTCGACATTTTCCCTGGCAGTCAGGGAAGTCAATAGGTTATAACGCTGAAAAATAAAGCCAATATAACGGCTACGGAGAGTTGCCAAGTCATCTGGCGACATTCCTTCGATGTCTTCTCCGGCAATTTTATAGTCACCAGATGTTGATGTGTCTAGGCAACCGATGATGTTCATCAGTGTGGATTTTCCTGAGCCAGATTGCCCAATAATGGCGACAAAATCCCCAGATTCGATGTCAAGGTCGATATTTTTTAGGACATGGACTCTGCTTCCACCTGTGCCATAAATTTTGTTGATACCTCGCAGTTCGATGATGTTCATGGCTTATATCCTTGGACGACGCATCCTGGTGGAGGTCGAACCGACTTTCTCGCCTTCACTAACTTCAGAGGAAATCACTTCTTCCCCTTCTGATACCCCGGAGAGGACTTCAGTATAAACGCCATCTGTAATGCCTATTTTGATTTCCCGTTTTTCAACTTGATCGTCGTTTTTCAGGATACGGATGTAATGTCTGCCTCCGGTAGTGGTGATGGCGATGCTTGGGACAATCAAAACATTTTCAGCATCTTCAACCAGAATAGTACACTGGGTCATCATGCCGATACGCAGTTTGCCTTCAGGATTGTCCACAAAGCTTTTGCCATAATAATAGACGGCAGATGAACTGGAGCTACTGGAGGAACTGGAGTTGCTCTTGTCATAACTGCCATCACTCAAAGTGGTCAGGCCAGGGTCAATAGAGTCCAGTGTTGCATGGAAAACGGTGTTTGGCTCAGACAGAATGGTATAGTCAACCGCCATCCCTTGTTTGACTTTGGTGATGTCGCCTTCAGAAATCTGAATATCGATTTCCATTTCATTCAAGTTGGCAATCTTAATGATGGTCGGTGTCGTCTGGTTGGCATTAACGGTTTGACCTTCTTCGACAGGAACAGATACCACTGTACCGTCCAATGGTGCACGAATCTTGGTGTAACCCAGGTTTGTTTCATCAGTGTTGATGGCAAGCAAAGTCTGTTTGATGAGGGATGTCGTTTCATCAACATTGGCTTTTGCAATGGCATACGCATCCCTAGCGTTATCCAAGCTTTCTTTGGATGTCGAATCTGTCTGTATTAATGCCCGTTCGCGATCGTAGGTACGTTTGGCAACTTCCAAAGTGGTTTTGCGGGCTGCCAGTTGAGCTTTGTAGGTTTCTAAGCGAAGTCTATCAGTATGCAGGATATTTTCTTGGGTTGTTGAATCGATTTCCGCAATCATCTGCCCTTGCTTGACTTCCTGTCCCAAAACAACATGCAGTTTCTTGATCTGGCCACTAACTTGGGCGCCAACTGTAACAAGGTTCACTGCACTGATTTCACCTGTTGCTTCGACTGAATGTCTGATACTACCGATACGAACCTTTTCCGTCATGTAAGTAACAGTACTCTTTTTTTGGACAAGCCAGAATACCAGAAGGGCGATGATCAGGATAAGGATAACGGCGGAAGGGATCCAGACTTTGGGTTTTTTAAGGTCTTTCAGTCTATTGAACATGGTTTGTCTATGATTTGTTTAGTATCTCCCCTAAGATATGTATGCCAGATGGATTTTGGGGAGCCGTCTTTTTCGGGTAGTAGTGCGTTCCGATGTTTCTTTTCCGATTAAGGTATAGCTTTCTGAAATTGAGACAAGCAAATCAACAGCTTGCTACAATCCGAAAGCCATTATAAATGACATCGTTGCAAAGAGCATGGATTTGAGACCATAAATGTTCGTTTTTTCATCTTATACATTTCTCAAGGGAAAATAACAGGAGTATGATGTCGCATCTTTGAATGAGTTCTCTTTTACCAGGATATTTCATGGATCTTACTTTAGCGGTAAAAGCCTTTATTATGGGGATTGTTGAAGGCTTGACAGAGTTTTTACCAATTTCCTCAACAGGACATCTTATTCTGGCAGGCAGTCTGTTGGATTTTACTGGCGAAAATGTCAAGGTGTTTTCCATCGCTATTCAGACAGGGGCGATGCTTTCTGTCGTTTGGGTTTATCGACAGAAGATATTGGAAGTTCTTCTTGGAATGTTTACCAATAGAAAGGAACGTCGATTTGCCATCAATGTCATTATTGCGTTTATTCCTGCTGCAGTATTAGGTTTGCTGTTTGCCAAGAAAATCCAAGCATTTCTTTTTTCTCCGATACCGGTTGCTACTGCATTCATTGTTGGGGGGCTCATTATTTTGTTTGTTGAGTGCAGGAAAGAGAATGGCTCTGATGGCACATTGGTTGAGTCGGTTGATGAAATGACTTTCATGGATGCTCTGAAAGTTGGTATTGCCCAGGCTTTTGCTCTGATCCCAGGAACCAGTCGTTCAGGTGCCACTATTATCGGTGGAATGCTATTTGGTCTATCCCGTAAGGTAGCCACCGAATTTTCTTTCTTTCTGGCAATGCCGACACTATTCGGTGCATCTGTTTATTCCATTTACAAAGAAAGGGATTTATTGGTGGCTTCTGATGTACCTCTCTTTACTGTCGGGACAGTTTCTTCCTTTATCTTTGCTTTTCTTTGTGTTCGTTGGTTGCTACGTTTCATCAGTTCCCATAATTTCATTCCTTTTGCATGGTATCGTATCGCATTTGGTATTCTGGTCTTGGTCAGTGCTCATTATGGTTGGGTTGTTTGGACAGAATGAATATGGTTGTTGATTGTAAACATCCACAATGGATGCAAGCAGATATCTGCTATTTTTTGTTCCATCATCGCCTTTTTTCCTGTTTTTTTCAAAATGTAAACGGTCTTGCGGAACCGTGAAGGAAGTCTGATAGACTTGAAACTATTGTTTTTGTCGAAGGACGTTCTCATGAGTCCACGTTGCCATTTCTCTATCATATTATTGATGGCATTTAGTCCATTGGCAGTATCTGCTACAACTTACAAAACCAGTATGGCTGATTGTCAGGATTTATCATTGACTGTTTATGAACAGTCACAAGCCTTGGTTCGGGATACCCGCTCTGTCAAAATAGGACAGGGGCGTTTCGACCTTGTGGTGCAGGATGTCAGTGAACAGATACAGCCTGAAACGTTAATGTTGGAATCTAATGGGCGTTTAAGGCTTTCTGGTGCAACGCTCAATACAGCGTTGCTGACACCGGAAAACTTGATGAAAGCCTATATCGGCAAGGAAGTAGCGTTAGTGCATACCAATCCGGCTACGGGTCACGAAACTATAAAGCGGGCGAAGTTGTTGTCAATGCATGGCGGTGGTATTGTCCAGGTTGATGGACATGTCAAGACTGTGTCAACAGACAGGCTTATTTTTGATAAGGTTCCAGAGAGATTGCATTCATCACCTGTTCTGATACTGGATGTCCAGGGAGGAACTGGAGGCAAGCAACAGATAACGTTCGATTATTTGACAGGAGGATTGTCATGGCAGGCAGATTACATGGCTGTTGTGGGAGAGCGTGATGATTGGATGTCATTGGTTTCATG
>CAZWTQ010000076.1:3300-7425 GCA_964636975.1 uncultured Oxalobacter sp. | reverse complement strand
GGATTAAGGCAAAGAAACTGAAGAAATCAAAGAAATCAAAGGAATCGAAAGAATCAAAAGAATCAAAAGAATCAAAAGAATCAAAGGAATCGAAAGAATCAAAAGAATCAAAAGAATCGAAAGAATCGAAGAAAGAAAAATAACAGGAGTGAACAAGAAAAGCGCCTGCGGACATTGGGTTTCGCAGGCGTTTTTTGCTGACGACAGCCACAACCAATCTGAGTAGATGGTATTTCTATCGATTAGGAATAGGAAAGATACTGGAATTCACCGAATTCAGAATCTAGACGCTGGATTACATCTTCCATATATTCTTCATCCAATTCATCCCAACCGATTGCATCCTTGCAGTAAGTTGCGGCAAACGCCTCCAGAAAGGATTTCTCGTCATTGAAGAATAATGGAATTGCCTTGGGATCAGACATATCGCACAGGCAGTAAATATCCAATTCCATTGAATCAGGCAACGCCAGCAATCCCTTGAAGAACTCGGCCGCATCTGCGGCGTTCCCTTTGGTGACGTCTTCGTGTAGGTAAAACAGCTCCGTCCCTTTCAGGTCGTCATGGGTCAGGTTACCTGCTTGGAGCTTTGCACGGACATCCGCCCAATGGTCATCCGACAGACCGCGTAGTTTCAGAGCCGGCCAGGAGGCAATTTCCCCATGGCTGACACCCATGCCGTCTGGAGTGATGTATTCATAGCGTAGACCTTCAGCCGTTCCAATGACACTGGCACAGATGCCCTGGCGTTTCAGGGTATCGATCAGAAAAGATCGATTCATCTTAAATTCCATTTCTTATCCTTTCAAACAGAGGTGACAACAGAATAACCTTTAATATTTTGCTGTTTCCTGTTTTCATAAACAAACTTTGGTATCTGTTTTGATGTATCTGACACATCAAGCAACTGATAAATGAGGTCAATGTACCAGAAAACAAGACCTAAGTAGAAAAATGAACCAGATTTGATTTTCTTACAGGATTTTACAGGACTAATATTCCTGGCAGGCGGGATGAAGGAGTTCTTTTTCGGTCTTCAATTCCAATGGAAATGAGTAGGCTTGGAAGACGGGAAGATTCCCTGAAGGAATACAGAAACCGCCCCTGCTGCTCCAGACGACGGCAGCAAGGGCAAACCGTTTTCCCCATCAGTTATTGGCAAATCAGGGTCATGATTTTGCCATAGACCGTGCCAGGAGTACCTTTTTCAGTGATGACCTGGTCATTAGGGAATGGATGGGTCTTGCCGATGGATCCGTCTTCGTTGATGTCAACTCCGGCCACCATCGAAACAGTCTGTTTTGCGCAGTCAGCTTTGTACAGTACAGCAGAGTCTGCCCCTTTTTTCCTATTGATTGCACGAACATTCATGCCAAGTTTTTTCAGGACTTCGGCATTTGGCAGAGGTTTTTGCAAGTATAACCCGCCGTTATCATCACCTGTCAGCTGTGACCATCCAGCCAGACCAGCAGCAGATGCTGTAGAGCAACCCAGTGCAATGATGCCCAGCAGGGCAACGATCGATATCTTTTTCATAATCATCCTCATCGAAAAAGTCAGTCAAAAAACAAGATGCAGTCACTGACCGCAAACCATCTCCCTAAGTCTGCCATAAACAGACCCTTTTGGGGCGTCCAAAAAGAATTTTTTCATCGGAGGCAACATCCATGTATCCTCTATGGGGGCATCCGGATTCATATCCATACCAATGACCATATAGAACTGTTGTTTTTCACAACCTACTTTGGCCAGTGCATGCATATCTGATCCTGCCTGCTTGCTGTGGATGCGTATGCTTATACCGTCGGCTTTCATTTTTTCCCGTGAGAGGGGACCTGCTACGTAAATAGCCGTTTCATCATTTTCGAACAGTAATTGCCAGTCCATGGTGTCCTGTGCATATGCCAGGATGCTGGTAGTGGCTATCCCAAGCAAGAGGGCATGTCTCAGAAACGATTTCAGGCAGAAACAGTTAGTCATCGCTACTGAACCAGTCTGTCATGGAATGAAACATGCCCATGAAAAAACCATCTTTGGCACGAGCCTGTTTTTTCTGGATACGGGCATCATAGGCTTTCTTGCGAATTGCCCAGCGTTCGGCAGCTTCTGCCTGTTTTTCTTCGGGAGTTTTCAAGGTATCTGTATGCAGGGTATTATTGTCAGCTGTAGTGGATTTCGCTTTTTCGATGCCGGATGTAGATGTTTCTGCATCCGGTTCAGGCTGTTTGGGCTGTTTAATCAGCAAAGGTGTTTTTCTTTGTCCTGCAGCAGAAGGACTAAGTGTTATCTGTATGGGTTCTGTGCCGCGCAGCGCTTCAAATACCATCGGGCGCCCGGAATTTGCATAGTTGGAAGCGATGGTATGGAAATGGCGCTGGTTTTCAATGACAGTTCCATTCACACTGTAAAGGATATCTCCTTTCTTTAGGTCTGCATCAAAACCGGGAGAATCATAGAAGACCCGTTTCACCGAGACTCCCCTGTTATAACCGAGCCGCCGTTTCTGATCAGCAGTCAGCGATTGTGTCTCCAGGCCCAATGCCGGCATTTTTGAACTTTTCACCAGAAAGGTGGCAGACTGGTTGAAGCGCTGGTTGTTGTAGGAGACGGGCAGGTAACGTATACCCCAGAACAGGTCATCCTTGTTTTCAGATTGTCCCGTTTTTTCATTTGCTGTTTCATCAGCAGATGGCTTTTTTGCTGAACGGGTAGTTTCTTCAGAAAGAGTCCGGGCTTTGGCTTCTGTTATGGCCTGGGGAGCGAAACCGATGACTTTGCCGGCCTGCTTTGCAGAATACAGTACGTGTGTTGCGCCAACGTTTTTTGCCTGTTCTGCCAGTTTCTCCACTTCTATCAATGGAGCATTGAAATTCGATGTTCCAATAATGATAAAACCGTGTGACAGTGCTTCATCCAGCTCTGAACTGGTATCTCCTGAAGAGGCAGTCAGAATAGGTGAGCCTTCTTCAGGCAGATATTGGAGATAATGTTTCTCGCTTTCAGGAATCGGGGTCGCTTTGTAGTAATCGTGATAAGGGTTTGTCGTACATCCCGTCAACATCATTGCCAAGGTGGCTGATGCAGTCAATAGGGCGAAACGGTCAGTGTTTATGCGCATAGTCAGTTTGGAACGTCGATGGCTGTTCCCGTCAGTTTGGAAATATTGGCAACCACGCATTGTATCAGAGCCGTGGTGTTCTGTGCTTTCAAATGGAAGACTGAAAATGTTTAGGAAAAGGATAAAAACCGCCTGGCGACGGGGCTGGCGTTTACATTGCGGGACACAGGACAGTTCACCATCATTTTGGCAAGAACCTAGGCTGGGTATCATGGCTCAGATATGGACATGAAAAACTTTCTCGATTTCATCTGCACAGGCACCACTAGCCAACGAGACTGGATAACGGTGATAACAGGAAATGCGTTTCAGGGTCTCTCCTGAATAACCGTAAACCACAACACCGTGGCTGATGGTGTTTATATGCACGGCAGGGTAATGATAACGGAAAACGGCGAATCGCCTTCCTGCAATAGGAATCGAAAATGCCTCAACTTCAAGCTGTTTCGGCAAAATGTCCGTCGCATTCTGCTCCGGAATTTTTTCAGGAGAAATGGTATCGCCAGCCTGTTCGGGTGATAGCGGTTTCTGTTGTACGGTATTGTCCGGTTTTGCATCGGTATTTGATGCAGAAGGAGAAGTTGTTTCTTCATTTGCCTGTACCGGTTTGTCAGAAGGAACCTTGTTTGCTAGTGTGATTTCCTCTGCAATTTTAGGGCGCATCGCCCTGCCCAGTTTGTACAGGTTATGAGGAGACAATTTCGATAGCTGTTTCTTCATGTCCATGGCATCGGTGGTTGTTACAATCATTTCTCTTTTGGGAGAAGTTTTTTTTGTGCGTAACCAGTCGCCGATGAAATGGCGTGCGACAAAGCAGATAACGATCAATACCAAGACTACGCCTAATGCAATCAGCCGTTTTTTCTGCTTTTCGTTGTCGGAGAAAAACTGTCGTTCAGGCATCAACCATTTCCAAAAAAAACAGGTCATGAACTCTTCTGCGGTCTGTCAATTTGAGGATGCAACCCTCAATAAACCTGCTCCATCAGGGCTACCAGAGGCATCAA
>CAZWTQ010000076.1:0-3290 GCA_964636975.1 uncultured Oxalobacter sp. | reverse complement strand
AAACAGCCATCAGTTAGCTAGGGAATCTCCCGGTTTCACCCCATTTTTTGCAAACCAGCCAGCATTCATTTCGATTGCATACCAGACAGGACCGCCGGTGTTGCAGTGGTTGTCTTTCGATAGCGGTTTCATATTCGCTTCGATATTGATAATCTTGCCAGTACCGTCAATGAAAGCAACATCCACGGGAATCTTGGTATCTTTCATCCACATGCAAGCTTTTTCGACAGGACTACCATAAGAAAAAATCATCCCCTCGTTTTCTCCCAGTTTTGAGACGCCCTTCAATCCTTGGGCACGTTGATCGTCTGTTTCAGCAACCAGAAGGGTAATTTCTTTGCCGCCCAGCCTCAGTTTTGCTCCTGACATCAGTTTTGGCTGTGCGGGCACGGCCTCAGCAGCGTTAGCCTTGGTGCTAGTCGCATTGGTGTCTGCCGGCTTGATGGCGCTATCGCTATTATCGGCAGCAGATACAGAACCTGCAGCTAGTGCTAATAGGAAAACAGTCAACCATTTTTTCATTTTGAATCTCCTCAAAAAATATTTGATATACCTGATAGCTATATCATACAGATAGGGAGCAAGTCTGTCATGTAACGTTGTGTAACCAAAAAAGTCTCATCAGACGTTTGTCAGACGTATTTATTGCCATATGGTTTTTGCCATGCCTGTACACAATGTATCGCCATCAAAAGTAAAGAATTCTGAAATGATGTGTCTGGTAGCAGGGAGATGGTCTGATGATTCCCTGTTGGAAAGCAAAATTTCTTTCACGATCTGGCGGGGGTCTGGACATGAAACCTTGATGCTTGTCTGACAGAGGCAAGGCTTTTTTCGTTTTTCTGACCACTGGTATCGGATAGTGTCTGCAGGCCGTTAAAGGGAAGCTTGCCACTGGGAATGAACAGTCACCAGCAGAAAAGGAATGTCGCTTTGCATAATCATCTACCTGAAAAACCGTTTGCCACTGTCGTGGAAGAACGCTATTTTTTATCATCTTCAGTTTTATCATCGTCAGACTTCTCAAATATGTCCCTTAATTTTAGTCCTCCTTTCAGATTAGAGAACTTTTCGGACTGTTCTCCATATAATCGCGAAAACAGGATTAGTTTCTCTGTTCTTGAAAATGTCAAATCCTTCAGGTGTCATATTTGTCTTGACACCAATCCAGGTCGGGAAATAGTTGATGAAATTATAGGCACTTTGCCGAAATTTATTTTCTTTGAGGATGTTATGTCAGTTCCAAATTCAATGAAAGGAATTTTATATGTCTGGATTATGCTAGGTGTCCTAAAAGGTTTGTATCCATTATAATCAGGAATAAAATCTTGGGCATGATCTGGAAAGAAGATAACTTTAAATGGTTTTCCCGTTTCCTTAAGGAGTTGGTGCAAATCTATTTAAAATAAGATATGTCTTTTTGACTGTTGAAAGATAATAGTTCACGAATTTACCGTGTTTTGTCTTTCTTATATGCGATACCGACTCCATCCAAATGGTTGCAGAGATCTTCATGCGAACCGTATAAATGTGCAATCAATAATTTTCTACTTGCATTTGATTTCAATACTTCTGAAACTTAGGACACCAGATCAAGGTCATTTTTGCCAGGGATGAGAATCTGTTTTTGGGCATAGAGGGGGATGATAGATGCGCCTTGGTCACATGTTTTCAGGAACCCTTGTGCAAACAGCCAATAGGTTTCAAGCCCTGCTTCCCTGGCGATGCTAATGAATGTTGTTCTCAATCTGGACATTGATTCGGTTTTCAAGGTCTGTCAGTGCAAAAATCCTGGGGATGACCAATGTCGTATTTGATGCTGTACTGAAGTAATCAGTTATTGACAGGGAGGGAACACTGTCCAAAAAAGGAGTTGTTGAATATGTATTGTTGCCATAAAGACCCAGTGCATCTGAACGCAAGGATTTGCCCAATACGATGATGTAGTTTTGATGTTTTTGGTGTTGAAGTATTCCAGACACATGTCAGGTTGGTGCTGTTGCAGGGATTTCCGGTTCAGTTGCCCTTTCCCATTCATGGTACATCTTGAAAAGATGGTTTCTGTTGATGAATGGGTAAAGGAATGCCAGTGCAATAACTGCGAATGCGATGTTCAGGCGTAAATTGTTATTATCTTTTGATTTTATAATCAGTAACGCTAATAAGAAAAAACAGGCAATGGCAATAATGGCATATTGGGTTTGGGTTGATTTCAGTTATGAGAAAATCTCTTCATTGTTTGTTGTGAGGACGATATTGAAAAATCTCTTGAACAAAGCACTGTTCCACAACAAGCAGGGAAGTAGGAATCAATATGCAAAGACCTGATGAGATAATTAGCTCAATATATCGGAGATACCGATAAAATGATAATGTCAGAAAACAGAAAAATAAAAATATTACAGACTCAGGTTTTATCTCGTGGAATAGAATGTATTGGGCAAGAACGGTCAGTAACAAAGAGGCAATAATGTTTTTCCCAGAATACATTAAAAAAAGCAATCATCCTGCTATGGAATTTCGAGGGAGGGGTAAATAACATGGTGATTAAGTAAAAAATTATTTTGATATGCCTAATATAGGATAAATTCCACTATAGAATAGCATTATGCCATCAGGCTGTCAATCCAGATTTCAATGCCAATACCGACAAGGATAATGCCACCAAATAACTCAGCTTTACTGGTAAGACGTGTTCCCAGATACTGTCCTGCAAACACGCCAGAGAGACAGATGACAAAAGTTATCGCACCGATAATCAGGGATGACAGACAAGCCAGTACCCAGCCATAAGCTGCTGTTGTAAAGCCAGCCGATAAAGCATCAATGGATGTTGCCACACCCTGAGCCATCAAGACATTGAGGCTTAATGGCTGTGCGATATCCTTTGTAGTACCATGGTTTCTCAGCGATGCCAGAATCATGTTGCCACCGATATATAACAATAGTCCCAGTGCGATCCATGGTATGAAGAGAGTAATGGCATGAAGGTACAGTACAGCGGTATGGACAGCCAGCCAGCCAATCATTGGCATCATCGTCTGGAATAGGGCAAATGTCCCAGCAATCAGGCAAAAGCGACGTGCAGGCATTCCAGGATTTCGCATACCATTTGCTAACGATACGGAAAATGCGTCCATGGCAAGCCCAATACCCAGCAGTATACTATTGATTAAGAACATAAGGATAAATTCATCGAGCAAATAGACACGTGAAAAACACTGGTTAATACTGTAATACTGATACGGGCTTCCTTCCAGGTGACAGCCTGCGGTAGATATCCCCCTATG
>CAZWTQ010000075.1:0-7668 GCA_964636975.1 uncultured Oxalobacter sp. | reverse complement strand
TACTAACTACAGCCGAAGTCATATTATCGACATAGTCTGCACCCGAAAATTCAGAATGGTTACCATGATGCCTGCTTTTACCCCTGCTATGGTGACTATAACGGCGTCCCTGATATTCTGATGGCCGTTGACGTTCATGGCGAGTCTGGCTTCTGCTAGATTTCCTTGCAGAACTATGTTCAGCATCTTTGCTAGGACGTTGCTTGCCTTTGGAAGAATCATAACGATGACTACCCTTGGTTTCCTTGAGTTGCTCTCCGGTATGGCGTCGAGTATTTTTCGTTTTTCCAGAAAATTCCCTTGATTTCTCAGCTTTTGTCGAAACCCGCTTAGAAACAGCAGAAGTCATTTGGCTGCTCTTTCGGGTAGCATGAACTGGCATAGCTATCATTACCATGGCAAATGCAGAAATGCAGACTGCCCGTAACAATGTTTTCCATTCCCATGACATTTGATTTTCGATTTAGCTAAAAGATTTGGATTTTAAGAGAATCTGCTTAAAATGTCAAAAAACGGGGTTCTATCATTACTTTTATTTGCTCACATCTTTGTTTATTTTTTGCCTATTTTGTAATAAAATACTTTTTTTACACGCTATCTGAAAGCGTTTTTCTCTATCAAGCTATCTGTATATTTGAAATTCCAAGCAATTCTCTGAAAAAAGCGACAATCTGATCCCAAAATCTAACAGGCTTTTTTGAAATCGACGACGTATCCATATGTTGCGATGCCGGGGGAATATGTTTATGGTGAAGTTCAGAAGCATTTTCCGTCTTGTTCTTTCGCTCAATCCTACCATTTGGGAAGATGGTGAGATTAGTATCTGGAAAATCCGATAAGGTCAAAGCACGAATCCTTTTTGCTACTGTATGGGTGATTTCTGTGCGAGGACCAACCCCCTTGAACTGGATGAACGAATAGATTTTCCCATTAATAAAGATGCCATCAGCCAAATTGATTTTGACTTCCAACACAGGGGCATGGGCGAGTTGACCCTTAAGTCTGATACGTTGAGGAGTGCAGAAGTTGCCTAAACTGTAAGCGATAAGATGCCCTTTATAGAGCTCAACTGCCCGTGGTAAATGAGGGCCATGCCCATAGACAATATCTGCCCCTGCTTCTATACAAGCTCGGGCAAATGCCTTGACATTACCCCTGTCCTCTCCTAAGAAGATTTCCTGGTGATCAGGAACATGACCTGACCCTATGCCTTCTGCTCCCCCATGAAAAGACACAACAATCAAATCAACCTTGCCATGTAGGGAGCGAATAACCCGACGTGCATTGTCAATATTCTGGATACGGAGCGTCCCAATACTGTGACCAAAAGCAACAAAACCATAAGTTATACCATCTTTTTGGAAAACAGCCGTTTCACAATAACCATCCTGCCCCGCGTAAGCAATTCCTGCCTTACGAAGTGTTGACATGGTAGATAACCTACCTATCAGGCCAAAGTCATTAACGTGGTTATTTGCTATTGAAACAGCATCAAAACCAGCATTAACCAAATTATTGACATAACTAACCGGGGTACGGAAAGCATAACAGACAGCAGGGTTATCGCACTTCTTGACCTCCCCTCCTGAATTCATCAGCACACCTTCAAGATTCCCGAACGCAGCATCCGCTTGCCGGATAATCGGCGAAACATCCTTGAACAGGTTTTTTCCTCCATGAGTAGCAAGATAACTACTGTCAGGGTAATTTGTTCCCATCATGATATCGCCAGTAAAAACAAGCGTAACAGTATCTTTCGCATAACAAGCGAATGGCATCACTAATGCGAAAGTAAGTACTATTTTCACTAGAAGGTTTCTCATGATATTTTCAGCGATTACGCCAACAGCCCTATCCAGAGGACAAAGAAATCCTATCGTTTTTTACAAACTTTTTTGTCAGCACATTATGACAAACAGCAGGCTATTTTGCCAAAAAGTCTATCGAATCTGTTGGCCTTGTGCGGTTATGCAACAGCAACCAGATAAATCAGATATGATTTTCAATATTGATGCCAAGTTCCTGAATCTTGCGGGCGATGGTATTACGTCCGATGCCCAGTAAAATCGCCGCTTCATGTTTACGTCCATGGGTATGTTGCAATGTCGTATGAATCACAATGCGTTCGAACTGGCTGCCCAACATATCCATCAAGTTATCCCCTCCCCCATCAAGCATATCCATAACAGTCTGTTTAAGCTGCAATTCCCAAGAAGCTCCTGCCTTACTGTTTTTGGATGCGATGATTGGTAGTAATCTTTCATCTGTAGATAGCTTAGCTCCCTGTAAATTTTGCTCGACAGGGAAACTTCCTGCCTTATTTTCCTCAATCAGGTCAACTGGCATATCCTTAACTTCAATGGTTTGTCCTGCGACCATAACCGTAAACCAGTAACAGAGGTTTTCCAACTGGCGGACATTCCCTGTTAGCCGGCATTGTGATAGGAACGTAGCGGCACTTTCAGAAAGTCGCTTGGGTTCGACACCAACCTGTGCGGCACTTTGCTTGAGAAAATGTCGGGCAAGAACCGGAATATCTTCCGTACGTTCTCTCAATGGAGGCAGACGCAATCGGATAACATTCAAACGATGGAAAAGGTCTTCACGAAAAGCTCCTTCTTGAACCAGTCTTTCAAGATTCTGGTGAGTCGCCGCAATAACCCTGACATCCGCCCTGATAGACTGATTGCCCCCAACCCGATAGAAATGACCATCTGACAACACCCGAAGAAGCCGTGTTTGCATTTCAACTGGCATATCCCCAATTTCGTCAAGGAACAACGTCCCCCCTTCCGCTTGCTCAAAGCGACCACGTCGCATGATTTGGGCTCCGGTAAAAGCACCCTTCTCATGCCCAAACAATTCGGATTCCATAAGATCTTTCGGTATCGCTGCCACATTGATTGCAATAAATGGTCGCATGGCACGTGGACTGTTACGATGCAGTGCACGTGCAACCAATTCCTTACCAGAACCAGATTCTCCAGTCACCAGAACCGTTGCATTGGAATTCGAAAGCTTGCCTATTGCCCGAAAGATACTTTGCATAGCCGGTGCTTGACCAATAATATCTGGCATTCGCAAAGCCGGCCTTTCTTTTTCTGCCTTGACATCACTTTCCTTCATCGCCTTTTTGACCAAATCAATTGCTTTACTCAAGTCAAATGGTTTTGCCAAATAATCAAAAGCCCCTCCTTGAAACGCGGATACCGCAGAATCAAGATCTGAAAATGCTGTCATAACAATAATCGGCATTTCTGGGAAACGCTGTTTGACTTGCTTTAGTAGCTTCAATCCTGATGTGCCTGGCATCCGAATATCCGACAACAATACCTGTGGCCTGGCAGTCTCAAAAGCCACTAATACCTCATCCGCATTGGAGAAGGTTCTCAGTGGGATATTCTCCCGGGAAAACGCCCGTTCAAGCACCCAACGGATCGATTCGTCATCATCGACAATCCAGACAGGGTTCATAGCTTTATTCCAATTTCAATGTTTTCTGATTTCAGATTATTCATACTTTTGTCAGGGGCAGGCGTACCAGAAATTCCGTTCTGCCTGGTATGCTGTCGCACTCGATAAGCCCTCCGTATTCCTGGATAAGGGTCTGTGACAAAGCCAAACCCAGACCACTACCGCCTTCTCTACCTGATACCAATGGAAAAAATATGGTTTCTATCATATCAGACGGAATGCCTGGACCGTTATCAATGACGGACAAGTTCAATGCCAACCTGTAATGGATACCAGCAATCGTGACCCGCCTTGCAACACGGGTTTTGAAGGTCAGTTCCGCACTACTGTCCTGTATCTTTGGAAACAAGGCATGGCAAGCATTCTCGGCAATATTCAGTACAGCCTGAATTAGCTGTTCTTTGTTACCAGAAACTTCAGGCAGCGACAAATCATAATCACGTTTTATCTCAAGCCCTACTGGAAATTCTGCCAAGACAATACTGCGAACCCGTTCCGTAATTTCGTGGATATTGATGTTGTCGGCAATACGAGCATGTTTATGGGGAATCAACATCCGATCAACAAGTTTCTGAAGACGGTCGGTTTCCTTGATGATAACCTGTGTATATTCCTTAATTTCGTTACGATGCTCTTCAGGAACTTCCAATTCAAGCAACTGGGCAGCTCCTTTGATTCCTCCCAATGGATTCTTGATCTCATGGGCAAGGTTACGAACCATTTCCATGTTCGCCTGATTCTGGTTGACAAGACGGTTTTCCCTATCTTGTCGAATGCGCTGGACATTGCCACGCATTTCAATGAGAATACCTTCGAAAGGGACGTCAATAACTTTGACAACTACATGAACCGCCAGCGATTTACTGGCAGATCTATGCAAAACAATATCCTGCCCGATTTCAGCCGTCTCATGCACTAAAGCATCGTGACAGATACTTTCGAGAACCTCGTTATTCAAAAATATCTGATGAAGTCGGTGTGTTCGCAATACTTTCAGTGAAAGTTCAAGCATATCTTCTGCAGCAGAATTGACATACTGGATATGTCCTACTCTGTCGAGAATGATAACTGCAGAGGAAAGCAAATCGAGACCACCGAAATTTCTCATGATATTTCTATTGCAAAAAAGGCGAAAACGTTACCATTTCCGCCTTTGTCGATGCCATATGACTTCAAGCTACAAAGAATAATACATATCGAATTCAATCGGATGAGGCGTCATATTCAGCCGTGTAACATCCTGCATTTTGAGTTCGACATAGGCATCAATTAGGTCATTGCTGAATACACCACCACGAGTCAGAAATTCACGATCCTTATCCAAAGCTCTCAGTGCCTGTTCAAAGGAAGAACAGACAGTTGGAACCAGTGCATCTTCTTCAGGAGGCAAATGGTAGAGATCCTTGGATGCAGGTTCGCCCGGATGAATTCTGTTCTGAATTCCATCAAGACCTGCCATCAGTAACGCAGCAAAGCACAGGTATGGATTGGCGGTCGGGTCAGGGAATCGCGTTTCAATACGACGTGCCTTTGGATTGGAAACATGCGGAATACGGATAGATGCTGAACGGTTACGCGCTGAGTAAGCCAATTTGACCGGTGCTTCGAATCCAGGAACCAGGCGTTTATAAGAATTAGTACTTGGATTAGTGATGGCATTCAACGCCCGTGCATGCTTGATGACCCCACCGATATAATAAAGTGCTATCTCAGACAGACCGGCATAGCCATCGCCGGCAAAAAGGTTTTTGCCTTCTTTCCAAATGGACTGATGAACATGCATCCCTGTACCATTATCTCCGACAATTGGTTTTGGCATGAAAGTCGCTGTCTTACCATAAGTATGTGCTACATTCCAAATAGTGTATTTCTGAACCTGCGTCCAATCAGCACGTTTAGTCAGCGTAGAAAATTTGGTGCCAATTTCATTCTGACCAGCACCAGCCACCTCATGATGATGGACTTCAACAGGAATCCCCATTTGTTCCAACAACAGGCATATTTCAGAACGGATATTCTGGAAACTGTCAACAGGAGGAACGGGAAAATACCCTCCTTTAACCCTTGGACGATGACCTGCATTACCACCTTCAATTTCAGCACTGGAAGACCAAGGTGCTTCTTCCGATCCAACCTTAACAAAACAACCTGACATATCATCCTGCCAACGAACACTGTCGAATATGAAGAACTCGAGTTCTGGACCAAAGAATGCCGCATCACCAACACCGGAAGATTTCAGATAAGCTTCCGCGCGTTTTGCAATAGAACGCGGATCACGATCATAACCCTTGCCATCAGCTGGCTCAATGACATCGCACTGCATGAAAAGCGTAGTATCTTCCATGAAAGGATCAATATTGGCAGTATCTGGATCAGGCAACAACAACATATCGGAAGCTTCAATACCTTTCCAGCCCGCAATAGAAGAGCCATCAAAAGCATGACCTTCTTCAAATTTGTCTTCATCAAAAGCAGAAACAGGCACGGTAACATGCTGCTCCTTACCACGGGTATCTGTAAATCGGAAATCAACGAACTTTACCTCGTTCCCCTTGATCATATCCAAAACGTCTGCTACTGACTTTGACATTCTTCTCTCCTCTTTATCCTTTCCCGTACATTAATTGACAATGTCCAGGATGATGCTAAACGGTAAACCTATCTCTTTGTTATGCACATTCCATGCCAGAATCACTCTTTTTCCCATAAGAAACAAGCGTGCGCTCCTATCTGACAAAGCATATGCCATAACAGTGCATACTGTCCACAACAACGCATCAATATGGTGCATTACGCACACTATACAGGCACATATCCTCTATGGTAATTCGTAACGAACCCCCAGATCAGTTAATCCTTTCAGTAAAGCGCAAAAAGCTGGTTGCAAATTTTCTTTTAATCCCTTGACACCCACCTCAACATAATTGTCTGAACATATCGATCCTATATGAGGTAAGCTGAAAAGTTTCACCAATGGAAAGTCTGCTGTAATTTTTTCCATCAACGGCGTCATCATGGCTTCCATCGCACCAGGCACATTGACCACAAGTTCAAATTGTTCTGCAATATGGAATAGATCTTTATGATAAGTATCTAATGCCCATTCAATCATCGGATGTGCCATTTGTGGGAATCCCGGCACGAAATAATGGGTTCCAAAAGAAAAGCCTGGAAAATGATTGACTGGATTAGGGATCGTCACAGCACCTTCTGGAAATTCCCCCATTTGCAATCGCCGGATGTTGTCCTGCAAACTGTAATCAGGGTGTTCAGGATCTTCTGCCACCTCGCGAATCCGTTTTTCAATCTCCGCTCGGGCATCTGGATGCATGACCAGAGGCTTGCCGAATGCTTCTGCTGCACATGCCCGGGTGTAATCATCTGGCGTTGATCCGATCCCCCCGCAGCAAAATACAATATCACCTGTTCCATAAGTTTCCTTAAGCACAGCTGTAATGTGCGTAGGCTCATCCCCTAGATAACGAGCCCAACTAAGCTGCAATCCCCGTCTCGCCAACAATTTAATGACACCACTAAAATGTTTGTCGATATATTTTCCAGAAAGGATTTCATCACCGATGATAATAAGTCCGATTGCCATGATTTTCTATTTAGAGGTCTAAGGATATTGCCATTATATTGCTTTTAATTCTGGTATATCATTAGACTAATGGTGTTATTGCTCAATGGTTATCCCGCATCCAGGTGGATTTCTAAGGAGGTTTATCTTATGGAAGAATTGAAGACGATGGCTGGAGGACTGCAATATATTGATCACATCATCGGAACCGGCACGGAAGTTGGTAGAGGGGCGACCCCTTTCATCAGAGTACACTATACGGGCTGGTTGAAAAAACCAGATGGTTCTAAAGGAAAAAAATTTGACAGTAGTCATGACCGCAACCTGCCTTTCCGCTATCCTTTCAATAGAGGCTATGTCATCCAAGGTTGGGATTTAGGTATCCGAGGAATGAAAGTTGGTGGGCATCGTACGCTATATATCCCAAGCGATCTCGCCTATGGTCCTAACGGCATCGGTGGCGTAATTCCACCTAATACGGATCTGATTTTTGAAATCGAAGTTCTAGAAGCTTGAACTCCTATCCAATTCACAACAATACCTATTCGGCAAAAGAATAGCAGGTGCTGTTGCCTGCTACTATAATGTGATCAAGTATCGTCATATCTACT
>CAZWTQ010000074.1:0-7720 GCA_964636975.1 uncultured Oxalobacter sp. | reverse complement strand
GGCATGTCGTGTGCTGCCTGTTCAAGCAGAGTGAATAAGACTGTATCTGATCTTGAAGGCGTCGAAGAGGTCAACGTCAATCTGTTGAAGAACAACATGACCGTCACCTTTGACGACCGTAGGATAGATATCCCTACGATTATCAACGCTGTTGTCCAAGCAGGCTATAGAGCCTCTTTAAAGAAACCAACCCTGTATCCGGCAAATACAAAAACAGCAACAAAATCATCGGATCCGGAAATCAGCCAGATCCGTCTCAGGTTGGTTTTCTCAGTATTTTTCATGATACCGCTTTTCTATCTCAGTATGGGACATATGGCGAATCTGCCTCTACCTGCCAACCTGTCTGAGCCAGAAAATATAATGGTTTTTGCCTTGACTCAATTTCTGTTGGTTATACCGGTCATTTTCATCAATTCCAAGTATTTCATCAATGGATTCAATGCATTAACTGCATTTTCTCCAAATATGGATACATTAATCGCCATTGGATCAGGTGCCGCTTTTGTATCCGGGATTGTCTCGCTTTACCATATTGCACATGCAATAGGATCGGGAGACATATCCTCCGCACAAGATGCATCAGCACATATGTACCTTGAGTCTGCTGCGATGATCCTTACTCTAATCACCTTGGGACGCTTCCTTGAAACCCGGGCAAAAAACAAGACATCAGAAGCAATTTCCCTGTTGATGAGTCTCTCTCCCAAAATGGCGGTAAAACTGGAAAATGGCGTCGAAGTAACCATTCCTACAGAACATGTCAAGATTGGTGATATTCTGGTTGTTCGTACTGGAGAATATATTCCGGTCGATGGTGTGATAGTAGATGGCTGGGGCTCAATAGACACGTCCACCCTGACGGGTGAAAGCATCCCTGTTGAAAAGCAGCCAGGGGATACTGTTTCCGGTGCATGCCTCAACCTGTCTGGTCATTTCCAGATGCGCGCCACCCATGTCGGGGAAGACACCATCTTGGCTCAAATCATTCGTCTTGTTGACGAAGCGACCTCCTCAAAAGCGCCGATTTCAAGATTGGCCGATCGGATCAGTGGCGTTTTTGTACCAGTGGTTATTGTCATTGCACTGCTTACCACAGGTATCTGGTTACTACTGGGGTATCCTTTGACATTCGCCATTTCAACCGGCATTTCAGTCTTGGTCATTTCCTGCCCCTGTTCCTTGGGACTTGCCACGCCAACCGCTATCATGGTTGGAATAGGTCGTGGTGCCGCAGACGGAATCCTGTTCAAATCTGCTAGTGCAATTGAGCTATTGGATAGTGCCGATATAGTTATTCTGGATAAAACAGGCACCATGACCGAAGGAAAACCCACACTGACAGATATCCTTGTCACTGAAGGCTATGACCAGCATGCTCTTTTAAAACAAGCCGCCTCCCTAGAAAATTGCTCGGAACATCTCATTGGGAAAGCTATCATAGAAGAAGCATTGAAGCAAGGCATAGTTTTTGAACGCGTAACCAACTTCAGTCGTCTTCCCGGAGGCGGTATTGCCGGATTCATTAATCGCCATTACTTTGCCATAGGTAATCACCGTTTTCTGACTCAGCTTGGTATCGACTGCCCCATTGAATATCAGCAGATTGCCAACAACTTAGCCGACGATGGCAAAACAATCTTGTATATTGCCTCTGATGATACACTAATAGGGATGTTTGCTGTTGCTGATAGCATCAAACCAACAACACCTGATGCCATCCATGCCATGCAAACCATGGGCATCAAAGTCATTATGTTGACCGGCGACAACCTGAGAACTGCCAAAGCTGTACAACGAAAGACCCATGTTCAAGATATCCAGGCAGAAGTTCTACCCCAAGATAAGGAAAAAACTATCCGAAAAATGATGGAACAGGGACATCGGACAATCATGATTGGCGACGGCGTGAATGATGCCCCTGCCCTTGCACGTGCTGATGTAGGAATTGCCATTGGTACAGGAACCGATATTGCCATGGAATCGGCCGATATTGTGCTGATGAGAAAACCCCTGACAGATGCTGTCACCGCTATCCATCTAAGCAAGGCTGTTATGCGAACCATCAAACAGAACCTTTTCTGGGCATTCTTCTACAATATCATCGGTATCCCAATTGCTGCTGGCATCCTGTACCCGATTAATGGCATGACCTTGAATCCTATGGTTGCGGCAGCAGCCATGAGTTTCAGCTCTATATCAGTTGTCCTGAATGCCCTGAAACTTCGTTTCTTCGATTCGATGTTTCCCTTGTCATCTTCTACCACAAACGGTAGCAGTGAATCTCTGAGAAAAACCAAATCTAGACCATCCATTAAAACCATTGAAAGGAAAAATATCGTGCAAAAAAATATTCAGATTGAAGGCATGAACTGCAATCACTGCCGTGTCGCTGTCGAGAAAGCTCTTTCCGCTATCCCTGGTGTTAGCAAAGTTGAAGTCAGCCTTGAAAACAAAAATGCTATCATCGATATAACAGATTCTATTTCCAATGAAGCCCTAGCAGTTGCTGTCACCGAAGCAGGCTTTGAAATTAAGAGTATTGCATAACTTGTTGCACTCCTGCCGGGCATATGGCAGGCAAACAGCATTTAATCTGGCAGGGAAGCCTTTCTTTTCCAGACTCTCTTGTCTTTCGTTAAAAGACCTGCTATTTTTCTAGAAATATTTTAAGTTTTTTCTTTAACTTTATATTTTATATATTGTTTTTCAAAGACAAAAAGCATATACAAAGAGAGACTTATTTTTGAAAATATACGACATAAACGGTTAAAGATTGAATCCTAATGATGGGCTTGCGTCAGAAATTGGCAACAGGTTTTTGTCTCATTTTCGTCTAGAAGGGAACAACTGTTATCAAAAACAATCTTCCTACCTCATTCAGTCTTATCCTGTTTTTCTGTTTTCCCTGCTGGTCTCTGCTCTACTGCCTTCTGATCAACTTCAGGAGGCATCGGGGTCTTGGCATCTAGTAACTGAACAAAAATCTCATCCCGTCTCACCATTGCCAATTCACTTCTGGCACGTTCTTCAATCGCTTCATCACCTTCCTGAAGGCTTTTGATATCAGAAGCCAATAAAGCATTCCGTGCCTTTAGTTCCTCATTATGCTGCAGGGTGGCTGCCAACTGGTTATTCAAATCCCAAACATACATCCACCCGCCTTTCCCAAACCATAACGGATATTGGATAGCAGCAACAAGAATAGTCAATATAATGATAACGGAACGTCTCGATGTAAACATGATTGTTTCTCAGGAAACCACTTAAACAATACCGTTTCTTCTTGCCTCATGAATTTTATCCAATACAGTAAAAAGCATCCTTCCCCGGGTAATTTGCCACTTCACCCAAATCTTCTTCAATACGGAGTAACTGATTATATTTAGCAATACGATCAGAACGGGACAGTGAACCCGTCTTGATCTGCAAAGCATTGACACCAACAGCCAGATCGGCAATTGTAGAATCTTCTGTTTCACCGGAACGATGTGAAACAATTACAGTATAGCCAGCACGTTTTGCCATTTCAATCGCCGCAAAAGTTTCGGTCAACGTACCAATCTGATTGATCTTAATCAAGATAGAATTGGCGATTCCGCATTTGATGCCCTCCTGCAAGATTTTTGTGTTGGTGACAAACAGATCATCCCCCACCAGCTGAACACGATCCCCCAACCTTTCAGTCAGATAAACCCAACCATCCCAATCATCTTCTGCCATTGCATCTTCAATCGAAATGATCGGATATTTATCACACCAACCTTCCAACAATGCTGTGAATTCTTCCGACGAAAGAACCAAACCTTCCCCCGTCAGATGATACTTGCCGTCTTTATAGAACTCACTAGCGGCACAATCCAAACCGATGCAAACATCTTTTCCAGGCATATACCCTGCTTTTTCGATCGCTGAAAGAATTAGCTGGATGGCTTCTTCATGATGGGCGATGGAAGGAGCGAAGCCACCTTCATCACCAACAGAAGTTGGCAAACCTCTCGCCTGAAGGATTTTCTTCAACGTCTGGAAAACCTCCGCACCACAGCGGAGTGCCGTAGAAAAAGTCGGCAAGCCAACAGGAATAATCATGAATTCCTGAATGTTCAGATTGTTGTCTGCATGTGCGCCACCATTGACAACATTCATCATCGGTACAGGCAACTGCATCCCTGCTGCCCCTCCTAAATAGCGGTATAGAGGCAATCCTGCTTCTTCAGCTGCAGCCTTGGCAACCGCTAGAGAAACTGCAAGAACAGTATTGGCTCCCAGGCGACTCTTGTTTTCTGTCCCGTCCAAATCAATTAGTGTTCGATCCAAAAAAGCCTGTTCACTGGCATCCAAACCGATAATTGCCTCAGCAATCTCTGTATTGATATGTTCAACTGCATTCAGCACACCCTTGCCATTGAAACGACTGGGGTCACCATCACGAAGTTCAATAGCTTCACGTGAACCTGTCGATGCGCCAGAAGGTACTGCAGCACGACCTAAAGCACCTGATTCCAACAAAACATCACATTCGACGGTGGGATTACCACGGGAATCCAGAATTTCACGACCGATGATATCAATGATTGCACTCATGATCTTCTCTTATTTTCTCTTATCAATAATCAAATCAGAAACGGAAATCTGCCATTCCACTCCGTTTGATAACCTTATCCAGAGCATGCAGTTGAACCAGCAGACCTTTCATACGCCCAAGTGGCACCGCATTCGGGCCATCTGACAGTGCTTTTTCCGGATTGGGGTGGGTTTCCATAAACACCCCTGCAACACCGACCGCCAAAGCTGCCCTTGCCAGTACTGGAACAAATTCCCGCTGACCGCCTGAGGCATTCCCTAGACCACCCGGCAACTGGACAGAATGCGTAGCATCAAAAACCACGGGACAACCAGTCTGGCGCATGATTGCCAGGGAACGCATATCAGAAACTAAGTTGTTATAACCAAAAGAGACTCCTCTTTCGCAAACAGTAAAACTATCTATCGGCACGCCAGCCTCCGATGCTGCTTCTCTCGCCTTAGTGACAACATTCACCATATCGCCTGGCGCCATAAATTGTCCCTTCTTGATGTTTACCGGCTTTCCTGAACGGGCACAGGCCTGAATAAAATCCGTCTGCCGACATAGAAATGCAGGGGTTTGAAGAACATCAACAACAGAAGCGACCCGAGGCACATCAACTTCGGTATGGACATCTGTCAGCACGGGTACATCAAATTGTTTTTTGATATCTGCCAAGATTTCCAAGCCTTTTTCAATACCCAGTCCACGAAAAGAGGCTGATGAAGAACGGTTTGCCTTGTCATAGGAAGATTTATAGATAAAAGGGATTCCCAATTCATCAGTTATTTCTTTCAGCACTCCTGCCGTATCAATGGCTAGCTGGCGGGATTCAATGACACAAGGACCTGCAATCAGGAAAAACGACCTGTCCAGACCGATTTCGAACCCACACAGTTTCATACCCTGCTTCCTTTACCTTTAGTTTCACGATAGGATAACGCAGCTTCAACAAAAGCCTTGAACAATGGATGACCATCCCTTGGATTAGACTTGAATTCAGGATGGAACTGCACACCAATAAACCAAGGATGTGCATGTTCGCCGGTTCTCGGCATTTCCATGATTTCACAGAGCTTTTCTGTTGGAGTCAATGCGGAAACCACCATTCCAGCCTTCTTTAGTTGATCCAGATAAAGATTATTTGCTTCATAGCGATGTCTATGACGTTCTGTCACCACGCTACCATAGACTTCAGAGGCAATCGTGCCCGGTTCAACAGCACAGGTCTGTGCACCAAGACGCATCGTCCCACCGAGGTCAGAATTTTCATTGCGTTGGACAATCTTACCGGCACGATCTGCCCATTCAGTAATCAATGCCACAACAGGGTTTTCAGTATCCGGATCAAACTCTGTCGAATTTGCACTCTTCAGACCGGCAACATGACGAGCAAATTCGATCAAGGCAACTTGCATTCCCAAACAAATGCCCAAGTAAGGCACCTTGTTTTCACGAGCATACTGGGCTGCAGTAATCTTGCCTTCAACACCGCGTTTGCCAAACCCACCGGGAACCAAGATAGCATCATATTTCGACATATCAGGCAGTCCCGTCTTCTCGATTTCTTCCGAATCGATATAGTCGATATTAACCCTGCAGTTGGTATGGATACCTGCATGCCGAATTGCCTCAATCAAGGACTTGTAAGATTCTGTCAAATCCACATACTTGCCGACCATACAGATTGAAACTTCTTTTTCAGGATGTTCCAAGGCATAGACCAGTTTTGACCAAACAGACAGGTCTGCTGACGGTGGAGTCAGGCTCAGTTTTTTGCAAACAATATCGTCCAGTCCCTGGTCATGCAACATCTGGGGAATCTTGTAAATTGTGTCTGCATCCCAGACAGAAATGACCGCATTTTCAGGAACATTTGAGAATAAGGAAATCTTGGCACGTTCATCATTCGGAATGGGACGGTCTGCCCGGCAGAGCAACGCATCCGGATAAACACCAATTTCGCGAAGTTTCTGAACGCTGTGTTGCGTCGGTTTGGTTTTCAGCTCCCCTGCTGAAGCGATATAAGGCACCAATGTCAGATGAATGAATACTGTTGCATCCTTTTCCGCCCGCAAACTCAGCTGTCTTGCCGCCTCGAGGAAAGGCAATGACTCAATATCGCCGACTGTACCACCGATTTCAACCAATGCAACATCATAACCCTTCGCGCCACGGTGGATGAAATTCTGGATTTCATTAGTGATATGCGGAATCACCTGGACAGTCTTGCCCAGATATTCACCATGACGCTCCTTACGGATAACTGATTCATAAATCTGTCCTGTGGTGAAATTATTGACCTTATGCATTCGGGTAGAAATAAATCGTTCATAATGCCCCAGATCGAGATCCGTCTCTGCTCCATCATCAGTCACAAAAACTTCGCCATGCTGGAATGGACTCATAGTGCCTGGATCCACATTGATATAAGGATCCAGCTTGATCATGGTGACCTTGAGACCACGGGATTCAAGAATTGCTGCCAAGGAGGCAGCAGCAATCCCCTTGCCAAGAGAAGAAACAACCCCTCCGGTAACAAATACATATTTGGTCATTTTTTATCATCACAGACGCACAATAACAGAAATTTGGATTATAACGTAAAAGAACGCTATGCGATGTCTGAAACCTTTTATCGCTTGAGTTGTTTTGTCTATTTTGTATGCCAGAACCTAGCAAATGCTCGCCTCATAGCTCCTACTTCAATCCCTTCTTCCTTAAAGGAGAACCACACTGCACCATCTTCATCTGAACGGAACAACGAAGCATCGGATTGTCTGTACCGTTTGAGGACAGCTGGATGGGGATGATGATAAGGATTCTGGTATCCGACCTGGAAAACAGCATACTTGGGTTGCACTGCCATCAGGAATTCCTGAGAGGATGAAGTATGGCTACCATGATGAGGTGATACCAGAACATCTGACCGTAATCTGCCCTTATATTCTATCGCCAGTCCTTGTTCTACTGATTCTTCAATATCACCTGTCAATAACAACGATCCATTATTAGAATCTACTTTAATAACACAACTTAACTCATTTGTCTTTATATTATAAGTATAATCATTAATTGTAGGATACAGTACGGTGAAACGGACACTATCCCATATCCACTCCTCTCCAGAAAGGCAAGGATTAATAGGCACAT
>CAZWTQ010000073.1:0-7838 GCA_964636975.1 uncultured Oxalobacter sp. | reverse complement strand
CGTTCGATACCAGCTAAATCTCGCCAGCTCTGCACGGCAGTAAATCCCTGCTGTTTCAGCATTTTCCGGACAGATAACGCCTGATCATAACCATGCTCCATCAGCAGCCAGCCTCCCCGTTTCAACCAATGGGGGGCACCTTCAACCAGAACTGTCGATGCATTCAATCCATCGGCTCCATCCGTCAGGGCATTTTCCGGTTCAAAGCGCAAGTCGCCTTTTTTCAGATGAGGGTCTTCATGATGGATATAAGGTGGATTGGCAACAATCACATCAAAAGCCATTCCTACCTCAAAAGCATCAAACCAGTCCCCCAAACAAAACTGGACGCGTTCTTCTTTTGCTAGAATCTGCCGTGCATTAGCTTTGGCAACGGATAAAGCCATATCAGAAATATCGGTTGCTATTACAATAGCATCGGGTCGTTCATGTGCTACAGCAATGGCAATGGCACCAGAACCCGTACCCATATCAGCCACTGCCCCACCAGCAGGCAAAACAGCCAATATCCGTTCCACCAGTAACTCGGTTTCCGGGCGGGGAATCAAAACGGCTGGAGATACCTGAAACGGTAACCCAAAAAATTCCCGCATACCGGTAATATAGGCAATTGGTTCGCCTGCCTGACGGCGTTCCAGCAATTCGGTCAGCTTTCTGGCTTCTTCAACAGTTAAAATATGATCTGATAGGGTAATCTGCTGAACACGGGTCAAATGGGTTGCCTGTTCCATCAGGATACGCAATTCCAGTGCATCAAAACAGCCAGCCCTGAACACGTTGCCGATAGTCTCTCCCGCTTTGACAACCTGTCTGAAATCCTTCAATCAAACACCCCGTCGCCATACCAGCCTGAATAAAGCCACGGCAAAAACCACAAACCAGATCAGTGCCCATTGTGGCGGGTTCAGAAAAAAGAATGCACCCGGCACATCACTGCACAGGCTCTCTGATCTGAACAGTGCCGGCAGGTTTTTTGCCAACCAAAAACCGTTTACGGCATCTTCCAAAGAATCCCTGCCACACTGGATGACTGGATGAGCAATCACCCAAAGCTGGTATCCGGCAAGATAAGCCCCGACCAAGGCTGTCAGACCGCCCAAAGCTGAAAAAAGCAGGATTCTCTGGGAAAAAGCCCCCAGCAGACAGAAAATACCGATAAAGATGAACGCATACCGTTGGAGAACACAAAGCGGGCATGGCGATTCCATTCTGAACACCTGTAGATACCATGCAACCAGAATAAACCCCGCACACAGGAAACTGATTGCAAGCAGCTGATTCCTCGGTCTCATTACCATATCCATTAACACACCATGCTCATCACAGACTGCAAGGAATGGGGTTTCTGCCTAGATTGTTTCTCCCATCTCGGCCAGCAGCTCGGCCTGTCTTTCTGCAGCCAAAGCATCGAACAATTCATCCAAATCACCGTCCATGACGAATTCCAGCTTGTAAAGCGTCAGGTTAATTCGATGGTCTGTGACACGCCCCTGCGGAAAGTTATATGTTCGGATACGCTCACTACGATCGCCCGAACCGATTAAACTTTTGCGCGTGGCAGCTTCTCTGGCATGCTGTTCCTGCATCTGACGGTCTTTGATACGGGCAGCCAATACCTGCAATGCCTGCGCCTTATTCTTATGCTGACTCCGGTCATCCTGGCATTCGACCACAATCCCTGTCGGCAGATGTGTAATCCGCACGGCAGAATCTGTCTTGTTGATATGCTGTCCCCCTGCGCCTGATGCACGGAAAGTATCGATACGGATTTCCGCCGGATTAATTTGCACATCGCTGACATCATCTGCCTCAGGCATCACTGCTACAGTACAGGCGGAAGTATGCACCCTTCCCTGCGTTTCAGTCACGGGAACACGCTGGACACGGTGACCACCAGATTCAAATTTCAACCGGGAATACACACTATTCCCCGACAATTTGACGATGACTTCCTTGTAACCGCCCAAGCCTGACATCGATGACGAAACCATTTCAACCTGCCAACGGTTCTTTTCTGCATAGCGGGTATACATCCTGAGCAGATCTCCTGCGAATAATGCAGATTCATCACCGCCCGTTCCTGCCCTGATTTCCAGAAAGACATTCCGCTCATCATTCGGGTCTTTCGGTAGCAGTAAAATCTGAAGTTCATTTTCAATTTCATGCAACCGCATTTCTCCGCCATGGATTTCCTGCTGGGCAAACGCCTTCATATCAGGCTCTGCCAGCATCTCCCTTGCAGTTGCCATATCTGAAACAACCTGCTGGTATTCATCAAACAGTGTAACGACAGGCAAAAGTTCAGCATGTTCCTTATTCAGTTTCCGAAACTGCTCCTGTTGGGAAATAACCTCTGGTTGTATCAATAATTCATTGATTTCTGCCAGCCGATTGGATAGACTCTCCAACCGTGCCAATATTGTCGGTTTCATTGTCATTTCTGTCGCACGGAATCCCAAAAAACCGTAAAACTGCATTATACGTTATACGGAACCCATTCAATATGGGACTATCAAAGTTTCAATATTTTCTTCAAGGAAGCATATGACCACAACCCCGATTATCCTGTCCGGTATCTGCCTGATTCTTTTGGTTATTCTCCTCTTCATACTGATCCGCCGGTCTGGAAACAGCCTTTCAGAAACTAGTCTCCAGAAAATGCAGACTGAAACCATCCAGCAGATACAGCAGCATTTCCAGAACGAAGCCCGTGAAAACCGACAGGAATTGGCAGGACAGCTGAACAACTTTCAACAACTCATCAACACACAGCTTGCCAACCAGGAACAACGGCTCAAAACATTTGACGACACTTTTTCCACTAAAATCGAACAGCTGAAAGAAACCCTTTCAGGTGCTACAACGCAATCTCGTCAGGAACAGCAGGCAGCGTTCGGGCAGATGAACACCGCCATCTCTGAATCCTTCCAAAACATCACGACAGTCAACAACAACCGGCTCAATGACATCCGCCAGACACTGGAAGACAAAATCGTTTCACTTCAGAAAGACAATGCCGACAAACTCGGTACTTTTGCCGGCAACCTTGAAAAACTGACTGTGTCCCATAATGAAAAACTGGAAACCATGCGGCAAGTCCTCACTGATACGTCTGCTACTGCCCGCAAGGAACAAGCCGATAGTATGAATACCTTGAGGACATCCGTTCAGGAATCGCTAAATACCATGGCAGAAACTAACCGGAAAGGTATCACTGAAGTACGGGGTACGTTGGAAACCAAAATCACCCAAATGCAGCAGGACAACGCAACCAAGCTGGAAGAAATGCGCAAAACCGTAGATGAAAAACTGCATGACACCCTAGAACAGCGTCTTGGAGAATCTTTCCGCCAAGTTTCTGAACGCCTTGAAAGTGTCTATAAAAGTCTCGGCGAAATGACCCAACTGGCACAGGGAGTCGGTGACCTGAAACGCGTTTTGACAAATGTGAAAACCCGTGGTACATGGGGAGAAGTCCAGCTGGGTATGATTCTCGAACAGGTTTTGACTGATGGGCAATATGACAAAAATGTAGAAACCATTCCGGGAACCGGAGAAAAAGTTGAATACGCCCTCAAACTGCCCGGCAAAAACAATCAGGACAAACCTGTCTGGCTACCAATTGATGCGAAATTTCCGAAAGAACAGTATGAACGCCTTGTCCAGGCTTCTGAAGCTGGTGACGTGGCTGGTGTTGCCTCTGCCGGTAAAGACTTGGAAAACGCGCTGGATCTCCAGGCAAGAACCATTTCAGAAAAATACCTGGCAGCTCCTTACACTACCGACTTTGGTCTAATGTTCCTGCCGACAGAAGGACTATATGCCGAGGCTGTTAAAAGACCGGGGCTGGCAGAAAAACTGCAAATCAAATACCGCATCAACATCGCTGGTCCTTCCACGCTGACTGCCCTGCTCAACAGCCTCCAGATGGGCTTCAGGACACTTGCCATCGAAAAACGCTCTTCAGAAGTTTGGCAGATTCTGGGTGCTGTCAAAACAGAATTCGACAAATTCAGTAATGTTCTGGCATCCACAAAAAGAGCCCTTGCGAAAGTCACGAAAAACATCGAAGACGCCGAAGTGCGCACCCGCCAGATGAACCGCAAACTCCGCTCGGTGGAAGAATTGCCTGCCAGCAAGAGCGCTCCCTTGCTGGAGCTGGAACAAAATACCAGCATTGTGGATGATGAAGACACAGAAACAAATAAAGACTAAACTAATGACCGAACCAGATAAAAATTGATACCTTGCCAGAACCAAATCATACCGGGCACTGCCATCTGAAAACTGGACAGTTTCTGCAAGGCAAAGTAATCTATCTGTTGAAAGCATCGCTTTTCCGTACCGGTATAGAAAGAAAACGGTCGGTACCCGGCAGGATATTGAATAGGGAGGAAAGTCTATGCGTACTATGAAAGCAGCCGTGTTCGTCAAACCTGGGCAAATCATCCTCGACGAAAAACCCATTCCAAAAGCGGGCTCTGGTCAGGCAGTTATCAAAGTCACCACAACCACCATCTGTGGAACAGATATCCATATCTTGAAGGGAGAATATCCTGTCAAACCCGGACTGATTATCGGTCATGAACCGGTCGGTGTCATCACCGAGCTGGGGGCGGGAGTAACGGGCTACCAGATTGGTCAACGCGTCATCGTCGGTGCTATTACCCCCTGTGGGCATTGCTATGCATGCCTCGACAACCACTCGTCCCAATGTGGTAACAACGGACTGGGTGTCTATGGTTGGAAAGCGATAGGTGGCTGGAAATTCGGCAACACAATTAATGGCTGCCAGGCAGAATACCTGCTGGTACCTGATGCCATGGCCAATATGGAACCTATTCCTGATGATCTCACCGATGAGCAAGTTCTGATGTGCCCTGATATCATGAGTACCGGTTTTTCAGGCGCCGAAAGCGGACGCGTCAAAATCGGCGATACTGTCGTCGTATTCGCCCAGGGACCCATCGGTCTCTGTGCTACAGCAGGTGCTAAATTGAGGGGAGCTACCCGAATCATCACCGTCGATGGCATTCCGGAACGACTCGCCATCTCGAAACGCATGGGAGCAGACATCACCATCAACTTCCGTGAAAAAAATCCTGTTGATGAAATCATGCGGATTACGAATGGCCAGGGGGTTGATGTGGCTATCGAGGCATTGGGCACCCAGAACACCTTTGAAAGCTGCCTGCGGGTGTTGAAACCGGGTGGCGTCCTTTCCAGCTTGGGTGTCTATTCAGGTGGCGTCACCATACCAGGTGATGCCTTTGCCGCAGGGCTGGCAGACCAGGCTATTGTTACCACCCTGTGCCCAGGTGGCAAAGAGCGGATGCGCCGTCTGCTGAATGTCGTCCAAAGTGGCCGTGTCGATACCTGTCAGCTAATTACCCACCGTTTCAAACTCGATCAGATTGAAGCTGCCTATGACTTGTTTGCCAATGCCCGCGATGGTGTTCTGAAAATCGCCATTACAACGTAATGCATAATGCTTGCATTTACAGACTCAAACGGCTGGAAAGTATCCAGCCGTTTTTTTGACACCAACATCATCACATGATCGGTGCTATCTGCCAAACATCACCTTGACGCTGCCTTTGCCCAGTGCGACCTCAAGCCCTTCGCTATCTTTGATATGGCCGATACGGGTATAGCGGTAAGACGTTTCGAAAGATCTGTAAAAAATGACGAGGCAGTTGTCGCCAAAAAGCATGACATCTCCTGTTCTTATCGTACCGATACTTTCTGGATTGGCCGGCAAAGATTCAGGTAGATAAACATATTTCTCATTACCGTTCAGTTCAGACATATCGACTTCCAGTGGAAGCCTGCCTGCCAATGCCGCAACTGTTTCATTCTCTTCGGGAACAACCATAAAATGGCTGTTTCCAATCTGGATATCCATCCGATGAAACCTCCTTTCTGCCCTATCTACCTTATCTGCCTTATTTTGTCTGACAATGGCTACATTTGACCCTGCGTTTTGCTTTGCCCTGCAGGCCGTCATCGCCATACCCATACCCGCAACAACTGAAACCGTCAAAAAACACCGAAGCCATTGAAGTTGCCACATCCCATCCATTCCGTCTGCTTTTCACTTAGACGAACGATCCGTCTGCCGTATTTTCCGTATCTCTTTTGCAGGAACGCCACCGACAATCATGTTATCTTTAATATTTTTCGTCACAACAGCGCCTGCCCCGATAATGGCATTTTCACCAACTGTCACCCCGGGTAAAATCATCGCACCGGCACCAACCCATACATTGCGCTTAAGTACTACAGGAGCAACCTTCAGCATATGGCGCAACTCTGGCTCCTCGTGGTGATTTTCCGTAATAATCTTTGCTCCCGGTCCGATAAACACATCATCTTCCAGGGTAATCCCTCCCTGGTCAAGAAAAGTACAGCCAAAATTGATGAAAACACCTTTCCCAACTTTTGTCAGCTTGCCGAAAGCCGTATAAAAAGGCGGAAACATCCATACGGAAGGATCAAGCCGCTGTCCCCTTATCATCTCTTGCTACATTCGATTTTCTTCCGACGAGTGGTAACCCGTATTAAGCGTTGCGACAAGCGATTTAGTCTTCTCAAATTCCTCACGTAGCAAAACATAATCCGGGTCTGTTTCTATAATCCTATCCCCGCTTCTCATGCGTTCTATAACGTCCATAACCGTTTTTACCGTCCTTCCCCTGTTTTTCATCCATCCGCACTACCTGCTTGAGAAACATAGTAGCCATCCGCCAGACAAGAGCTTTTTCGGCAACTTGCCTTGACCTCGCTGACACCAAATACCGAATTCCGATTTTAACCGAAATGTGGCATCAGATATACCCTCTATTCCTCCCGAAATTTCGCAATACAACCATGAAAATGCATGGCAGATACCGCTGTACTGCTGCCGTACTAACAGTATCAACAGCAATACTTCATTCGCAGAAGATACGAGCAATACCAAGACAGCTAATGATAGGGAAAGAATCGCAGAGCCTTCGTTACTGATGCTTTCGGAGGAAAATGCTCCTTATGAAACGAAGACGGAAAAACAGGAATGACTCAACCCAGATCAGCCCGCTGGCAGAGCTGATCTTCAGGGTATCTCAATCAGGCAAGAAAATTTCCTGGAGATCATTTAGGAAACGCATGCCCAAGGGCGTCGGGCATATGGTGACGGGACTGACTTTCAGCAGTTTTCTGTCTTCCGCAAGCTGCAAAGGAGTACTGATGATTGCAAGGGGCAGCCCGGTTCGTTCTTCAAACAGGCGAGAGGAGAAGCCGTTGATGAAACGCAAAGCATTCATCATGAATTCAAAGCATCGATCGTCGACGGAAACTTCAAATGCCTCTTCAAAAGGAGTTTTGCCCATTTCATCGCCTTTCATATAGGCATCCGGATGACGCACACACATCCGCCGGATGATTTTTCCATCAGACTGGGTAATTTTGGAATGTGCAGCAGCGCCAATACCCAGATAGTCTCCATATAACCAGTAATTGCTGTTGTGCAGACATTGGCAGCCCGGTTTTGCCCATGCTGAAACTTCGTAATGCTGAAAGCCCATGTCAGGCAATGCCTGCTCTAGCCACTGTTGCATGTCATCCAAAAATTCTTCGTCAGGCAAGGCTGGCGGATGGCTGGCAAATGGCGTATTCGGTTCAATGGACAGCTGATAAAGGGAAAGGTGTGTCGGATTACAGTCAACTGCTGTTTTTACATCCTGCTGGAATTGCTCCAGCGTCTGCCCGGGCAAACCAACCATCAAGTCAAGATTGACCTGGTCAAACCATTGGCGGGCAGTCTGGGCGGCCGCCAATGCTTCTTCCCTGCCATGTAT
>CAZWTQ010000072.1:0-8012 GCA_964636975.1 uncultured Oxalobacter sp. | reverse complement strand
TGTGATTGAGGATTTCGGTTTAAAGGCTCCCTTACTGGCATAGTGCATTTCTGCAGTGATTCTGCCGTTGATCATGGATGGGCAATTAAGTGCATCCAACGCTTTATAGTATTCATTACCGCAGATATGTTCAGTCATGTTGCAGTCGATACGTCCATCGAGAGAAGCGAGCATATGGCAGATAATATAGGGTCGAGTCATGGTCTGCTTTGTTCAGATTGTGTTCTGTGGATGGTTGATTGAATTATTCTATCAGCTTACAAAGAAAAAAGCCCTGAAGCACAAGCCTCATGGCTTTTTTGATGAGACGAATTAATTGAATGTTTGTAAGGTCTTCCGCATTTTTTTTAGGGCAGCGTTTTCAATTTGACGGATGCGTTCTGCAGAAACTCCAAATTCAGCAGCCAGTTCATGTAGGGTCGCTATTTTATTATCTTCCTGGCATAACCAACGGGCTTCAATGATGCGACGCGACCGAATATCTAGCTTGTCAAGCGCGGCTGCTAGTCCTTCAGATTGCAGACGATCTTGCTGGCGTTTTTCCAAAACGATTGCCGGCTCCATATTTTCTGAAGACAGATAGGAAATTGGCGCAAAGCAATCGTCATCGTTATCATCGTGCTGGTTTTCCAAAGCGATGTCATGCCCACTCATACGAGTTTCCATTTCGATGACATCTTCTTCTTTGACATTTAGCTTATCTGCCAATTCTGTAACCTGTGCTTTGGTCATTGTATTCGTATCAGTCTTATGACTGCGCAGGTTGAAGAACAGTTTGCGTTGGGCTTTGGTGGTTGCCAGCTTGACTATTCGCCAGTTCCGCAGAATATATTCATGGATTTCTGCTTTGATCCAATGGATAGCATAGGAAACCAGCCGAACACCCATATCTGGATTGAAACGTTTGACTGCTTTCATCAGACCGATATTGCCTTCCTGGATCAGGTCAGCATGTGGTAGACCGTAACCTATATAAGATCGGGCAACAGAAACTACTAGCCGAAGATATGACATAACCAGCCGCTGTGCTGCCATCAAGTCATTTCTTTCCTGATAGTCCTTTGCAAGCTTGTTTTCTTCTTCCTGCGTCAAAATAGGTAGTCGATTGACTTTAGCGATGTATGCTTCAATATTGCCGAGTGAACCTGCGAAAGCCGGAGTCAATGCACGACTGCCCACTGTTGCCAAAGGCATTTCTGTAAACTTTTCGTTCATTTCCATAATCCCTTGATAATTTCCTTCCCAAGTTGTCAGATATCGACAAAAAATTCCTATAGGCTTAATTTTAGCACTCTTTTAATGAGAGTGCTAATAGTTTTATGAATTTCAGAAGCAATTTTTGTGCCATATAGGGAAATAATGCTTTTATGAAAATTGAAGGAACGAAGCCTAATATCCAGCAGTCTAAGAAAGTTGCCGATTTTCTGCCGGATTTAGTTTTAGTTCAGCAAGGCATTAGCGAATTCTACTGCCTTGAAAGGTTGGAGGTCTTCAATTTTTTCTCCTACGCCGATGAAATAGACTGGTATAGGATGGGTTTTGGCAATGGCCGCCAAGATGCCACCTTTTGGCGTGCCATCCAGTTTCGTGATGATAAGACCAGTCAGACCAATGGCTTTATCGAATGTTTTGACCTGAGCGAGGGCATTCTGACCAGTGTTGCCATCAATGACCAGCAGAACTTCATGCGGTGCTGTATCCATGCCTTTATTGATGACTCGTTTCACTTTTTTGAGCTCTTCCATCAAATGCAGTTGTGTCGGCAATCGACCAGCAGTATCAATCATAACAATATTAATGGCTTTTGCTTTGGCAGAGTGGACAGCATCAAATGCTACAGCGGCGGGGTCTCCGGATTCTTGGGAGATGACGCTAACATTATTACGTTCACCCCAAACAATCAACTGTTCGCGGGCTGCCGCACGGAAAGTGTCGCCTGCTGCCAACAAGACAGACTGTCCATGATTTCGCATATGTTTTGCCAGTTTGCCAATGGTAGTGGTTTTTCCTGCACCATTGACACCTGCCACCATGATGACTAGTGGTTGGTATCGACCCAGTTCGAAATCCTTTTCAAGTGGCTTTAACAGTTCGACCAACAATATTTGGAGTTCCTCCTTAATCTGGATTGGAGAGGTCAATCTTTTGTCTTTGACTATCTGGCGTAATCGGTTCAATAGGTATTCTGTTGCAAGCATTCCTGCGTCAGAGACTAATAGAGCAGTTTCCAGCTCTTCATACAGTTCTTCGTTGATTTTATCGTCTCCGAAGATATTGAGGTTAGAAGCAGTTTTTGCCAATCCCAATTTAAGCTTGTTAAACCAGGATTGTTTCTGTTCGGAGTTAGGTTGGGTGGCAGGTATATTGGATACTTGTCCTTCGGTGTTGTTTTTTTTTCTTTTAAAAAAGCTGAACATAGGATACCGTTCGTTTTAAGCTAAAGTTGATGCGAAATATTGGAAAATAAAAGATTTATTCATTTTAGCAGAGCTTGGATTATGAAAATTCAGAAAGCCTTTTTTTCTTTGATGCTGGCGTTGCTCAGCACCTTGTTTTCGGCTCAGGCGAAGCCACCACAAGTTTTCCATTTAGACAATGGGATGAAGGTGATTGTCCATGAGGATCATCGTGTACCAATTGCAGTGAATATGGTTTGGTATCAGGCAGGATCAATGGATGAGACAAATGGTACGACCGGAGTTGCTCATGTGTTGGAGCATATGATGTTCAAGGGAACTGAAAAGTTCCCTGAAGGCAGTCTGAGCAAGATTGTTGCTCGTCTGGGAGGTAAAGACAATGCTTTCACTAACACGGACTATACAGGGTATTACCAGCAGATTCCCTCGCAACATCTTGAAAAAGTGGTGGAGATGGAAGCAGATCGTATGAACGGGTTGTTGTTCCGCAAGGAAGATTTCGAAAAAGAAATCAATGTGGTTCGGGAAGAGCGACGATGGCGTACGGACGACAAGCCAGAAGGTTTGTTAGTCGAGGCGCTCAGGGCAACAGCGTTCACTGCGCATCCTTATCATTGGCCAGTTGTCGGATGGATGAACGATCTGCAGAATATGACGCTCGAGGATGCAACGGCATGGTATCAGAAATGGTATGCGCCGAACAATGCCATTATGGTGGTGGTTGGTGATGTGAATGCTCAGGATGTTAGAGCATTGGCGGAAAAATATTTTGGTGGATTACCAAAGAAGCCGATTGCCAAAAGAAAATCGCAGGCTGAACCAGAGCAGCGGGGCATCCGTCGGGTTACTGTGAATGCTCCGGCAGAGAATCCGGCAGTTATACTGGCATACAAAGTGCCTTCTTTGCGGAATGTTGAAAGGGATGATGATGTCTATGCATTGCAGGTATTGTCTTCAGTGTTGGACGGTTATGAGAATGCCCGTTTGCAGTCCGTATTGGTTCGTAAAGAGAAAGTGGCTTTGGAAGTTAAGGCAGAATATACTGCGCTTGCTCGGGGACCATCCCTATTTGTTTTGAGTGCGGTTCCTGCTAAAGGTGTGTCTGTTGATACGCTTGAAATACAGCTACGTCAATCTGTGGCAGATATTGCTAAGAGAAGCATTTCTTTGGAAGAACTGCAACGAGTTAAAACTCAATTGGTCGCTTCACAAATTTATAAACGGGATTCGATGTTTGAGCAAGCATTGGAAATTGGTCTGTACGAGATGTCAGGCATTGGTTGCGAACAGTCTGAGCGGGTGATTGAGAAGCTGAAAGCTGTGACTCCAGAGCAGGTTAAGCGGGTGGCAGGAAAATATTTTTATGAAGATCGGTTGACGGTTGCAGTACTGGCACCTGTCGCATTGCCAAAACAGTCAATAAGAAAATAGGATAATGACGATGCTTGATATAAAGAAAGGTTTGCAAGGATATTGGTCGACGATGTTATATCATTGGCGTCATATTTTAGTAGTTGCTGTGATGATAGCAACTCCGGCATGGGCAAAAACAAAGCTGTCGCTTGAACAATGGAAAACAAGCAATGGAACAAAAGTGATGTTTGTCAGTACCTCAGCAATTCCTGTGATTGACATCAGTGTAGAATTTGATGCAGGGTCAAGACTTGATCCTGCTGACAAAAGTGGATTGGCAACCTTGACTAATAATATGCTAGGAAAGGGCATTTTGGCTGATAGATGTCAGAAAGGAATGGACGAATCCCAGATCATGGATACTTTTGCCGATGCAGGGGCTATCCATTCGGGTAAAACCAGCATGGATCGTGGTGGTTACCGTTTAAGGGTTTTGTCTGGCCGGAAAAGTTCTGACAAGGCGATTCAGTTGATGGCTCGTTTTTTGGCACATCCTGCTTTCCCCATGAACATCTTGAAACGGGAGCAGGCGATTATGACAGCATCCATCAAGGAAGAGTTGACTCGTCCGCAGAATATTGGCAGTAGAGCATTCCAAAAAATGATTTATGGCGACCATCCTTATGGAAAAAGTCCGACTGAAAAAACGGTGGCAGCCATTACTCGCAAGGATCTGGTTGATTTTCATCGCATGTACTATGTGGCAGATCGGGCAGTTATTGGTATTGTGGGAGATCTCTCTAGGAAACAGGCGGAGACCATGGCTGATGCCATCAGTTTGCAGTTGCCAGTATCATCCAGTCCGATACGGGCTATGCCGGAAGTGCCTGTCTCAATGGGAGGCGAGCAGGTATTACCACATCCGGCTTCACAGGCGCATATTTTCAAAGGAATGGCTGCGGTGAAACGGGGTGAGCCAGATTTCTTTGCTATGACAGTTGGCAACTATATCTTGGGCGGCGGAGGTTTTTCTTCACGCTTGATGGATGAGGTTCGTGAAAAGCGAGGATTGACTTACGGGGTTTCCAGCAGTTTTCAGGCATTGGAGCAGAAGGGACCGTACATAATTGGATTGTCTACAGAGAAATCCCAGGTTGATGACGCTTTAGCGGTGGTTGATCAGACACTGAAGAATTTTTTGGATAAGGGACCGACTTCCGCAGAAATGGAAACCGCTAAAAGCCATTTAATTGGCAGTTTTGTCATGAATATGGAAGGGAACAAAAAGATCTTGGAGTTAATCACAATGGTTGGAACATACAATTTGCCGATGGATTATCTGGATACTTGGACAGATAAGATCCATGCGGTAACTGCTAATGATGTCCAAAAGGCATTTGACAGGAAACTATCCGCAGAAAAAATGGCAACCGTCGTCGTCGGGAATTAATCCTTTAAGTTGAATAATGGTAATAAGACGTAAAAAAACAGCACAGGATAAGCAACCAACTGCACAGAAAACGAAGGTAGGTAATACAAATCATACTATCAGGATTATCGGTGGTCGATGGCAACGGACACCGATTGCGGTGACAGATGCAGAGGGATTGAGACCTACACCGGAAAGAGTTCGCGAGACGCTGTTCAATTGGTTGAACCATTTTTGGGGGGAGGACTTTGGAATACTGACTTGCCTGGATATGTTTGCGGGTACGGGAGCCTTGGGGTTTGAAGCTGCCAGTAGAGGATTCTGTCATATTACTATGATCGAAAAGAACCAGATTGTATTGAAACAGTTACAAACTGCCAAGTCAAAACTCCAGGCAGAACAGGTTGAGATCCTGTCAGGAGATGCCTTGGTACTGGACAGCATCATGGTGTCGTCGGGACGGCAGTTTGATCTGATTTGTCTTGATCCACCTTTTCATGACCATTTATTGCCGGAAATTTTGCCTGTTTGTGGGAAATTGCTGTCATCAGGTGGAATGATTTATGTCGAATCGGATAAAGCCGTCACTACACAACTGTTAGATGGTTATGGTATGAAAGGAATGCAAGTCATCCGGGCAGGACGAGCAGGAAGAGTTTATTATCATCTTCTTGAAAAGATTGTATCATAAATACCATTAGGTTTTCTCGATCTCATCGGAAAGAGTCAGCTATGGTGATTGCTGTTTATCCAGGGACATTCGATCCGTTCACCCGTGGACACGAGGATATCGTACGTCGTGCATCAAGACTGTTTGACAAGCTGGTGATCGGTGTGGCAGACAGTTATGCCAAGAAACCATTTTTCACAACACAGGAGCGGGTGGACATCGCTTCTGATGTGTTGGCACAGTATGCCAATATTAGTGTGAAACCTTTTTATGGACTGTTGCGGGATTTCGTTCTAGAAATTCAAGCAACAGTTGTTATCAGGGGATTACGAGCAGTTTCTGATTTTGAATATGAGTTTCAGATGGCGGGTATGAACAGGCATTTGATGCCCGGAGTGGAAACTCTTTTCATGGTTCCTTCTGAACAGTTCCAATTTGTATCTGGGACGTTTGTTCGGGAAATTGCTTATATGGATGGTGATGTCTCTCGATTTGTTTCCTCTTCAGTCGAAAAGCGTCTGAAACGGAAAGTGGCAGAGATCAAGGCTAGAAAGCAATAATTCAAAAATCGAGGTATTAAATGGCATTTATAATCACTGGTGATTGCATCAGTTGCGAAATCTGTATCCCAGAATGCCCAAATGAAGCAATTACGATGGGCAAGTTTTTTTGTGAAGTTGATTACAACCGTTGTACAGAGTGTGTTGGACATTATGATGAGCCGCAGTGCGCTACAGTCTGCCCCATGGAATGCTGCAAACCGGATCCAGAGCATCCAGAGACTCATGAACAGTTGTTGGTGAAATTCGAACGATTGCAGTCAGGGGGCTGAAAGAGGCTCAGAGCAGTGACTGTTATCAGTATCTGTGATTGCTGTTAAGCGCTATCAGACATTGAACAGGAAATTCATCACATCCCCGTCTTTTACAGCATAGTCTTTCCCTTCAACTCGCATCTTACCAGCTTCTTTTGCGCCATGCTCGCCTTGGTAGGCGATATAATCATCGTAGGCAATGGTCTGTGCACGGATGAAACCCCGTTCAAAATCCGTATGGATAACGCCAGCAGCCTGGGGCGCTGTATCACCGATATGGATGGTCCATGCTTTGACCTCTTTGGGACCAGCTGTAAAGAAAGTCTGCAATCCAAGAAGTTTGAATCCTGCCCGGATCAGACGGTTCAGACCGGGTTCTTTCATCCCCATATCTGCTAAGAATTCAGTTCGGTCTTCCTCAGGTAATTCGACAATCTCTGCTTCAGTGGCTGCACAGATCGTGATAATTGGAGTATGTTGTGCATCAGCGTATTCAGTCATCTGGTCAAGCAACGGATTGTTTGTGAAACCGTCTTCAGCGACGTTGGCAACATACATCGCTGGTTTTGCTGTAATCAGAAAAAGCGGTCTAAGTAGAGCCATTTTTTCCTCTGATAGTCCCATTGTGCGAATCGGCTTGCCTTTATCCAGATGAGCGGAAACGGCTTTTAGCAGATCGCAGAGCTTGGCGGATTCTTTGTTACCAGAACCAGCTTTTTTGATTTCGCGTTGATAAGTGCGTTCGACAGTTCCCAAATCTGCCAATGCCAGTTCAGTTTGGATGACGGTAATGTCGCTGATGGGGTCTACCTTACCGGCAATATGTGTGACATTCGGGTCTTCAAAGCAACGAACTACATTGACAATCGCATCAGTTTCCCTGATATGGGCAAGAAACTGGTTACCCAATCCTTCTCCTTTTGATGCTCCGGCAACCAGACCGGCGATGTCAACAAACTCAACAATTGCTGGAACGATTTTCATAGGGTTGACTATGGCTGCCAGTTTTTCGAGACGTGGGTCAGGCACTTCGACAATACCAATATTGGGTTCAATCGTGCAGAAGGGGTAATTTTCAGCAGGAATTGCCGCTTTGGTTAAAGCGTTGAACAAGGTGGATTTGCCAACATTGGGCAAACCAACGATACCGCATTTCAGACTCATTGGAATTCTTTCTAAGGCTTACCTAAAAAGGCTTAACCCAGAACTCTATCAATTTTCATTTTGATGTCAATGATTGAAGAAAGAAAGCAAAAGAAAATTAATTAGAAAAGAATATTTCAACAAAAGTTGAGCCATTTTTGAGTCATTTGGATAGATGGAGTCTTT
>CAZWTQ010000071.1:0-8013 GCA_964636975.1 uncultured Oxalobacter sp. | reverse complement strand
AATGGTTTTTCAGGATCACATTAAAAAACAGCTGACGTGCATTGTGCATATAGGATGCGACATCAGGTTCAATATGATCAAGCAAAGTATGGACATCTTCGCCAGCCATGATTTTTCCATAGGATGATTTGAATACGTTACAGGCGGCATCAATCATCAGGTCAATCACCCTGGCACGGATGAATCCTGCCTTTCTGCGATTTGAATCCATACTGGCAAGATGTCCTGCATCGATGTCAAGCTTGTCCCAGATGGGTGCAGTCACTGACATCAGGGCATCAAACTGGATAATATTCAGTTCAAGCGCATCTTCGATATCAATGATGCAGTAGCAAATATCATCAGCGGCTTCAGTCAGGTAGGATAGAGGATGACGGGTATAGCCTTGATTTTTCTTGAGTCCGAGACATGTAAAAACTTCATCAAAAATATCCCGTTCAGACTGGTAGAAATTGAATTTTGAAGAATGGAGCTGTGTCGCATGAAATGACGAACGGGGGTACTTGACCATGGAAGCCAAAGTTGGAAAAGTCAGCCGTAGACCACCCTGGTCTTTATGGTTCTCAAGAGATGTCAGGACACGGAATCCCTGGGCATTACCGTCAAATGTCATGAAATCCAGTTTCTGTTCTTCCGTCAGTTCTGAGAGATACCGTTCATTGTTCACTGGATCCTTGAACCAGTCTTGCAATGCAGATTCTCCGCCATGACCGAAAGGTGGGTTGCCGATATCATGGGCAAGACAGGCGGCTTGGACAATCTGTCCCAAATGTTCCGGCGTATAGTTACTAGGCAGGTCACCACGTTCTTTCAGAAAATAGCCAGTCATGATCCCCAGGGAGCGACCGACACTGGAAACTTCCAGAGAGTGCATCTGACGATGGTGCACGTGGTCATTGCTGGCAAAAGGATGGACTTGGGTTTTTCGGGCAAGCATCCTGAAAGCATTTGAAAAAAGGATACGGTCGTAATCTTGGACAAACGGGCTGCGAGCAGGATTGAAAGAAGCGATTTCTGTATGCAAGCCATTTCGTCTGACAGGTGCGAGTAGCAGACGCCACTGCGATTGGTGGTTCTTGTTTTCTTGGTATTTCATAATGACTTTGTCAGAGGGATTCAACAAATCCGGATCGGATTCATGGTAACAGAATGGCGAGTTGTTTGTAGTTTTTTACAAGGGCAGTTTTTTTCTATGGAGTCTTGCCAACAAACAGGCAGAAAGAATGAGGAGCACTGACAGTACAACGACAGGAGTGTTCCCAAGCAGGATATAAGGCGTTATGCCCTGGGTGCCTGATACATGGAAACAGAGCTCTCCCTGTGCATAGGGTGGCAGTTGCAGGACAACTTCGCCATATTCATCGATGAATGCCGTGGTTCCGGTATTAGTTGCACGCAACATCGGACGACCGGTTTCGAGGGAACGCATTCTTGAAATCTGGAGGTGCTGTGGTAAGGCGATCGTATCGCCGAACCAGGCGATGTTGGAAATATTCAGTAGCAAGGAAGCAACCGGTTTGCCTGATGCATATTCCTCTCGTAATCTGGAGGCAATTTCTTCGCCGAAGATATCTTCGTAACAGATATTTGGCAGTATCCATTGGTCTTTGACCGAAAAAGGTGGTTGGATTAAATCCCCACGCCTGAAGTCACCCAATGGGATATGCATCATATTGACAAACCAGCGGAAGCCAAATGGAATAAATTCCCCAAAAGGTACAAGATGATGCTTGTCATAGCGGTAAAGTCGTGCGTTACCACTGTCTTTGGGAGAAACAACCACCAGACTATTCGTATAGTAGGTGAGACTATCAGCCAGTGGAATCCCAATAGCAAGATGGCTGCCACTGCGATCAGCGAAATCCATCAGGTTTTCAAGATAGCCTTTGGGAAGGTTTTGCGGATAAATGGGAATCGCCGTTTCCGGCGTGACAATAACATCTGCTGGCTGGTGGGTAATCATGCCGGTATATTGACCCAATATAGCATAAAGTTGCCGGGGATTGAATTTGGCTTCCTGTGCAATATTTCCTTGCAGGAGGCGAACATGGATAGGTTTCCCTTGTGTCGTTGTCCATTCAACCTGACGTAATGTTTGGCCAATGGATAACAATAGGGTGAAAAGCACTGCTGAGACGAGCATCAGGTATTTCGACCGGTTTCGGTATGACAGACAAAAAAGAGTTAAGGCACCTGCAACCATGGTAGCCGTCAGGCTGATGCCAAAGATGCCCATGACAGGGGCATATCCGGCCAGAGGGCTATCCGTAAATGCATAACCTGAAGAAAGCCATGGCAACCCCGACAAGATCCAGCTTCGAAGCCATTCAAAAAACGTCCAGAAAGCAGGAAAAACCATCATGGTCATCAAGCATTTTTCTATCTGGAAGTGCTTCATCAGAAAGTGAGTGAACAAACAGGCAGTTGCTGGCAGAAGTCCCATAAACATAGCAAGCAGGGCAATACTGAGACCTGCTGACAAGGCATTCATACCACCATAGACATGGAGACTGACAAACATCCAGTAGAGTCCTGCCCCAAAACTTGCAGATCCATAACACCAGCCGGCAAAGAATGCATGGCGGGTTTTGAACTGATTCATCACGATGCCAGACAGCATCGCAAGGCAAAAAATTTGAAATCCCCAAACGCCATAAGGGGCAAATGAGAATACCGTCAGAATACCAGTGAGGAAGGCAATAACAGGAAAAAATAGGAGTTTGAGTTGTTCCATCAATAAAACAGGGTTGGATCCAGGAGTGCAATCCAACCCATCCAACCATATTGTCAGAGAACAGGAATTGTTAGGACAACCGTCAACGATCAGATCTTGTCATATCAGCTTCAGCAACGGGACTATCTTATTCACCGTCAGCCAGTAGCACACTTCTGCCACTGCAGTTGCTTTCGGTTTCAGGATCATATTCATCTTCAATCCGGATAACGCTGCGACCGCTGCTATTGATTTCGGTTTCAGGATCATCCACTTGCATCGATGCGTCGGCATGATTCATACAGATTCCAGTGAAGTCAGCAGCTTCCTTTTCAAAGGCAGACAACGGGTCATCAGCAACCTTTTTCCCGTCTACCAAAGTAGGAGGTTCTGTTTTCTGGGTATCTGCATTTGTATCGGGTTCATTTTCAACCAGCAATACACTTCTGCCACTGCAGTTGCTTTCGGTTTCAGGATCATATTCATCTTCAATCCGAATGACACTGCGACCGCTGCTATTGATTTCGGTCAGGGGATCTGTGTCGTCATCAATAGCAATGACACTAACCCCGGTCATCTCAATGTCTTTCACGGAACTATCAGAGCCGAAAACCGTGTCTTTAGGAATACTCATAACACATACTCAAAATAAAAAAACAAGAAACCATCTATCTAAATGATATATTATAGACGGAATAGCGGAAATATTCATACCATGGGCACGAAACAGACAAAGACAGTTTTTCTATGAGGAGAAAGAAGAGTTGGCGATGTCAGTTTGACGGCAGACCAGCAACGTTTTCAGTTTTCGTGTGTCGGCACGGATTACTTCAAAATGCAGACCATCCAGGTCAAAACATTCACCGGTATGTGGGACATAGCCCAAATGGCTGGTGATATAGCCACCGATGGTATCGATTCGGTTGTCCTGGAGGTTCATGCCCAGTTCAGTATTGAAATCATCTATTTCAGTTTCTGCAGGAACCCGCCATCTCACAATACCGTCATCCTGCTTGGAACTGACAATACGCCCGGCGTCTCCGTTCCCATATTCATCAACAATTTCACCGACAATTTCTTCCAGTACATCTTCAATAGTCACCAAACCGGAAACATTGCCAAATTCATCAATGACAATGGCCAAATGGTTTCGGGTATTCTTGAAATCCCTGAGCAAGACATTCAGTTTTTTGGATTCAGGGATAAAAACGGCGGGGCGCAAAATGTCATGGACAGACTTCCCATTCTCATAATATTTCAGCAAGTCTTTAGCATACAGAATCCCGATGATCTTCTCAGGGTCGTCATCGATGGCAGGATATCGTGAATGCCCGTACCGGATAACATCACTGATCCAGGATTCGATCGGTTGACTGGCGTCCACTGTCAACATCTGTGTTCGGGGAATCATAATATCACGGGCAGTCGAATCATAGACCTTGAAGACACCTTCGATCATGGCAAGGCATTCCGTATCAATCAGTTTCCGATCGTGTGCATCATGCATGACATCCAGCAAGTCAGACTGGGAATCTGGTTCCGGTGCAATCATGGCAGCCAGTTTCTCGAAAAGAGATTTGACAGAAGGGCTCGGTCTCTTATGATGGTTAGCAGGTTCAGGCATAGCGAGGTAAGGGAATTGCAACAGATGATAAATATTAACACATCATTGTTTTTTGATTTTCGATTAAGACAAATAAATCATGTAAGCTATTGCTCATGGGATTCTTGAAAGACTTGCTGTTGAGGCAATACGTGAAAATTATTGTCTGTGCCATAGTATGGGCGTTGATGCCTCTGGCTTTCTCTTGGGCGGCAGAATCTCAAGAACAGAGATTCATCGAAGAGGCCCAAAACGGTTCTCCCCGTGACCGGATGCGGTTGGGATTGCGTTATGCAATGGGAGATGGTGTCAAGGCAGATGATATCGTGGCACAAAAATGGTTTCAGCGGGCGGCAGAAGAAGGTTATGCACCTGCTCAGGTTGGGTTGGCTTCGATGAAAGCATTTGAAAGTGATGTTCAGGATATTCCTGCTGCCATTGAACTGTTACGGAAAGCGGCTCTGCAGAACAATATTCAGGCACAGACAGAACTTGCACGGTTGCTGCGATTAGGCACAGATACTCCAAACAATCTTGAAGAGGCAAACGCCTGGCAGAAAAAAGCAGAATCATTGACTTTGCGACAACAGCTTGAATGGGCATGGAAACTTGCTGCGACTGGCTGTGAGAAATGGCAAATTCCATCTAATACCCCGGTTAATCTGGTGAAAAGGCAGGCAAAAAATGTCAATACGTTCAGACAATCTGGCTTGACTCTGGATATTGCAAAAATCGGCCATGCCATCGAAATTGGGGACAATACCGCTAAAACAGTTGGTGCCATGCTACTGGCAACAGGTAATGGTGTCAAAGTAGATGAAACATTGGTTGCTGAATGGCTGATCGATGCGGCAAAGTCAGGTCATGCACCTGCACAGGCAGCTATTGGACAACTGTATAGAATCGGTTGGGGGTCTTTCACAAAAAACGACTTTGTCGCTGCCAAATGGATGAAATTGGCTGCAGACCAAGGTATTGAAGAAGCACAGATACAGTATGCGAAAATGCTCATTTCAGGGACGGGGATCACAGCTGATAAAGTCCAGGCAGAAGTCCTGCTGAAAAAAGCAGGAAAATCCAATAATGCTGATGCGTTGATGATGTTAGGGTTTGAAAAACTTTCTCAAAATAACAGGGAGGCTTCCATGACACTGTTTTCACAGGCAGCAGATTATGGTGATGAGCATATTCTGTCAGTGCTTTCAGTTCTTTATGGATGGGGAACAGCCCCTGTTGGCAATGAATCTGCCAAAATGACCGAAGTCAGGCGTTATGCACAACGCAAAGACGCCGATGCACAGCTGATGTTAGGACTTTTCTATGCGGAAGGTTGGGGAACTGCCAGAAATGCAAGGGAATCCAGTGCGTGGTACAACACTGCCATCCACCAGGGGAACAAAGATGCCATGCTGCCACTTGTTCTGTTACAAGTGGCAGCTGGACAGGTCAAAGAAGCCGATCGTTCATTGATAGAGGTTATGAAACAGAAGGCTTTTGGGTTCTTGCATGAAAAGGATATGCTGAAAATAATGTTTGAAGAAACGGCAACATATTCGGAAATTCCTGAAATGCAGGACACCTCCGATCATGAAAAAGCCTTGGCATACAGGGCTTGGCGCCGTGAGAAAATCACCCGCCAGCTCCAGTATCTTTCACGGCATGCCCACTCTGGCAATCCTGTAGCTGGTTATCTTTACGGCATGTTGGCGGCAGAAGGACTTGACGTTTCCGAAGGAAAAGATATTGGAAAGCAGTTGATGCAGAACGCTTTGGCGAAACTCTGTACATTGTCTTCTCAGGGACTGGAAAAGGAATGTCTTGTCCAATCAGGAGGATATCAATAGTTTACAAAGTACGAAGTACGGTAAAATACCCAATTCATCAAATAGGAAACGTCATCAGGCTCTCTTGGGGAAAATAAAGGCGTTTTTAGATTTTTATGATCACTTTTACCATCAGCATGTTGTTACTGGTCATAGGTTATTTTGTCTATGGCCGTATCGTTGAAAAGGTTTTTGGCATCAAGCCAGAGCGAAAGACGCCAGCCCATCTCAAAGCAGATGGTGTCGATTATATTCCACTCTCAGGATGGCGCATTTTTCTGATCCAGTTTCTGAACATCGCTGGATTGGGGCCGATTTTCGGTGCCATCATGGGAGCAAAGTTTGGGACGTCCGCTTACCTGTGGATCGTTTTTGGTTGTATCTTTGCTGGAAGTGCCCACGACTATTTCTCAGGGATGCTTTCCCTGCGCCATCATGGTGAAAGTTATCCGGAAATCATCGGGCGCTATATGGGTAAACCATTCATGCAGTTTGTCCGCATTTTTTCTTCTGTCATGATGATTTTGGTAGGAGCCGTATTTGTTGCAGGACCTGCCGGATTGTTGACAAAATTGACGCAGAATAGTCTTGGACTGTCTTTCAGCATCTGGGCAGCTATCATTTTCGTATATTTCATAGCTGCAACCATCCTGCCAATTGACAAACTGATCGGACGGTTATATCCGGTATTCGGTGCCTCTTTGTTATTCATGGCGGTCGGTATTCTGGTTAGCCTGTATCTTCATATGCCAGACTTGCCAGAAATTACGGATAGCTTGATGAATACTCACCCCAAAGCAGAAACAACGCCGATTTTCCCGATGCTTTTCATTACCATCGCTTGCGGAGCTATTTCAGGATTTCATGCTACCCAGTCACCCATGATGGCACGTTGCATGACTAATGAACGGCAAGGCAGACCGATTTTCTTTGGAGCGATGATTGCCGAAGGTATGGTTGCCCTGATCTGGGCAGCCGCTGCGAATTTCGCCTTCCATACTCCTGAAGGACAGACCTTCTTCACCAGTGGTAATGCAGCACTTGTAGTCAATTTTGTTTCGCAGAACTGGTTGGGAACACTGGGTGGAGCTTTGGCAGTGTTGGGTGTAGTGGCAGCTCCCATTACATCAGGTGATACGGCTTTCCGTTCGGCCAGACTCATTGTGGCGGATGCTCTCAAGATTGACCAGAGAAGCCTTGCCAAACGGTTGCTAGTTTCGTTACCGTTATTTGCTGTCGGTCTGCTGTTAATGTTCATCGATTTCAGCATTGTCTGGCGTTATTTTGCATGGACCAACCAGATTTTGGCGACTATTACGCTTTGGGCTGTTACCATCTACCTGACGCTCAGACGTAAAAAATACTGGTTCATGCTGATACCGGCGGTTTTCATGACAACAGTTGTCACTGCTTATTTTTTCATGGCACCTGAAACTTTAGGATTGTCTGAACGCTTGGCATTACCTTTGACTTTCGCTGCAACTGCCATAGTTCTGTTTATCTTCTTTCATTGGAAATGGTCATTTGACAGGCGTTACCCTGGGAACAGGCACATTCAGGGCAAAGGAATGCATCCAGAAAAAGGAGCTGGCTATTGATGGATCCAAAAATCAGGGGGACTATCTGTGGCATTGCTTCAGCTGCATTCTATGGATGTAATCCGCTTGGTGCGTTGGGACTTTATGAATTGGGTATCAATGCCCCTACAGTATTGTTTTTCCGCTTTCTGCTGGCCTCGTTAATATTGGCTGGCCTGATGACGCTCAGACGGGAATCTTTCTCGCTTACAAAGAAAGAAATCGTTTTAGTGCTGATTTTGGGTGTTATTTTTTGTATGACATCCTTGCTGATGTTCATTAGTTTTCATTATATTG
>CAZWTQ010000070.1:0-8096 GCA_964636975.1 uncultured Oxalobacter sp. | reverse complement strand
TCTTTTTTAGTCACACACTCTGAAGAGAAAACGGATCCCCCATTGGATTTAGAGTAATTCTGGATGGAGGCAGGCTACGATGCCTGGGCGCCTGCTGTCAGCATGCGTTCCACATAACGGGCAATCAAATCAATCTCAAGATTGACCTTTGCTCCTACTGTCAGATATTTCAGTGTCGTAACTTCAATAGTATGGGGAATCAGATTGATGGAAAAACGGCAACCCGTCTGAACGTCTTCCACCCTGTTAACCGTCAATGAAACCCCATTAACTGCCACCGATCCTTTATATGCTAAAAATTTCCCCAATTCATGAGGAGCTTCAATCACCAACTCATGGGATTCCGCTACAGGTACAAACCGGACAACCGTCCCAATACCATCAATATGACCTGAAACCAGATGTCCTCCCAGACTGTCTCCCAGTGCCAGTGCCTTTTCCAGATTGACTTCTCCGAGCCTGTCCAACCCTGATGTCCTGTCAAGGCTCTCACGGGAGACATCCACCTTGAAACTATTAGCAGTCTTTTCAACAACTGTCATGCAAGCACCGTTAATGGCAATAGAATCTCCGACATGGACATTGTCCATCGGCAACATGCCTGCCTCGACATCCAATCGAACCCCTGCATTATCCCCTTCAGCCCGTGGAGTAACAGAACAGATCTTGCCAACTGCCTCGATTATACCTGTAAACATATTCAGCCTTTCTTATTCAGAACCCTGGCGACTATTCGCAAATCTTCGCCAATGGGTGTTACTTCCCGGATATCCAGCGCAATCCGATCCTCCAATGATGACAGGGCATGGATACCCAGCATATCCCTGCCCCTGCCCAGACAACATGGTGCCATATAAAGCAACAGCTCGTCGACAAGTCCTGCTTCAACCAGTGCTCCCGACAGAGTTGCTCCTGCCTCGACATGTACTTCATTAATCTCCCGTCCAGCGAGAATCTGCATCATCTCATCTAGATTTACCCTGCCTGTATCGTTGATGTCGGCAAAAACTTCCGCTCCTTTTCCCTTCAGCGCATCAATTCGGAGTGGTGAGGCATTGGCGGCAAACAGCCAGACAGAGCCTTGCCCCAGCACCCTGGCGTCTAACGGAGTTTTCAGATGACTGTCCACCACAATACGGATCGGCTGGCGCACCGCATCTGGCAACCGCACATTCAGCTGGGGGTCATCTGTCAATACCGTACCGATTCCTGTCATCACGGCATCGGCTTTCATCCGCCAGCGATGTCCATCCAGACGGGCGGCTTCCGAGGTAATCCATTGGCTTTCACCATTTGGCAAAGCAGTTTTGCCATCCAGACTGGTGGCAATCTTCACCCGAACCCAGGGGCGTCCCCTTTCAACACGAGACAGAAACCCCAGATTTATTTCCCGCGCCTGCTGCTCAAGCACTCCACACTCCACATCGATTCCAGCTTCTTTCAGTTTTCGGAATCCCTGGCCGGCTACCAGCGGATTAGGGTCTTCCATCGCCACAACCACCTTACCGACCCGGGCACGGATCAGGGCTTCCGCACAGGGCGGTGTGCGTCCGTGATGGGAACAGGGTTCCAGAGTGACATAAACCGTAGTTCCCTGAAGTGCCTCATTCATAGATACCGCATGATTCAATGCCTCAATTTCGGCATGATTGCCACCAACAGGCTGAGTGAATCCTTCACCGATAATCCGACCATCCTTCACAATCACACAACCAACCCTCGGGTTGGGAGAAGTCCTGACAGAACACCGTCCAGCCAACTCCAGTGCATGACGCATGAAAAACTCATGATTTGACAAGGCAACTCCATTCCCAACCTGTACTCCTTCCATGACCTTCCTTTCCTCTGCCTGTATCCCATTGGAAAAATTTTACCGTATAGAAGCACAAAAAACCTGCGGGAATGGGATACCCGCAGGTTTTCCTTTTTTCCTGTTCCGCATTACCGCGCCATCCAAATGGAAGACGTCTGACTCAGATTATTTTTGATAGACAGGGAAAGCTACCGTCAATTTCCTGACTTCTGCCATTACGCGATCCAGAACTGTCCTGTCAGAATGGTTTTCGATAACATCCGCAATCAGATTGCCAACCAAAGCCGTCTGTTCTTCCCCAAAACCACGGGTTGTCATGGCAGGAGTACCCAGACGGATACCGGAAGTCACAAACGGAGACTGCGGATCATTCGGCACCGCATTACGGTTACAGGTAATATGACATTGTCCCAGAATATCCTGAGCCAGACGGCCGGTCACACCCTTGTTCTGCAAATCAACCAACATGACATGGGATTCCGTCCTGCCAGAAACAATATTGAACCCCCGGGATATCAGGGTTTCACATAGAACCTGTGCATTCTTGACCACCTGTTGCTGGTATTTCCTGTATTCAGGCTGTAGTGCTTCCTGGAAAGCTACTGCCTTGCCGGCGATGACATGCATCAATGGACCGCCCTGTAAACCGGGAAAGACTGCTGAATTAATCTTGCGTTCCAGTTCGGCCTTCATCAAAATGAAACCGCCACGGGGACCGCGTAGCGATTTATGGGTAGTGGAAGTAACGACATCCGCATAAGGAACCGGATTTGGATAGACGCCGGCGGCAATCAAGCCGGCATAGTGAGCCATATCCACCATCAGGAAAGCACCGGTTTCCCTAGCAACCCTGGCAAACCGTTCAAAATCGATTTTCAGGGAATAGGCAGAAGCTCCGGCAATAATCAGTTTGGGTTTATGTTCGCGGGCGAGCTTCTCCATCTGGTCATAATCGATGACACCATTGGCATCCAAACCATAAGAGACAACATTGAACCATTTTCCGGACATATTCAATGCCATGCCATGTGTCAGATGCCCCCCTTCAGCCAGAGACATCCCCATGACCGTATCGCCTGGATTCAACAGAGCCAGAAACACTGCCTGATTTGCCTGGGAGCCGGAATTTGGCTGGACATTCGCGGCATCTGCGCCAAACAGTTTCTTTACACGATCAATGGCTAACGCTTCAACGACATCGACAAATTCACAGCCACCGTAATAGCGTTTTCCGGGATAGCCTTCAGCATATTTGTTGGTCAACTGGGTACCTTGGGCTTCCATAACTGCAGGAGAGGTATAGTTTTCGGAAGCAATCATTTCAATATGTTCTTCCTGCCGGCGGTTTTCCTGCTGGATAGCAGCCCATAACTCTGGGTCAACCTTGGCTACGGTGTGGTCTTTAGCAAACATCTCTGCTCCAAATTTAAATTTTATTCTTTCTTGCAAAAAGGAAACAACGGAACGGGCTCCTGACCGTTCCCAAAATCAGCAGGATATTCTATATAAATCAATGCCATTAAACAAGCATAGAAGCACAGGAATACGGGAATCCGACAGGCTGTCATTCATGGAACATCCATCTGACAGCTACCGGTTGTTTATCGCACAGGGATTTATGTGCCAGAAGATTCCTATTCCCCGCTGTCACCGCCTTTATACCAGAACAGGGCAAGTAGCGGTTTCACCGTCGAGCCATGCACAATAACCGACAGCGTAACCACAATCAGAACTAGATGAATCAGCTCCAGTGCCAATGGCTCCGGGATTCCCTTATTGATAACATACATCAGATAATAGAGGGAACCGATACCACGAACACCAAACCAGGCAGAAAGCCCCTTCACCCGTCTTAGCCTGCGTTGTGGCAACATCCCGATATAGACACTCATCGGACGGACGGCAAAAAACAGGAACAGTGCCAATCCGACAGAGCGCAGACTCCATGAACTGATAAAAAGCGTTCCGCCCACCAAAAGAATCAGTACTAGTTCGGAAAGCCGTTCCAGATATTCATGAAAAACCAGGGAGCTCGAACTGACAAATGGCTGCCCGTCTGGCATCGCCATAGGTTTTTGCACTACCCCTGTCGTATGAGTATGGCTATTGCTTGTTGCCGAAAGCCTGACAAGGCTGCGATCCAGGGCAAACACCTTTTTTCCCTGTGCAATACGCTGGGCTGCTTTTGATTCCGCCTGACGCAAAGCCACCGCAGCGGCAAACACCGCCAGAAACCCCCAGGCGGCACAGTTTTCTGAAATTCCGTAGACCACGCCAATCAGCCCCAGTCCCAGAAACTCGTCCAGAAGCCCGCTACGGTATTTCTGGTGCACACGGCTCACCAAAAGCCCTGTCAGATAGCCGATGCCCCATCCAATCCCGATACCAGCAACAGTTGCCCAGACAACATCATAAAGTGCCCATTTCCAGATCCAGTCACCAAACCGGTTGAATGCCAGAAGGCTCATCCCCAGGATGACAAACGGAAAGGCGCTCCCATCATTCATGCCTGCCTCGCAGGTCAGGGTAAAACGGAGCCGGTCAGAATCCCCGGGACGCCGGCTCTGGACATCCGTTGCCAGGACAGGATCTGTCGGCGCAACAATTGCCCCCAACAGGATAGCGGCACCCAACGGCAATTTCAGCAAATAGTAGCCGAACAAAGTCGTCAGCCCGACGCTGACCATCATGGAAGTCGACGCCAACAGGATTGGCGCTTTCCAGTGATGGAAATTAATCGGTACAGGCATCTTGACCCCGGCAGAGAACAGGGAAACCAGTACAGCGACCTCTGTCAGTGCTTCCAAAAAGGCGGACTGTTTGAGGGGATTGAAATGAAAGAGATTCAATCCCGTCGGACCGACAAGAATGCCGACCGTCAGATAGAGCATCGCCGCAGATACTGGCAAACGCCTCAGGATCGATGAAGAAATCCCGATTGCTAGCAACAACCCTCCCGTCAGAAGAAACCAATGTGCGCTATTCATGGAAAAATACGTTCGCAGTATGCATCAGGATATTATTTTCACCGCCGATTATCATACCTTACAAAGTGACAATAATTGTTACAAAATCCCTGAACTTTTCCTGCCAAACAGGTAATAGAATTAGATAACGCCTGCATTTGGGGATATAGTGAAATTTTCAATCCAGCTGGCAGAACGGTTTAGGAGGCAATCATGAAACAGATCATCAAAAAAGCCTTCGCTGTGGCACTCGCAGCCTGTCTGGTCGGTGCTGTCTCCACGCCAGCCCTTGCCCGCGGACATCACGGATTCGGCGGTTTCCGTGGTGGGGGATTCCGTAGCGGTGGATTCGGCGGGAGAGGCTTTCACAGGGGGGGATTTCACGGAGGCGGTTTCCGTGGTGGCGGGTTTCACGGGTTTCCCCATCACCGCTGGCATGGGCATCACCGCCACTGGCATGGTTCCTACGGTTTTTATATGGATCTGACCCCCGCTTTCTGGTATCCGTGGTACTATCGTCCCTATTATCCGTATTATGGCAGTTCGACCGTCATCGTGCAGCAGCCTGTGCAGTATGTTAGCAGGGAAGACGATAATGGGGACTACTACTGGTATTACTGCCACAACCCGCAGGGCTATTACCCCTACATATCGCAGTGCAACTCCAGATGGGTGAAAGTCCGCCCGTTCCCGGCTGATGCCCAGAAATGACGGAAAAGAGAAAAGAACATTTTTCAAACGAAAGGAAACAACATGTCCTTTAACCCAAAATATCTCCTGTTGCTTGCCCCACTCATGATGACGGCCTGTTCCTCCGTTCCAACAGGGCCATCCGTCAACGTCATGCCGGGGCCGAATGCATCCTTTGAACAGTTCAAGACCGATGATGAGGAATGCCGTGATTTTGCGCTGGATCGTGTTGGAGATGACCCAAGCAGCTACGACACCGCATCCACCCTCAAAAGTGCTGTCGTCACCACTGCCATTGGCGCTGCTGCCGGTGCTGCTGTTGACCATGGTCATGGACGGGGGGCAGCCATCGGTGCCGGTGCAGGACTACTACTTGGTACTCTGGCAGGTTCCAGCAAGGGAAGCGAATCTGCTCGTGTAGCACAGATTCAGTACGACAACGCCTACCAGCAGTGCATGTATGCCAAAGGGCACAGCGTTCCAATGGCAGGTAACTATGCTCCGCATGGCGGGCATCGGGGTAGCTACGGCCCACCACCACCACATTCCAAAAATCCACCACCAGATGACTATGTCGTTCCTGATGTCCAGAGCGAGCAGGTTCCAGCCAACGATGATTATGTCGTCCAGGAAAACTGATTGGCAGACAGATTCAGATTCATCCTGGAATACAGAAAGGACGGTTTGAAACCGTCCTTTCTGATCGTACCTGCCCGATTGCCTGATACTCAGGCCGGTCCTGGACGCAGTAGCAGAAATGCCGAGAATCCAACCGTAAAGATCAGGCAGACAAGCCAGGTCATCAGCTGTTTCCAATAATTGTCTTTCCAGTCCACATGCCCTTTTTTCTCACGCCACCAGAGGAATCCCCGCAACGCACAACCCCAGAGCAGAATGATGGCTGTTGCAAAACTCGAAGACTGGAAATCTTCTGCCTTGGCAATCATCTCAAGGGATACCGAAGAAGAATTCGAGATAAACACGGCGATGCCATGAATCAAAGCCAGGATCACCACATTTGCAATCGCCAGGCGGGTGAACGTTAAGTGTTTTCTGAAAAAGCCGGCAAAACTACCCCGATTCTGTGGAATATCCGTTACCGAACTGCCTCCCCCTTTTGCGAGACGGGCTGCCCGCAGGGCTTCTTTCTCCCTGACAATCGCCTGGCGGCATTCAGGGCAATACCGGGCAAGTGGATTACCCATAAACTTCTTGCCGCATTCCTGGCAGGTCTGCCGAACCTCCCGTTTAGACTTCTTCGCCATCTTGCCCCTGCCCAATAGTCGTTATAATGAGTGGCGGTCGTGCCGTTTCCTGTTGAAAAATGGAATTATACCCTGAAATACCCTTCTGAATCGCCCATGCCAGATACAGATACCCATCAGCTGGATTTCTGGGCAGATGCCACTGCCCAATCCCCTGTTCCTATTCCCCCGGACAAAAATCATCATCCTGCCGTCTTCGAAGACGAAGCCGACAGAATCGCTGAAAGACTGCAGGCACTTACCCATTCCGAATTCCGCATGAGCTGGCATCTCAAGGCACGGCAAATCCAGTATATCCATGAAAAAGGCATCGAAATCATCGCCAAGCATGCTGATGAGCTGATTGCCACACGGCTTGCCCCCGCATTCATTCCGAATGACGGTAGCCAGACCCCCATGAAAGGCCATCCCGTCTTCATTGCCCAGCATGCCACAGGTACATGCTGCCGGAACTGTCTGAAAAAATGGCACCATATCGAATCCGGCACGGCTTTCACGTCCGCCCAGCAACATTATGTGACCACGCTCATCATGACCTGGATACACCGGCAACTCAGCCGATTGCAGACCATTCCTGCTCCAGCAACCGCCGTAGCTGGCGAAACCATCCAGAAACATCCCCGCAGGAAAAAACGCAGACTACCCCCACCTGAACCAAACCCAGACCTCTTTGGCTGAAATGGATTTCTGCCTGCTGCCATACACTGGAATCCTATATGTTGCCATTCCTGATATAATCAGAGGCATGGCGGTAAAAGATACCGTCAAGGGGATTTTTAACAGAAAAAACAACTATCGTTATAGGATAAAATACCATGAAAAAACTGCTGATTGCCTCACTTTTGGGAATGGGATTCCTTATTCCATCCGTCCATGCCAATGCTGGCAGTTCACCTGCAAACATCCCTCAAGGAGAATTGCTAAATGCCAAATGGCAGGTTTGGGAAGATCGTTATGATGAAACCCTCTACTATCGGGTAAAAGACAAGAGCAGCCGTCAGGGCATCTGGATTAAGGAAGTTGACAAAGATGACAAAGATACGACATTCAAACATTACAGCACAAACTGTTCCAGTGGCTCCACGGTCATGAAAGATGCGGAAATTGAAGTTAAACTTGGCGGTTACCTCGATCGGGAAATGGAACATGACGTCGTCGATAGCGCCTTTAAAGCCGGTGCCCTCCGTTCACTGATTTGCGGTTCCAAATAACATACCCTGGTACCACATCCGTTTCCATTTGCTTTAAAAAATCCGGGCGGGATATTCCCTGTTATCTATAACCCCGCCCGGATTTTTTATCTATTCATTCCATCAATCAATTTGAGTGGAAGCGGAAATCCATTCTTCGGTTCTGGTAGCG
>CAZWTQ010000069.1:2305-8240 GCA_964636975.1 uncultured Oxalobacter sp. | reverse complement strand
TTGTATTAGGCTCAATTGGACTGACTATTTCTGCAAAAAAAGGAATCCCTCAGAGATATCTAGATTCTCAGACTATTGAGAAGAATAATTTTTTTGAAAAAGTCAAAAAAGAATCCCATCTCAAATGTAATGACCTTTTTTCGAAGTGGAACAGTATAAAGGGTATAAGTTGTCGCTTTCAACATGAGTCAGGAAAAAATAATATTGCTATCATTGGTGATTCCCATGCTGGTCATCTATTTATTGGATTGACACAGTTCACCAATCGGGATGAAGGCGTTGTTGTGTTTCCTGCTTCAGGAACTTCGCCGTTTATTGATGTTTTGGAAAATGAGGAATTTTATCGTTTCCATCAAGAAGCCTATAAATACATTACAGAACACCCTGAAATTAAAACTATTTTACTTGCACATCGACCACATAAGACATTTGGAGAGATTGTTGACCTCTCTCATCCAAATGAAAAAAATCCACGTAAAATCATGGAAAATGGTATGAGGCGTACCTTCAGTTACTTGAAAGATCTTGGAAAAAAAGTGCTTGTTGTTCTGGATAATCCAGAATTACCTTACCATGCAAAAGTGTTGGAAGATCGCCCTTTTATTGGACGGTTGAAGAATGGTGTATTTGACAGGAAGTTCTATGATGATACAGAATCCATTTCTATTTATAATAAACAAATTTTGACCATTGCAAAAGAATTTCCAAATGTTCATGTCGTTGATTTGGCAAAATATTTGTGCGATGAAAAAAAATGTTATGCAGTTAAGAATAATAGAATCCTATATAAGGATGGAGATCATTTTAGCAATGAAGGTTCTCTTTATGTTGCGTCATATCTAATGGAAAAAATCAGGAAAATCTCAAAGTGATTATTCTGATTCTAAATTTTTTTGAAAATTAGCATTTCGATTTGAAGATTAAACTATTTTATGAATATCCTGATAACTGGTTCTAAAGGGCAATTGGGTACTGAACTGAGGAAACGCCTTGGTGAAAAGTCGAATGTTTATTATACCGACAAGGAAGAGCTCGACATCACCGATAGGCATGCCGTCAGACAGTACATAGAACAACATCAGATAGAAACTGTCATCAACTGCGCAGCCTATACTTCTGTTGACAAAGCTGAAGACGAACCTATCTGGGCAGATGCGGTCAATCACCTTGGTGCAAAACATCTTGCCAGATATGGTAGGAACGTTATTCATATCAGTACTGATTATGTCTTTGATGGTACAGCCCATCTACCGTATAAGCCTGATGATACTACCAATCCTGTCTCCGTCTATGGTCATACCAAACTTGCTGGTGAGAATGCTGTCCTTCAGGAAGCCGAAACTGCTATCATTATTCGAACTGCCTGGGTTTATGCATTAGAAGGCAAAAACTTCGTTCATACCATGTTGCGACTGGGAAAAGAAAGGGAAAAACTTACTGTTGTTGCCGATCAGATAGGTTCCCCCACTCATGCAGGGGATTTGGCACAAGCCATTCTCCAAATACTGCCACAGATAAAGTCAGGTACAAAAGCTATCCATCATTTCACCAATGAGGGTGTCTGTAGCTGGTATGACTTTGCTGTCGCTATTTTGGAGGATGCGGGACTTGCGTGCAAAGTTGAACCCATTGAAACCTGGCAGTATCCTACCAAGGCTGTACGCCCTGCCTACAGTGTTCTCAATAAAGCTAACATCAAAAAAGATTATGGTATCACCATCCGCCATTGGCGAAAAGCACTCAAGGATTGCATTCGGGAAATACTGAAACAATGTAATAGAAAAACACTAGAGGAACAAGCAAAGGAGATAGATAGATGAAAAACATCCTCGTTACGGGTGGTGCAGGATTCATCGGCTCCAACTTCGTTCCGTACTTTGCAGGGAAATATCCGGATTACCACATCATCAATCTCGACAAGCTTACCTATGCTGGTAACCTTAAAAATCTCAGGGAATGTGAAGGCATGCCCAATTACACCTTCATTCAGGGAGATATCTGTGATGAGGCGTTGGTAGATTACCTTTTCAAAAAACACGATATCCAGGGCGTTATCCACTTTGCGGCGGAAAGCCATGTCGACAACTCTATCAAAAAGCCTAACGCTTTCATAGAAACCAATATCTTCGGTACTTTTACCCTCATCGAGATTGCAAGGAAGTACTGGATGGTGGCGCCTAATCGACCAAAAATCGGTTATGATGCTGCGAGGTTTCACCATATTTCCACGGATGAAGTTTATGGCACATTAGGTGAGGTCGGTTACTTCACCGAAGAAACACCGTATGCACCCAACAGCCCGTACAGTGCAAGTAAGGCATCTTCTGACCATATTGTCCGTGCATACCATCATACCTACGGGATGAACATCACCACCAGCAATTGTTCTAATAATTATGGTCCTAAGCAGCATGCTGAGAAGCTCATTCCCACCATCATTCGAAAATGCCTTAATGAAGAACAGATTCCAGTTTATGGAACAGGTAGCAATGTCAGGGATTGGCTGTATGTACTGGATCACTGCAAAGCTGTCGATCTCATCTATCACAAAGGCAAAAGCGGGGAAACCTATAATGTTGGTGGTCATAACGAACGGAATAATCTTGAAATCGTCAAAACGGTATGCAGATTGCTGGACAAGAGAATACCGAGGCAAGAAAACAAGAAATATGAAGACTTGATCAGCTTTGTGGTAGATCGTCCTGGGCATGACTTCCGTTATGCAATAGATGCTTCAAAGTTGGAAAAAGAGTTGAAATGGAAAGCGGATGAGAATTTTGATACGGGCATCATTAAGACCATTGAGTGGTATCTTGATAGATAACGGACGGAATTCTTGAAAAAATATTTCAATAGGAAAGTTTCAGGAGCATTTATGTATATTGTATGCAGATTTAGAAGCGATGTTTTTATGGATAAAATCTTCTGATGAATTATCTTACTCTGAATTTCTGGCAGTAAAACCTGAGTTCAGAAAATCATCAGACAAATGTTTTAATTCAGGAGTTATAGTCTTTGATGTTTCGGAGATGATGAAAGGATATCAGGGGATTTTTGATTTCATGAAACAGGGAAAAGTAAAATCAAAAGGTCTTTATGGTTAGGAATATCTTAATCGATTCTGTTTTTCAGAATATGATTATTTTATCTCCTCCTGCTAGGATTATACATCTTTATAGTATGAAATTCGGTAGTTATTTATATTATATTTATTGAAAGGAAGTTCAATTTATAGATATTAAGCTTCTTTTTTGATATCTAAATTATAGATTGGAGAATAATAAGCTGAACTCAAAGATACTTCAATATCGTAAAAGATTCCAACTATCTATACTGGTCATAGTTATTCTTGTTATATTAATGATAGTTCTTTTTTATAGGTTAATTTATTAATATCAGAAAATTTGGGGTAGGTTGATTAAAATTTAATGCTTTATTTATTATAACCCAGATAACTTAAGATTATCGCATATCAGAATAAATCTACGAATATGCTATCTTTTGGTAGAGGAAAGAGGAATGTAGTATTTTTATTATGGATATTTCAATCTATTTCTGGCACAATATCGATCCGTAAATTAAATTTCATGACAGGAATTCAATGGGTATCCTGCTTTTTGAAAAAACCGATGTCCGATACACTTATCTTAAAAGAACCATTCCGTACTTTGTGGAAAGGGAAAGACGCATTTGAAGAGGTTGAGAAAATTTCAGGAGATGTCAAGCGTGCTTTGGAGACCCGTCGTACTTTGCGTTTTGTAGTAGATAAAAAAAGCTATTATCTAAAACTTCATCATGGCACAAAGATGAAGGATGTGATAAAGAGCCTGATTCGTCTAAGAACACCTGTACTGGGAGCAGACCGTGAATGGAATGCCATCCATCGTCTGGCGAAAAACGGCGTAGATACCATGGAAGGGGTTGCTTATGGTGAGAAAGGCAGGAATCCCTTGTCCAAAACCTCATTCATCATTACCAAAGATATTGGTTATTCTTGGGATGCACGCATTGTTCTTCAGGACTTGGAGGTGTCGGTAACCATCAAGAGGATGATTATTAAGCGTTTGGCACAAATGATTCGGAAAATGCATCAATGTGGCATCAATCATCGGGACTGTTATCTGGCACATTTTCTGGTGCATCGCCCCTTTGATCTGGAAAAAGGTAGAGAACAAAATCTGAAAATATCGGTCATTGATTTACATAGAGCACAGTTAAGAGATGCTGTGCCAACCAGATGGCGAAACAAGGATTTAGTTGGATTGTTGTTCTCTGCACGGGATGTGGAACTCACCAGTCGGGACATCTATCGGTTTATGAAAGAATATTTCCAGATGCCATTACGGGAAATCTTGAGCCAGGAAAAATCCTTAATTGCTTCTGCCAAGACCAAGATCCAACGAATGAAGCATCATCAGGAGAATCTGAGAAAGTCCTGCAAATAAAAATCCTGCAAATGTAAAGGCTAAAGAAATCAATGTTCTCACAACAGACAAAAAAAACATGGGTGAAATCGGTTTTTCCATTAGTTGATGTGGAACTACAGCCTAATTTCAAATCAATGTTGCGGATCGCTGGCATACCAGTGTATTCGATGTGTCGTTCCCCGTTGACCAAGGAACAGGCGAAGAAAGTTTTCCAGATAAGAGAGAATGATGGTAAACACCGTATTTTTCTGAATCTTGGTGCTGTTGCCTATCTGGACAACCGCTCAGGTATCCCTCGTGTTGTGAAAAATCTATCAAGGGCAGGGTTACTTTCTGATATGGTCGAGCTGATTCCTGTTTATGCGGATCTGGGCACAGGGGTATTCAATGTTGCCAAGGAATTTTCTAAGAATTTATCAGGAAATGCCTTGGATGCTTATGAAGATATCATGACCGTTGCTCCAGGTGACACTTTTCTTAATGTAACAGTTAATCCCAATGAGCTTGAATTCGAGCATGAAACATTTATATTATTACGAAATGTTGGCGTCAGGATACTTTGTATGATTCATGACATGATTCCTGAATTACAGTCAGAATTTTTCAGAAAACGCGATAGCCGTTTGTTTAGAATCTGGCTAAATCACATCATCCAGTATGATGGCATTGTTACTGTTTCTCAGACAACTCTGGCTGCTTTTGAGGAATGGGTAAAGATTAATGACATTAAACTACCGGGAAAGTTTCAGAAATACTGGTTTCATCTTGGGGCAGATATCCAATCAGGTATTGTGGGAAATGATACGTGTGATGACCCAAAAGTCCAAGCTATTACGACTGAAGGCGCTTCTCCTTATTTCTTGCAGGTTGGAACTATAGAACCTCGAAAAGGGTATGATGATCTGCTTGATGGATTTGAGAAACTCTGGTCTGAAAATTATGACCTGAATTTAGTCATTGTTGGACGTCGTGGGTGGAATGTCCATCGGCTGTCACGGAAAATCCTGAGTCATCCGCAATTTGGGAAAAAGCTGTTCTGGTTGCGTAATGCAGACGATATGACGCTCCATTACCTTTATAGGCATGCTGAAGCAGTCGTGCTTGCATCCAAGGTAGAAGGCTATGGTCTTCCCGTGGCTGAAGGGGCATGGTTCAAACGACCATTGCTTTTACGGGATATACCGATTTTCCGTGAAATTGCACAGGATGGAGCCAGCTATTTCTCTGGGGATGGTAAGGGTCTGGCAGAAGCAGTCAAACAGTTGCATGGTAAGATTGTGGGCAATGAACCTGTTCCAATGCCAAAACCTAATCAGTTCTTGAACTGGGAGCAGAGTTTTGCGATGTTGCAGAAGGTTCTGACATCTGAAGTCAGAACTCCAGTTTGACAACTGATATTATTGCCCAAAGATCGTATCCGAGATGGCGGGGGTGCCAGCCAGCATTCCGGCAGATTTAAGAAATGCGTTTGTTTCCTAGTTCTGATTGATCGGAGAATCCCCTGGGCG
>CAZWTQ010000069.1:0-2295 GCA_964636975.1 uncultured Oxalobacter sp. | reverse complement strand
ATCCCCTCTCCCCCCCCCATTTTGTTGTTATCAGTGTTTCAACCTAGTATCGTGTATGTATAAGGAAGATGGTATATTAAAAATATAGTAGGAATCCCTATTTCACACATGCTCTAGGAGATTGTACTTTAGCAGTTTGGGGAAATAGCTACTTTTTCTAATGCTTTATGCTCAGGATTGCTTTTGCGTCGTTCGCTAAGGATGGGTTTCAGTTGTATCTGCCTCACCTCCAGATAATTCTGCTTCTTCATCATGGTAATAGATGATTTTCCTAAATAGTGAAAAATGGAGGATTGCCGTGTTACGATATACTCTAGTCGGCTGAGCGGTAAACTTGACTGCTAATACCTATGGGAAACAAGCACTATCAATCTGCTTTGCCTGATTGGCTTAGTAGGCATTTTCTAATATGGTTGGTTTAAATCAATTTAGTTATCCGGAATAATTCTTTGAATCATCCTTGATTACATGCGTTATATCAAATTTATGGATAAAAAATTTCCCTCAGTGAAAATTCACCAAGAACTGACATCCCATTGTTCTCTTTTGAAAGCTGTTTCTATCAAGTCATTGTTTCAGTCGGAACCAAACCGTTTCCCATCAATGTCTGTATCTGCAGCAGGGGTGTTACTTGATTATTCGAAGAATCAGATAACTCCTGAAACAGTGCAATTATTGTTGCGCTTGGCTGAAGAATGTGGTGTTCCCTCTGTCCGTGATGCGATGTTTGCTGGTCAGAAAATCAATGTCAGTGAAGACAGGGCTGTGTTGCATACAGCATTGCGTTCTTCCTACGCTGAATCAATTTTCGTTGATGGCATGGATGTTGTCCCACAGATCCAATCCGTGTTGGGAAATATGGAGTTGTTGACCTTGAAAATTCATTCTGGGGAATGGAAAGGGTTTACCGGTAAGCAGATTACGGATGTTATCAATATTGGTATTGGTGGATCTGACCTTGGTTCCCGCATGGCAGTGGTAGCACTGCGTCGTTATCATCTTCAAAAGGTTTCAGTGCATTTTGTTTCCAATGTAGATGGACATGAACTAGAGTCTATTTTAGCCACAGTCAATCCAGAAACGACATTGTTCATTGTTTCGTCTAAGTCGTTTACAACGAAGGAAACGGTTCTAAATGCTAAATCTGCTCTCCAATGGCTCTTAGCTGCTGGTGCAGCGGTTTCAGATATCAAGAAGCACTTTGTAGCAGTGACCGCTAATATTGATGAGGCAAAAGTTTTTGGCATTCCAGAAGAAAATATTTATCCCATCTGGAATTGGGTTGGTGGTCGCTATTCAGTCTGGTCTGCAATTGGTCTACCCGTGATGTTGGCAGTGGGTGTCAACCATTTCATGGAATTTCTGTCTGGCGCCCATACAATGGATGTCCATTTCAGGTATGCACCACTTGATCGGAATATGCCAGTTTTGTTGGCACTGATGGGTATCTGGAACAGGAATTTTTTAGAGTATCATGCGTTAGCGGTAGCCCCTTATCATGAGGATTTGTCTGTTTTCTCTCGGTGGTTACAACAACTTGAGATGGAAAGCAATGGTAAAAGTGTCCAGAAAGACAGTGAGCCGGTGACTTATGAAACAGTACCGATTATTTTTGGAGATACAGGAACCAATGGTCAGCATTCTTATTTCCAGTTCTTTCATCAGGGAACAGATATCTGTCCTGTTGATTTCATTGCAGTGCTAAAATCCAGCCATCCATTTAAGCAACATCATGAATTGTTGTTAGCAAATTGTTTTGCCCAGTCTGAAGCATTGATGCTGGGAGGGGATAAGAAGAAAGCTAGAGAAGATATGGTTTCTAAGGGTGTACCAGCTGATCAGATTGAAGCATTGCTTAAACAGAAGCGGTTTGATGGCAATCGTCCCAGTAATACCATTGTTATGAATGAGCTTTGTCCAGAAACGCTTGGTGCGTTGATGGCTCTCTATGAGCATAAGGTTTTTGTTCAGGGGATTATTTGGAATATCAACAGTTTTGATCAGTGGGGTATTGAATTAGGTAAGGTTTTGGCAACTCATATCCATCATGAACTTACTGGAGAGACAGCTTTTAAACATGACAGTTCAACATCAGGACTGATTGCTCTTGCTAAGGCAGCCTTATAAAACATAAAACAGTCCCTCTATATCATAAGAATATTCAGAGAGATATCTTTATGATGCTCTTTTAAGGATGGCTTTCATAAGTTGTAATGGTTTCCGTTCTCTTACGTTTTGGGTTACACCCTGATCTGTTCTAGCAGTTCTTCCGTTTTTTCTTTCATCAATGCTGTA
>CAZWTQ010000068.1:0-8283 GCA_964636975.1 uncultured Oxalobacter sp. | reverse complement strand
AGAGGTTCATACGGTTATTCCAACCCCTTTTAAGCATAGCAAGTTGCAATTAGGAGAACGTTGGAGGATGGCTAAGATGCTTAGGAAAAATGGCTATGACCAAGCGTATATCTTGCCAAATACGATTAAATATGCGTTGATTCCATGGATGGCAGGTATTCCAGAGCGTATCGGTTATCTGGGTGAAAAACGTTACGGGTTACTCAATACCATCCACCATGATGATAAAGCCCATCCTCGTCCAATGATTCCATTCTATGCGGCTCTAGCAGAAGTTCCAGCAGATGCAGTTGGCAAAAGTGAGGACTATCCTGTACCTGCTATGTTCGTTTCCGAAGAGGAAGTTAATCAGACTTTTGAAAAGTTGAAATTAGCAAAGGATAGCCGCCTCGTTGCTTTTGCTCCCGGGGCAGAATTCGGTTCTGCCAAACGTTGGCCTGATGATAAATTCGCTGAACTCGCCAGAAAAATACTTACCGCTTATCCAGATGTCCAGATTATCCTGATGGGTTCTGATAATGACAAGGTTGCCTGTGAACCTATCAAATTAGCAGTGCCTGAGGTTACCAATCTGTCAGGTAAAACCTCATTGAAAGAAGCGATTGCCATTATTTCACAGATTACCCTGATGGTCACAAATGATTCGGGACTGATGCATATCGCTTCAGCATTTGAGAAGCCAGTAGTTGCTATCTATGGATCAACTGATTATTTTCATACCCCCCCTTTTTCGAAATATTCTGAAATCATCTCTCTTAACTTGTCCTGTGCACCATGTCAGAAACGGGAATGTCCTTTGGGACATCACAACTGCATGAAATTGCTCAATTCCGACATGGTTTTCCCTTCAGTGACGAAATATCTGTGATTGGGTTTTCGATGAGTCAGGGCAGGGATATAAGCATTATTTTTGTGCACACTACATCAAAATAACATCATATTGAGCCTGATAATACGACGGTTCAACTTGTAGGGAGATAGGCTTGCCAATGATATCGCCCAATCCTGCTAAATATTGAGATTCTTCTTCAAGGAATCGATCAATTACGATTTGCGAAGCAAGGATACGAAATTCCTGTGGATTAAACTGTTTTGCTTCTCGACTGATGTCCCGCATGATCTCGTAACAGATTGTCTGGGCGGTTTTGATCTGACCTTTACCATTGCAAATGGGGCAAGGTTCGCATAGCACATGTGCTAATGATTCACGGGTACGTTTTCGGGTCATTTCAACCAGCCCAAGAGCTGACAGGGCAGAGACTGAGACTTTTGTACGGTCAAGTGCTAATGCTTTGTGTAGTTCTTCAATGACCGTCTGCTGGTGTTCAGGTTTCGCCATGTCAATGAAATCCAGGATGATGATGCCCCCTAGGTTACGTAGCCTCAGCTGCCTGGCGATGGCATGAGTAGCTTCCAGATTGGTTCTAAAGATAGTGTCATCAAAGGTGCGCCCATTGACAAAACCTCCAGTGTTGACATCGATAGTTGTCATGGCTTCTGTTTGGTCTATAATCAGATAGCCTCCAGATTTCAAATCAACTCGACGTGAGAGGGCATATTCAATCTCTTTTTCTACATTGTAGAGGTCAAATAAAGGGCGCTCCCCTTCATAATAGATCAGCTTTTCCAAGATATCCGGCGTGTAGGATTTTGCGAATCCTTGCAGTTTGATAAATTCTTCCCGGGAATCAACTAGGATACGGTGGGTTTCTTCATGGACAAAATCACGTAGGATCCTTTCGGAAAGCGTCAGATCCTTGTAAAGCAGTGTTGGAGCAGGGGAAATATGTGCTTTACTTTCCAAGGACTGCCAGATTTTTTGAAGGAAGTTCATATCAGATTCCAGATCATCATCTGATGCATCTTCTGCTATGGTGCGGATGATGTAGCCACCTTTGGCGCCCCGTCCCATTTGCTGGATGCGTTTTTTCAGATTTTCCCGTTCTTTTTCATCTTCAATACGCTGGGAAATGCCAATATGCTTTTCTTTGGGAAGATAAACCAACAGACGACCTGCTATGGAAATCTGTGTGGACAGTCGGGCACCTTTGGTTCCCAAAGGATCTTTGATGACACGAACCATGACAGATTGACCGTCCTGCAGTATCCGTTCAATTGGAATGATTTTGTTTTGTCCTTCTTCGTTGTAGTGAGCTTCAAGGATATCATCAATATGCAGAAAAGCAGCTCGTTCAAGCCCGATATCAACAAAGGCAGACTGCATCCCTGGCAAGACACGAACAACTTGCCCAAGGTAAACATTACCTGCCAGTTCCCGTGTTTGGGAGCGTTCAATATGCAGTTCTTGGACCGTTCCTTCAGAAAGGATAGCAATGCGAGTTTCTTGGGGAGAGATATTAATGAGAATGTCTTCTTTCATTCGATTGCAATCCCGATTTTCCTCAATAGTTCTGCTGTTTCATATAGCGGTAATCCCATAATGCTGGAATAGCTGCCATTGATACGGACAATGAACTTCCCCGCTAGTCCCTGTATGCCGTATCCACCTGCTTTGTCATAAGGCTCATTAGTCGCAATATAAGCTTCAATCTGGGCATTGTCCAATAGCGCAAAAGTTACGTCAGAAGCTTGTACCGATGACAGCATGGTTTCCTTCCATTTGATGGCGATACCAGTCAGAACTTGATGTGTACGGTTGTTAAGTGCTTTCATCATGGCACGTGCCTCATTTCTGTTGGTGGGCTTCCCTAGTATCCTGCCGTCAATGACAACAGTTGTATCTGCCGACAGAACTGGTCGTTTGGCTCGCTCTGTTTTGACTAGGTATTGCCAGGCATAAGTTGCTTTTTCTTGCGAAAGACGGTTGACATAGTCATAGGCAGGTTCACCAGCGTGGATGGACTCATCCACCATATCACTGTGCTCAGTATCTTGTTCTGGCGGTTGCAGGGTATCGAATGCAACACCTAGCTGAGCCAGCAGTTTCTGCCGTTGCGGGCTTTTGGATGCAAGCCAGATACAGTCCGGCAAAGACACTTTTTCCATAGCAGTCAATTTCGATGGTATGGGTAGTTTTGTAGAATGGTATAGGCACGATACAGTTGTTCTGCCAGCAGGACACGTACTATCCCATGCGGCAGTGTCAGTGAAGACAGACGGATGAGTTGTTCAGACTGTTTCTTAAGCAATGGATCCAATCCATCAGCACCGCCGATGATGATAGCAATATCCCTGCTGTCTTGTTGCCAGCGTTTAATGTTGTCAGCCAATGCTATGGTGGTTAGTTCTTCGCCATGTTCATCCAATGCAATCAGCCTTGCATTTCTCGGAATGGCGGCACGAATACGGGTAGCTTCTGCTACCATCACAGATTCTGCGGAACGGTTTTTGCTGCGTTCAATAGGCTTAAGTCTCTTGATAGAAAAGCGCCATTCAGCAGGTATTCGCTTAGTATATTCCTTGAAACCATCTTCAATCCAGCTAGGCATTTTATGCCCAACTGCGATTACCATAATTTGCATGGGAGCTCTCAGTCGTTGTTTCTAGAGAATAGTTTGATGGTTACTAAATCGATTTTCTCACCACCCCAGATTTCTTCCAAGCGGTAATAGTTTCGGACAATTGGTTGCATGATATGGACGATGATGCTTCCCAAGTCAACTAATATCCATTCACCAGTATTTTCACCTTCAATGCTGATGATGTTGCCACCAGCTTCTTGGACTTTGTCCCGCACAGAAGTAGCGAGAGCTTTTGTCTGACGGCTGGAACCGCCACTGGCAATAACGATGCGTTCAAAAAGGCTGGTGAGTCGGGCTGTATCAAACACAACAATGTCTGTGGCCCTCACGTTTTCGAGGGCATCAACAACCAGAGTCAGTAACGCATTGGTGTCATTCATAATTTAATCCCTATAAAGTTGATGGTCATTGATATAGTCAAGTACAGCGGGTGGAATCAATGAGCCGGGGTTTTGTCCGTTCCGTAGGGCGTTGCGTATATCCGTTGAGGAAATGTCTATATGTAGGACATCGTTGATCAGGATTTTTCCAGCTGGCATGGTCGTGATCTCGTCGGGCTCCGCAAGACGCGGCAAAATCTTTTCTGCTACATCAGGGGGCAAACCTTCTAGAGGGGGAGGCGAATTTGGACGCACGGCGACGGCAAGGTTTGTCAGGTTCAATAATTCACGCCACCGATGCCAAGTGTGCAGGCGATGCAACTGGTCAGCTCCCATTAAGAAAATCAGCGAGGATTGATGTCCAACTTCCCGGCGGATATTTGACAAGGTATCGAACGAGTAAGTCGCACCTTCGCGTTCGATTTCCTGCCGATCAATGGTGAAGATCAACCCAGTGTCCCCAAAAGCCCGTTCCAGCATGACGATACGATGGGCGGGAGAAACTGGCGATAATGCCTTCTGCCAAGGGTTTCCTGCTGGAATAAGACGTAATGTATCCGTCTTAAAGATATGGCAGAAATATTTACCAAGCTCAACGTGTCCAGAGTGGGGAGGATCAAAACTGCCTCCCAGTAGCAACGTGCATTTTTGTACCAACTTAATCCTATTCCTGTCAGTTTCGGTAGTATTTTCAATACATTTTATCAAGCGGTTTCACGGGGTTTTAGTGCATGCCAACCAATATCCTTGCGGTACTGAACTCCTTTAAAATGGATGGCTTCGACCAGTCGGTAAGCACTCTGTTGGGCAGAACGCATGGTATCAGCAAGACCGACTACACAAAGAACTCTGCCACCGGAAACTAGTAGCTGTCCATGTGTATCCAATTTTGTTCCCGCATGGAAAACCTTTCCATTTTCTGTTTCAGCAGGAATTCCTGTAACAACGGCTCCCTTCTGGGGATTGTCAGGATAACCTGTAGCAGCAAGGACAACCCCTAGGGCAATACGTCTGTCCCAAGATAATTCAACTTGATCCAATGTTCCGTTCACGCCATGTTCAAGGACGGATGCGAAATCACTCTTCATGCGAAACATGATAGGCTGAGTTTCTGGATCACCCATGCGACAGTTGAATTCCAAGGTCTTGGGGTTGCCATCCTTATCAATTATCAGTCCAGCATACAAGAAACCCGTGAAAGGGGTGCCTTCGCTGAGCATGCCGTTTACTGTCGGGACAATGATTTTCCGAAAAATTTTTGCATGCAACGATGGTGTCACAATCGGTGCAGGGGAGTATGCTCCCATCCCGCCAGTATTGGGTCCTTCATCACGGTCTTTCAGACGCTTGTGATCCTGGCTTGTTGCTAAAGGCAAGATATTTTTACCGTCAACCAAGACGATGAAACTGGTTTCTTCTCCTTCAAGGAATTCTTCAATGACCACACGAGAGCCAGCTTCACCAAACTTATTGCCAGACAGCATCATATTCACCGCTTCATGAGCCTGTTGCAGGGAAGTCGCTACAACTACACCTTTCCCTGCTGCCAGCCCATCAGCCTTGATGACAATCGGCACTCCTTTTACATCGATATATTGATGGGCTTGTTCAGGATCAGTAAAGGTCTGGTAGTCCGCAGTCGGGATGTTATGCCGTTTCATGAAAGCTTTGGCAAAATCTTTGGAGCTTTCCAGCCGAGCAGCCTCTTTAGTCGGTCCAAAGATTTTCAGCCCTCGAGAACGGAAAACATTGACAATTCCTGCTGCCAAAGGTGCTTCAGGACCAACAACTGTAAAAGCGATGTCATGTTGTTCAACAAAATCTGCCAGTGCATCAAAACCTGAAACAGAAATATTTTCCAATTTTTCTTCCGATGCTGTGCCACCATTGCCAGGCACAACGAACACTTTCTGCACTCTTTCAGATTGTGCCAGTTTCCATGCCAGCGCATGTTCACGTCCTCCGGAACCAATCACAAGAATCTTCATCAAAATATTCCTAAATGTGTTCAAAGGTTTTCAGAATCCGACCTAGTGACTTATTCCTATTCATCATTGTCATCAACAATAATAGCATTAGTATAAATTTCTTGAACGTCATCTAGATCTTCCAGTGCATCCAGAAGTTTCTGCATTTTTTCAGCAGCTTCGCCAGTGAATTCTGTTTCGTTTTCCGGTTTCATAATAACTTCAGCGACTTCTGGTGTGAAACCCGCTGCTTCGATAGTTTCTTTGACGGTCACAAAGTTGTTGGGCTCACAGATGACTTCAATGCCACCCTCTTCATCGGTAATGACATCATCGGCACCGGCTTCCAAGGCCGTTTCCATCAGGGCTTCTTCATCAGTGCCAGGTGCAAACATCAGCTGACCACAGTGCTTGAACTGGAACGCCACTGAACCAGTTGTACCCATATTACCACCGTATTTTGTGAAGGCATGACGGACATCTGCGACGGTTCTGACACGGTTGTCAGTCAAGCAATCCACAATGATTGCAGCACCATTGATGCCGTAGCCCTCATAACGAACCTCTTCATAGTTCACCCCATCCAGGGCACCGATGCCACGAGCAATAGCCCGCTTCACGTTTTCTTTGGGCATATTGGCGGCAAAAGCCTTATCTGCGGCCAAACGTAAGCGAGGATTGCTGTCGATGTCGCCACCGCCTAGGCGAGCGGCAACAGTGATTTCCTTGATCAAGCGGGTCCAGATTTTGCCTCGTTTTGCATCTGCTGCCGCTTTTTTGTGCTTGATATTAGCCCATTTACTATGTCCGGACATGTTTTTCTTCCCATGAAAAGTTAATTCGGATAACCGTTGATTCTACCATAAAATCGGTGCTGATTTCCCGAGATATCCGATAGGGGGGGGGAAGAGTATCATCAGGAAGAATTATCCTCTGTTTTTCTATATCTTGGTGTCACGGAGTCCTTTGGGTAAATTGAAGGAAACGGTTTCAGGTATTCCTTCCTGTTCACTGACTTCGTTGTAACCATAGCCGATCAACAATTCAACAACTTCCTGAACCAAGATTTCAGGGGCAGAAGCCCCTGCAGTGATGCCGATGCATTTATGCCCTGTCAGCCAAATAGGTTGGATTTGAGAAGCACTGTCCACCATATATGCCTCAGTGCCATTCTTTTCGGCCATTTCCTTTAAACGGTTTGAATTGGAACTGTTCGCACTACCAACGACCAAGATTAGGTCTGCCTGCATGGACAGTTTCCTGATTGCTTCCTGGCGGTTTGTAGTTGCATAACAGATATCATTTTTCTGGGGAGATGAAATTTTTGGCCACCGATTCTTCAAGGCCTCAATGATGGTGGCAGTATCGTCCACGGATAGAGTGGTTTGGGAAACGTAAGCAACCCTGCTTGGGTCAGGAATTGTGATTTGGTCAATTTGATGGATATGGCTGACAAGATGCATACCTGTTTCAGATTGTCCCATGGTACCTTCCACTTCAGGATGTCCTTTATGCCCGATGACAATTACATCATGTCCTTCATGCCGTTTGCGAAGAACTTCAGCATGGACTTTGGTTACTAGAGGACAGGTAGCATCAAACAGGGTTAGGTTCCGTTTTTCAGCATCTTGTCGGATAGCACGAGAAACTCCATGTGCGGAAAAAATCAGAATGCTGTTGGGAGGAACCTCATCCAGGTTTTCAATGAAGATGGCTCCTCTTTCCCGCAGACTCCTGACGACATAGGTATTGTGGACGATTTCATGTCTGACATAAATCGGAGGTCCGAGCAGGGTGAGTACCTGCTCAACCGTTTCAATGGCACGTTTTACACCGGCGCAAAAGCCTCGAGGTTGAGCAAGGATCAGTTTCATTAGAAATTTCAGTACAATATGTTAAGCATATACTAAGCGGTTTCATGGATTTGAATACCGCCAATTCTAATCCTTGACATTATAGGGCATTCTATGGCAATCGCCGACTGGCTGATCGATGGACGTTCTCGGGAAAATTGTTGAAATGGAATGCTGACGCATTGACAGATGCGGAATCGTTGGCGATTTTCCTCAGGACAAGTTACCAGGGAAAAAGTGCGGTGTAACTCGGCCGTGAAATTATGAGTCGTTTTGGCTCTTTTTCGGCATTATTATTGACAGGAACAAAAAAGGATCTGCAAGCTGTCAAGGGAATCGATATTGCCAAAATGACACTCTTGACGGCTGTTGCTGAAATATCGAAACGATTGTTGACTGAGGGATTAAGTAGAAAGAAATAGTCCTGACTTCTTCTGATAGTGTCAAACAGTATCTGCGATGCTACTACCACAACAGGAAATATGAAATATGAGCCATTCATCATTCTGTTCCTTGATGTCAAGAACCGTTTGATTGAAGTAAAAGAAATGTTCAGAGGAACATGAAACCAGTGCTTATCCTCGTGAAGTGGTGAAAAGGA
>CAZWTQ010000067.1:0-8448 GCA_964636975.1 uncultured Oxalobacter sp. | reverse complement strand
TGACAGGCTTTTCTCTTTTCTGGACAGACGCCTGATACCATGCGTCTGTTTTTCTCTGTGTATGCAGGATTTGACAGGGGAACACCTCTTTTGACAGCTTAACCAATTCACTTTTAGGGAAGAATTGCTTAAAACTTAACTCTCTAACTAAAACCTGTCTTCAGAGGTTCCTAAGCGGATACCTTTGTCTTCGTTAATCTTCTCAATTGCCAGCAAAACTGCTGCTTGATCTGCTGTTGCATGCTCTTCGAGAAGACTGTTAAACAATTTGGCAACCATTACTGTCAAAGGAATTTGAAGCCCTGCTGTTGTTGCTACATCCAAGATATTAGCATGGTCTTTTGCTTGGGTCTTAATCTGTCCGCCTGGTCTGAAGTCCCTATCAAGCATACGCTGACCATGAAGTTCTAGAATACGGCTCTCTGCAAATCCTCCCCTAATTGCCTGCCGCATCGCTGCCGGATCAGCTCCTCCTGCCTGTGCCAGCAACATGGCTTCAGCCACAATAGCGATAGTCCCTCCAACGATCAGCTGATTACAGAGTTTTGCAATCTGCCCACTACCAACAGGGCCAACTAAAGTCGAATGTCCAAAAACCTTGAACAAGGGTTCAACACGCAGAAAATCCTTCTGATCCCCTCCTACCATAATCGCTAGTGTACCTGCTGATGCGCCAACCACACCACCAGACACAGGGGCATCCATGAAAGCGACCTGCCTTGCTGCCAGCATTTGAGCGATATCAATAGCTTCAGACTGCTTAGTGGAACTCATATCGACAACCAGCGCCCCAGCAGAAAGATATGGCAATATTGACTGCACAACTTCTTTCACAATCGGACCTGCTTCAAGCATGGTAATGACGACATCTACTCCCTTAACTGCTTCCTCAAGAGTTGTTAGCACTAATGCTCCAAATTTCGCCAAAGGCAATGCCTTCTCATGGGTTCTGTTCCATACCCTCAATGGATAACCTGCCTTAAGCAGACGGGAAGCCATAGGAAACCCCATCAACCCGATGCCAACGAAGGCAATTTTAGGTCTCTCTTTTTTACTACTCACGTATGTTCCCGTCTGTATGTCAAGAAACCATCATTAGAAACGATATGCACCACGCAAAACAATGAATTCTTCGCCATCATTAGGATCTTTTATACCGGCATTAGAGTAATGCTGAATCCTCAGTCCCAAATCGAAGTTATTGTTGAAGACATAACCGACGCCAATATGATCTGCGAATTCAAAAGATGTCGACATCTTGTTATCATTATTATTATAAGTTTCAGAAAAGAAACTGATACCAATACCAGCTTCTGCATAGAAACCTTTTTTGTTTGCATTTTCCCAACGCCATACTGGTGTCAAACCAATAACTCCCAGATCCTGATCCTGATTTTTGTCTTGATGACGATCGCCATGCCACCAGCCCAAATTCAAATCCCAGTAGCCGTTCAGATGATAACCACTTTCTGTTCTGAACCAGTCTTTGTTCCAATCCCACTGGAAACCAACACGGGCGAGCTGGACATGCTCGCCTGCACCGACTTCAAAGGAAATGCTGTCTGGTGTAAATGAACTCTTCGTTTCATCGGCCTGTGCTGTGACAGATACAACAGCCAGGGAAACCAGTGCTGTTCCCAAACATTTTCTCATAAACCCCATGATCCCTTCCTTCCTTTCTTAAGATTTTCTTGCTCTCTTCAGTAAAAATTCCATTAAATCTTCATTGCCAATTTCGAAGCAATCCCTGTATAAGTCGCAGGAGTCAATTTCAATAATCTTTCTTTAGCTTCCTCAGGAAGTGCCAATCCCTGGATAAATGTATGCAATTCCTGTTTCTCAATCCCCTTACCCCGGGTCAATGCTTTAAGCTGTTCATAAGGATTTCTAATTCCATAACGGCGCATAACCGTCTGGACAGGCTCAGCCAAAACTTCCCAAGCATTTTCCAAATCACTAGAGATCTTATTGGTGTTGACCTCGAGCTTGCTCAACCCCCTCAAACAGCTATCATACGCCAAAACCGTATAGCCCAAAGCAATACCAATATTACGCAGGACTGTCGAATCAGTCAAATCTCGCTGCATGCGCGAAATCGGCAATTTTTCCGCCATATGCTTCAGTAAAGCATTCGCAACACCCAAATTTCCTTCCGAGTTTTCAAAATCAATGGGATTGACTTTATGTGGCATTGTACTGGAACCCACTTCTCCAGCCTTGGTAACCTGTTTGAAATAACCTAAAGAAATATAGTTCCAGATATCCCTATTCATATCAATCAATATGGTATTGACCCTCGCAACCGCATCAAACAGTTCTGCAATGTAGTCATGTGGTTCAATTTGAATGGTGTATTCGTTATAAGTCAATCCCAAGTAATTTTCAACAACATTTTTGGAAAAACTTTCCCAGTCAATATCAGGATAAGCAGAAAAATGGGCATTGTAATTACCAACTGCCCCATTCATCTTGCCCATGATTTCTACAGCCTTGACCCTGTCCGCTGCCCGCTTCAATCTTGAAACAATATTGGCGATTTCTTTACCCAAAGTAGTAGGACTTGCTGTCTGACCATGGGTTCTTGCAAGCATAGCTAATGACGCATTTTCATGAGCCATACTGCGCAATTTTTCAATCACGGCCTGTAATGTCGGCAGAAGCACGTCATCTCGGGCAGCCTTAATCATCATGCCATGGGAAGTGTTATTGATATCTTCAGATGTGCAGGCAAAATGGATAAATTCTGCAACGGGTTCAATTTCTTTGGCAACCTCTGGGTCAATGTTTATTTTACGGGGGCGCAACCCCGCCAGCTCTTGAGGCAATTTCAAACCCGCTGCTTCCTTAATCCAATATTCAACAGCTTTTACATCATGATTGGTAATAGCTTCAATTTCTTTGATCCTAGCAGCATCATCAACAGAGAAGTCCTCAACAAGCGTCTGCAAAAACCGGGTAGTTCTGGGAGAGAACGAAGCGATCTCAGAAAACCCTGCCTGAGATAATGCTAACAACCATGCTATTTCGACCTTAACGCGATGGTGCATAAACCCTGATTCTGAAAGGATCGGTCTTAAAGCATCAGTTTTCCTAATATATCTCCCATCAAGCGGAGACAACGCTGAAAGCGCAGACAATTCCATAAACAGCAATTCTCCGAATCAATATAGTCTATGAGTTTATCACTTCCCTGCTTGACAACACGCCTGCTTTGCCTATTCGCCCTCGTTTTGACGCCTATCAGACACGCTAATAGCGATTTTTCCAACAAACGAACTGTCTGTCAACAAATAACATTAATCAACCATTAAACATACGATGTTAAACATGCAATGCCACAGAATTATCGATAATACCTCCTCCTAAACAAACTTCCCCTTCATAGAACACAGCAGACTGCCCTGGTGTAATGGCCCATTGTGGTTGCTGGAATTTGGCTGAAAACCAAGAGTCTCCCTGCATGGTTAACCGGCAAGGAATATCTTTTTGTCGATAACGTGTCTTGACAACAAGATTTTCCTGCAACGGGGCTTCACCCGCAATCCAGCTGGGATGTCCTGCTTCAAGAGAGAACGACAGCAACCATGGATGATCATGTCCTTGGACAACATACAATGTATTGGAAGCAATATCTTTTCTGGCAACATACCACGGATCGCTGGTTCCATCCAACTTCCTGAAAGACTTCAAACCGCCAATACCTATTCCCTTACGCTGACCAATAGTATAAAAACTCAATCCGACATGCTCACCAATCTGCTGACCTTCCGATGTTTTGATGGGACCTGGCTTATATGACAGATAACGATTCAAAAATTCGCGGAAAGGTCGCTCCCCGATGAAACAGATACCAGTTGAATCTTTTTTCCTAGCATTAGGCAAACCGATTTCTGCTGCAATCTTACGCACTTCAGTTTTCCAGATTCCCCCCAAGGGAAAAATGGCTTTTGACAATTGTTTCTGACTCAAACGATGTAGGAAATAGCTCTGATCTTTTGTTTCATCCAAAGCCTTAAGCAACTCAAACCGACCATTGTTTTCTCTGACTTTTGCATAATGTCCGGTAGCAATCTGTTCAGCCCCCAACTGCATAGCATAATCAAGAAACGCCTTAAATTTGATTTCAGCATTACAAAGGATGTCGGGATTAGGTGTTTTTCCAGCTTTATATTCCCGAAGAAACTCCGCAAAAACACGATCTTTGTATTCAGTAGCAAAATTGACTACCTCAATATCAATTCCAATAATATCAGCAACGGCCACAGCATCCAGCCAATCCTGTTTGGCGGAACAATATTGACCATCGTCGTCGTCTTCCCAATTCTTCATGAAAAGTCCAATGACGTTGTATCCCTGCTGTTTCAACAACCAAGCAGAAACTGACGAATCAACTCCTCCTGACATGCCGATGACAACTGTTTTTTTAGCCACCTTCTATTTCCTTTCCAACAATCCATGTTGATAAAAGTGACACAGGTGCACGGATACCCTGCCGATATGCTTCAATTGTATCCAATACCAAATGACTGCGATGACGCTCTCTACAAGCAAGAATTTCTTCATAAGTCATCCAATGGGTACAGATAATATCTGAATCCAATGAAACATCCATCTGTTTAATGAATTTCGCCTCAAAGGTGAATCGAAGAAATGAGCGAGGTTCCAAGAAATTCCGCATATATTCAAGCAGATTAACTGCAACCAATGAAACAGGAACAACTTGACAGGCCGTTTCTTCCATTGTTTCCCGTACTGCACCTGACTCGACCGTTTCGCCAGGCTCTAGATGCCCTGCTGGTTGATTCAGGCGGACACCAATCTCGGTATACTCTTCTACCAGCAGGTAACGTCCATTTTTCTCAACGATGCAGGCGACTGTGATTTCCGGTTTCAGCATGGACAATAATCGCAAACATAAATTTTTATTCTATCGCATTACCTTTATACTATAAGCATCCGCATCCTGATAATCATTAATCGGCAACATGACTATCTCATCCACAACAAGTTATCAGCTAGTGTTGTCAAAAACAATGAAGCTTGAAAGATTTTGACTTTTTTAATATCTTTCTCCCGAAAATTGCGTATCATCAGGGATTTTCTATCAAGAGAAAGGATTACAGCAAAATTCAACCATTGATCTAACCGTATCCTACCTACACGAACCAGGCATCCTGATTTTTGCGGCAAGTCTCCAATAATTATTCGTTTGCTATCGAAATTTTTCATCATCAGGATTTCTATGTGCTTTTGCTGATTTATAATAAGAGATAATGGTAATGTATGCTGTACATAAGTCTCATTCTGTAAACAGGAGAAATTGACAATGCAACGGATTATGTTACGAGGGAAAATCCATCGTGCGACTGTTACCCAGTGTGATCTTTCCTATGAGGGTTCCTGCGCAATTGACGAGGATCTTCTCGATGCTGCTGGTATGATGGCATATGAGAAGATTGACATCTGGAATGTCAATAACGGAGAGCGTTTCTCGACTTACATCATCCCCGGAAAAAGAGGCAGTGGCATCATTTCCCTCAACGGAGCAGCTGCCCGATGTGCCCACCTCGGCGATCTGGTCATTATTGCCTCATTTGGTCTGATGAATGAATCCGAGATTAAGACTTTTCGCCCAAAAGTTGTCTTGGTTGACGAAAAAAACCGAATCACCGCTGTCAAGAACTGAACGACAATTCTTCTACACCAGGGGTAAAAAGAGTGGAAAGAACTCCTGCTTTTTTGTTTATTCCCAACAGCAAATTTATAACATCAGTCGGGCATTAAGCGCATCCAATTCCTCAACGGTGTTGACGTTATACCAATCTCCTCGATAGATTTCCCCTCCCACCTGCCCTCTTGCAATATATTCACGGAGAACAGAACCAAGCGAAACCTTTTCACCGGGTTGGATTGCATCAAACATGGACATCCGATAGACCCCAATACCCGAAAATGTCCATTTTGGTTCTCCATCATTACTAACCGTGAAAGCATTCAACGCAAAATCACCTTGGGGATGAAAATCAGGATTCTTGACAAGATACAACCATGCGACATCGCGCTTTTCCATATCATACGGCTTTCCCCAGATATCATTATCTTTTAAAATGGAGTCCACTTCCTTGAAATCGAAATAGGGACAATAGATATCTCCTGCAACAGCGACAAACGTCTCTTCCCCTAAAAGGGCTCTTGCATAAGCGACACCACCAGCTGTTTCCAACGAAAACCCCGACCGTTCCCTAGAGTAGAGAATCTGTGCGCCATACTGTGAACCATCTCCTAGGGCTTCTTCTATCATATGCCCTAAATGAGCATGATTGATAACGATTTCCGTAATACCCGCTCGAACTAGGTTCAAAATATGCCAAACAATCAATGGACGACCTCGCACATTCAATAGTGGTTTTGGACAATTATCAGTCAATGGTCGCATTCTGTTACCCCGTCCTGCAGCAAATATCATCGCCTTCATGATTGTACTTCTTGTCCTCTCCGCTTAAAAAGAGTATGTAGCTCCAAGTTTGATCTCCTGCAAATCATCCAGTAATTTAGCCAATGGCGCCAATTCACTGTAACGATGTGCCGTCTTGCTGGCGTATTTCATAACCAACGGGATATCCTTGAGATAATTTTTCTTGCCATCACGATGATACAGCCTAGCGAAAATGCCCAGTACTTTCAAATGCCTCTGAACTCCCATGAATTCAAAATCACGGTAGAACTGATCAATATCCGGATTGACCGGCAAACTGACTTTTCGCGCTTTTTCCCAATAGCGAATAACCCAATCCAAGACCTTTGCCTCTTCCCACTCCACATAGGCATCCTTCAATAGTGAGACCAGATCATAGGTGAGAGGACCATAGAGGGCATCCTGAAAATCCAAGATACCAGGATTACCATCATCCAAATACATTAGATTTCGGGAATGATAATCACGATGGACAAAAACTTGTGGCTGGGACAGATTGTTTACCAAGAGGATATCAAATGTCCTGTCAAGAACTGTCTGCATTTCTGGAGTGATAGTTCTGCCTAGATATTTGGTTATATACCATTCAGGAAACAGTTTCAATTCGCAAAGTAATGCTTCACGATCATATTCCGGTAGGACGCCAGGACGACTATTCACCTGGATACGGACTAACGCACGCAATGCTTCCTGATAAAGCTGATCAGCATTGTTTTCCGTCAGTTCTGCCAAATACGTCCGATTTCCCAGATCAGACAGCAGGAGAAATCCATCCTTAATATTCTTAGCCAAGATTTCAGGGACAGTAACGCCACTCTCTTTAAACAGTTCATCAACATGAATGAACTGCTCGATTTTTTCTTTATCTGGCGGCGCATCCATTACTATATAAGAATGTGGATTCTTAGCAGAATCAACTCGAAAATATCTACGAAAACTAGCATCAGAAGATGCAGGGCGAATGGAAGAGAGGTCGAGACTGAATTCTCGCAGACTATGAAGCCATGGCAAGAGCAGCGTCAACCGGAAATCTAATGAAATACGCGACGTTATTGTTGACATAAGAAATAATTCTTTACATTATCGGTTTAAACTTCCCATATAATAAGCGATCCTTGCTGAATTTATTATTTATTGTTGTACCATCTGTCATTTTTTCATGAGCCGTTCTTTTGCACCTTTTAAGGTCATCGTCTTATTTTCGCTGATTGCCACACTGTACGCCGCTGCGCCTGCATCTGCTGTATTAACCCCTGCGCAAAATGGCAAAAAAACAAAACCTTCCCATATTGAAAATAAAAATGCGCCGACCATTATCCGTGCAGAACAGATGACAGGACGTCAATCCCGTGACATGTATATGGACTATGATGTGGAGATTGAACGTGACCAGACACTTATTACAGGTGATCATGGCGTCCTTCATAATGAAGAAAACGAAGCAGAAATGATTGGCAATGTCTTTGTTCAACGTTTTGGAGACCAATTTGCGGCAAAACAAGGGAATATAAACCTAGATACCGAGGAAGGGACTCTTAAAGATACCTACTACAAGATTGAAGCCAATAATGGGCAAGGAAAAGCTCTCCGTATTGACTTGACAAGCAAAAATACAGCGGACCTTTTCGATAGCACTTTTTCGACCTGTGAAGGACTTGATCCTGATTGGTACATGAAATCTGACAAAATGCATTTGGATAACGGGCAAAGCATCGGTTATGCTAAAAGCCCTGTCTTGTACTTTAAAGATGTTCCTATACTGGGAGCGCCAGCTTTAATATTCCCCGTTACCGAAAAGCGGAAATCCGGAATTCTCCCTCCGACGATAGGTATTTCAACAGACCAGGGATTTGACCTGACTGTTCCCTATTATTTCAATCTGGCACCAAATTATGATTTCACATTATTTCCCGATTTAATGACTAAACGCGGTCTTAAATTAGACGGAGAATACCGTTATAAGGGAGAAAATT
>CAZWTQ010000066.1:0-8764 GCA_964636975.1 uncultured Oxalobacter sp. | reverse complement strand
GAAAGTACAGGTCAGGATATTTATGCTGCCATTGATATCTTGATGGATAAAGTTGACCGGCAACTTGTCAAGGCCAAGGAGAAGAACCGTAGCCATATTCGGAATTCCATCAAAGGTAGTCGTTGATACAACAGCTTGCTAAGTGAAAGTGTGGCCAAAACCACACTTTCCATTTGTTTCATCGGACTATTGCTCTGTTGCTGGCCTCTCAGCCACAGCGTTTCTTGATTACTCTGTCACCATTTAGAAAGGTTTCTGTCTTGTCCACCACTGAAGGTATCCAGAAAATGTTCGAAAACATCTGTAATGACCTGGCAAAGAAAAAACCAGATGATGTTCAGGCAATTGTTATCTATTCCTCTGCTGAAAATATGATTAGTATCGCGCATACAGAAAACGAACAGCGATGTGGAGAACTGTTGGATATGGCAGTACAGGCACTTGCCCAACAGAACAGCCGTCCACCAGACGCTCCCCTACAGTGACAATCTCCCTTGTTTCTGCCCGCCACCAATTCCGATTGTCTCATAAGACTCTTATAGACTGGTAAAATCATTTCGAGAAAACCTGATGGGAAATCTCATGTTCAGAAAACTGCTTCTGTTCTCATTGGTCGCATTCGTACTTACCACTTGTCCTGTATTGGCCGAGTCGGCTACTGACTCTGCTGTCCAGTTGGATTCCCTATCCTTTGAGCAATTATTCCAGCAGGCTTCACAGGGAAACAGGGATGCTGCGTATCAGGTCGGAACAGCATACTGGCAAGGGAAAAGCGCCCCTCATGATATGGAACAAGCTGTCAAATGGTGGATGAAAGCCGCCAAGAAAGGGCATCCTATCGCTCAATTTTTACTTGGTTCTGCTTATCATGATGGTAATGGAATCTTTCGAGATACCATGAAGGCTGTACAATGGTATCGGAAATCCGCCAGACAGTCTTATCCACCTGCCCAGTATTACCTGGGGCAATCCCTCTTCCGCGGAGAAGGAGTCACGGTCAATGTACCCCAAGCCATCCAATGGTGGAAGAAATCTGCGACACAAGGCTACAGCCCTGCTCAATACCGTCTAGGCAATGCTCTTTATTTTGGTGAAGGAATTAAACGAGATCCCCAGACTGCAATTCAATGGTGGACAAAAGCCGCTGAACAGGGGCATGACCGGGCACAGCATCATCTTGGTGTTGCCTATTATTATGGTGAGGGCATTTCAAAGGATTATGCAAAAGCCGTGGCATGGTTTGGCAAAGCGGTCAAAAATGGCAACGTCGACGCAGGATTCCATATCGGGTGTGCCTATCAGGAAGGATTTGGACTATCAAAAAACAGCCAAAAAGCCATTGAATGGCTCACTTGGGCAGCTGAACAAGGGCATAGCGGTGCTCAGAACCAGCTTGGTATGGTTTACAACCTTGGGCAAGGCGTTCCTAAAGACACTGAGAAAGCCTTTCAATGGTGGACAAAAGCTGCAGAACAGGGAAACGCAGAATCACAGCGCAGGTTGGGCAACGCCTATTTCTTTGGGGAAGGTATCAAAAAAGATCATGAAAAAGCTGCTTTCTGGTATGCAGAAGCTGCTCGCCAATCTGATGCTATCGCGCAGTTCAATCTGGCATTCCTATATGGTCAAGACAACCATACTGATTCCCATGACAACACTGCTGTCAGCCTATACCGTCAAGCTGCCGTACAAGGTAATGCCCAAGCACAATTCAATCTAGGACTTGCCTATTACAATGGCAAAGGAATTCAGAAGGATCATCAAAAGGCTGTCGGCTGGTGGCATACTGCTGCACAGCAGGGACATGCAAAAGCACAATTCTTCCTTGGCCTGGCCTGTATGGGAGGGGAAGGCACGGCACGCAACCCCCGCCTTGGAACCATCTGGCTCGCCAAAGCTGTCCAGCAGGGTAATGTCCTTGCCATGCTTTCGCTGGCAAATGCTTTTCGTGAAGGTAACGGCGTCAAAATCAGCGCGGTAAATGCCTACGTCCTGATTCGGGAAGCAACCAACATTGATCCAGACGCAAAGGAACTGCTGAAAGAAATCCGAAAAAACCTGCCTGAACAACAACTTGCCAAAGCAGAAACCCTGACACTACCTGATGTTCTCGATCAAGTACTGAAACCTTGAAGATTTCCATGCGCCACATTATTGACTATCCTGTTCTGCCCTCCTCATCCTGGGATGATACTACCATCTAGTTGCTTTCAATTCATACCTATTCAGGCTCTGTCAAACCAAATCTTTAACAGTTCATCCGGTCTGTTTTCAGGCAGCCCAGACCCACTGGGAACAGCTGGACAACAAGAACAGTTACTTGATGTTAATAGGTTCCATCAAAACAGAAATGCTGGTATAACGCCCGCACTTCCTGATACCAGACAATCCCTACGATGTTCATAATAATCACGATTTCTTCAATTTCCGGGGCATCGGTACGGGGCTTGTTCCAGACGCCTTCATCGCTTCCAGCAAGAGGATATGGTATTTCTCGGCCAGATTAATGCCATACTTGCCTGGAGAACAGGGGATCGTATGTCCGCCTGAAACTGATCGAACCCGAAGTTCGATAGACTTGATTTTCTGACTGTTCTTGCGGAAAGCATCCAAGCTGTTTTCCGGATGCCTGCCTGTAATCTTGCCAGCCCGTGCTTCCAGCACCGTCTTGCCATCCACCACAATTTCGGAACGGGTCATATTGGCAACAGGGATTGTTCGCATATCAACCCTGCCATTTTTTTTCTTGCTTGCAATAATCCCCATAAACACATCATGTGTTTTATCGAAAGCTAGCAGATTATTATCCACATCCGTCCAGTCCTGTTCACACCAATCCGGTACAATCTCCTGACCGTCGATGGACAATGGAACTTTCAGATACTTCTCGATATGCTTCTTCATAGAAGATTCCGAAAATTTGATGTAGGCCATAGCGATAAGGACAATCGCCGCCAGAGAACCGAAGATGATACAAGTAATCATAGTGATGGACGCTATTCTGTTGCTGATGAATCGGCAAAGATACCGCAAAAAGGCGACATCGGCGATTATCTCTAACCGTCATTACCCTCCCTATAGAAAAAGGAAGCATGAAGCTTCCTTTCCAGCCAATCATCTTGGTCGGGGCGAGAAGATTCGAACTTCCGACCCCGTGCACCCCATGCAAGTGCGCGACCAGGCTGCGCTACGCCCCGAACAGCAGGTATTATAGCATCAAGGGCTTTTTTACCGAATGATCTCATTAGATTTTCTGCTTAAAAAACCTTGAATCCGATACAATGTACAGAGGATTCTTTTTATGCGCAACCATACCGCCGGACACCGGTGGCATTCTTCAAGGAGCTGATATGAGACAATGGATTACAGTCCTGTTCGCCGTTGTATGCACGGTACCTGCGTGGGCATCCCCCGCCCAAGACGCCACCGTTGAAAAACTGTTGACCTTGACAAAAGTCCAGAAATCGGCAGATACCGCTGTTGCTGATGCAGATAAATTCATTCAATCGACCATTCAACCGATGATCGAAAAGAAAGCGCTCCCTGCAAAACAACGGCAGACGGCCAAAGCCTGTCTTGAAAATTACCAGAAAATGATTCATGAATCCCTTAGCTGGAAAGCCATGGAACCAGAATATATCCGTATTTACCGTGAGACCTTTACAGAAGAGGAATTGCTTAACCTGATTACTTTCTATGAATCACCGACAGGTCGCATGTTGATCCAGAAAACCCCGTCGCTTGAACACAAGATAGGAGAAGTGACGAACCAACGCATGAAGATTTTGATGGAACGTCTGCAACCTACCTGTATCGGTTCAGACGAACAGTGATCTATCAGGAAAAAAGATGACTGCGCCAACAGGCTTAGTCATCTGTCTGGATGACCAGCTTGATTGGACGCATGGATTTATGCTTGCAGAATAGTTTCCAGTCTGAAGGATCTGTGCTGGGTTCCCCTCCATCATACACGACACCCCTGCTGAGTTTCTTTTTACCGGATGCGTCAGTTTCGGTAAATTCAAAACAGAGATTAGAGCCATCTTCATTCGACAATGCTTTGGTGATCTTCATTGATGCTGGATTGGTAAGCCGGGATCGTAGCATCAGAGAAGCAGCAACGCCACGCTGGGAAAGTCTATCTTCCTGAGCTTCTTTCTTAACCTGCTCAATGGGTTTCACCACCTCCTGGGACTTGTAGTACCAACCATATCCGAACAAAGCGACAATCACCCCAATCGCAATAAACATATTCCGGCGAATCTTCTTACCACGTTTTGGTCCCAAGGAATCGCATTCCGGACACTTCAGGGCATCTTCATCGACATCCTTACCACAGACCTTGCACTTTACAATCGCCATAAAAAACCGATCCTCTGTTCCATTACCTGAAAAATGGGAGTATACAATCAAAAATCATTTCTGCCATATCCCCCTAACCAGCCTTCTTACAGGCAATCATCCCTACCAAAGCTGATTTTCCATGGTGACGTCCTGCAGTGACTTCAGCATCCCAACTGATGAGTTCAAGGATCTCCATCCCTTCCGCATACTGGTATAACATCGCTTCTGTATAGAGATGCTCGATTTTGGAAGGTCCTCCTGTTCCATATTCAAGCTGTCTGGGAGAATACCCCAAAACAAACAAGAGTCCTCCTTTTTTCAGCGCCTTGATGCTATCCCTGAACAAATCATCTCGCATGGCAGGCGTTGCAAACTGGCACATAATGATAGCGACTGCATGATAAGTATCAGGAAGCCATTCCCAATCATCAATGCCGCATACCGAAAAATTGACGGAAACCCCACTTTTCCGAGCGAGCTGCTTTGCCTTGTGCACTGCTTTTTTAGAGAGGTCGAATGCATCGACAATCATTCCCTTTTTTGCACACCAGACACTATTCCGTCCTTCCCCGTCTGCAACCATCAAGATTCGCTGCCCTTTTTCCAGTAGATGGGCATGCTCTGAAAACCACCCATTGGGCGTTGCTCCAAAAACGTATCCTTCTTCACTGTAAATACCATCCCAAAATTGGGAGGCCGCCTCTTTCGGCGTCAATCCCATACCGATTTCCTTCCTGTCATCAAGCCATCATTGCTGATCCTGACAATCTTGTAAATAACTTAATCCTCGTCACATCATCTGCAAGATTGCCAGAATTCCATCCTTTTCATGGAAATGTTCGGAGCTGACACCATAACTTTCCTCACCACAGAGCACCATGCATCCATCATTCAGCAAATTATAGAAAAACTTCCGGTCGATATGCGTTTCATCATATGGGAATCCAAGGCATCTACTGTCTAAACTACCACTGAGCTGAAGCTGACAATCAGGACAGTCCTGCCAATAATCTGCCCAAAACAAACACCTCAAAGCGGCTATTTTCAGGAAACTACATATCCGGATAATTTGGCCCCCCGCCACCTTCTGGCGCCATCCAGATGATATTTTGCCCTGGATCCTTGATATCACAAGTCTTGCAATGCAGGCAATTCGCTGCATGGATCCGGAAATGGGGATGTCCTTCAATATCAGTCACATACTCATAAACTCCAGCCGGACAGTAGCGGACTTCCGGACCTGCATATTTCGGCAAATTGACGGCCAGTGGTCTTTTTGCATCTTTCAGGATGAGATGTGACGGCTGGTCTTCTTTATGCATGGTACCTGACAAATAGACTGATGACAGTATATCAAACGTCAGCTTGCCATCTGGCTTAGGATAATCTATCGGTTGGCATTGGTCGGCAAGTTGCAGATAAACATAATCAGGGACATGCCTGTGTAGTGTCCATGGTGCCTTGCCACGGAAAAGCACCTGATCCATCCCGAACATCAGGGTTGCCCATTTCAGCTTCTTTTCCATCCACGGCTTGAAATTACGGACAGCATACAATTCCTGATAAAGCCAAGATCTCTGGAAAGCCAGCGGATAGTCCTTCAGTACAGCATGATACTTTCCTGAGGCAAGGGCAGGAACCACCGCCTCGGCAGCCAGCATCCCCGACTTGATAGCCGTATGAATACCTTTGATACGACCGCCATTCAGAAAACCTGCCTCGCAACCAACCAGCATCCCTCCTGGAAAAACTGTTCTAGGCAATGCTTGCAAGCCTCCTCCTGTCAACGCACGGGCACCATAAGCAAGGCGTTCCCCTCCTTCCAGGAAAGGGCGTATGGCAGGATGAGTCTTGTAACGCTGGAACTCATTGAAAGGTGACAGCCATGGATTACTGTAATTCAGCCCAACGGTAAAACCGATAGCAACTTTACCACCTGCCATGTGGTACAGGAAAGACCCTCCATATGTATAGCGATCCAAAGGCCAGCCTGCCGTATGGATAACTAGTCCCGGTTGATGTCTTTCGGATCGGATTTTCCAGATTTCCTTGATACCAATAGAATAAGCCTGTGGGTCACGCCCAGCATCAAGCTGATATTTCTGGATAACCTCTTTACCCAACTGGCCACGGGTTCCTTCCGCAAATACCGTATAATGTGCTAACAGTTCCATACCGCGCTGAAACCGCCTTGTCGGTTTACCATCCCGACCAATCCCCATATCGCCGGTTGCGACTCCCTTGACAGCACCATTTGCATCGTAAAGCACCTCCACGGCAGCAAATCCAGTGAAAACATCAACTCCCAGTTCTTCCGCCTGAACTGCCAGCCAGCGAACCAGTTCAGCTAAGGAAATGACATAACAGCCATCATTCTGCAATGCCTTCGGCATCATCCATTCGGGCGTTTTGGACACCTTGCTTCTGCTAAGGAACAAGAAACGTTCCTCTGAAACAGCCATAGTAACGGGCGCCTTGCGTTTCTGCCAGTCAGGAAACAACTCCATCAAGGCAATCGGATCCATGATGGCACCAGAAAGGATATGTGCCCCCGGTTCAGCTCCCTTTTCCAGTACGCAGACAGAAACAGACTGTCCCAACTGCGCAGCCAGCTGTTTGATACGGATAGCAGAAGACAACCCTGCAGGGCCAGCCCCTACTACAATGACATCGTATTCCATGGATTCACGAAATCTTAAACTGTCCAATTCCTGTCGGGTCATTTTCCATCAATTTATGAAGTCGGATACCGCTTGAAATTTCCAGTAATCGACACCATATCCTTTCTGTTGTTAAAATTTAAAGCATCAAGGAGCATATCACATGGAAGAAAATCCATTAATAGATATGAAGCAGGTATTTGTTTCAAGAATTCCAATACGTTGGGGAGACATGGATGCGAAGGGTCACGTCAACAACACCGTCTTCTTCCGTTACCTTGAACAGGCACGCATCGAATGGTATAGCAATCTGGGACGCAGTGGCAAAACCGGGATAGAAGCCTCTGTTGTCCATTGCTGGTGTACTTACCACTATCCCCTGTATTATCCTGGGGAACTCGAAATCAGAACCTATGCAGGGCATCCTGGCCGCTCAAGTTTCAGGGTTGTCCAGGAGATTCGGCGAGCAGATGATCCAGATACCGTCTATGCCACAGGTGGCTCTACCGTAGTCTGGATGGACGCCTTAACTGGCAAAGCTACCCCACTTCCTCACAAAATGCTGGAGTTGATGGCGCCGGAAAGCAAATAACAGCTAGCCTTTCCCATATCAGCAAAAAGGCTGCACTGGCATTTGACCGGCACAGCCTTTTCAGCAAGGAGAGAACAGGAAAAATGGTTTCCGGAAAACGTTTATAATCATTGTCTTATGCATAGGGCATAAAACAGAACCATCCGGATCATGCAGGACACCAACACCACTCCCTTTTCTCTAAATGCCGTTTTTCCATTGGGCAACAAAGGGCTTATTGCCTACCTGGCCTTTCTGAGTGCTTTCGTTCCCCTGACTACTGACTTGTACCTGCCCGCATTGCCCTCGATGGTGCAGATCTTCCACACGACACCGCAGATCGCCAACTTCACCCTGAGCTTCTTCATGCTTTTTTTTGCGGTATCCATGCTCTTATGGGGACCATTTACCGACAAATATGGCCGGAAACCCATCCTTTATACCGGACTCGTCCTTTACCTCTTAGGCTGTCTTGTCTGCATCTTTTCCGTCAGTATCACAATACTAATTGCGGGACGCATCCTGCAAGCCATTGGCAGTGGTGCTATCCAGGCAGTTTCAATGGCCATCGTGAAAGACTGCTTCCAGGGCGAACAGATGGAACATGTGCTTGTCTGGATACAGACACTCGTCATCCTCGCTCCGATGCTTGCTCCGATAATCGGTGCACAACTGCTCTACCTGACATCCTGGCGGGGACTTTTTCTCTTCCTGGGGGGCTGTAGTGGAATCGCCATCGGGATGTCGTTCTGCCTAAAAGAAACCCTTCGGAGTGCCACAGAAGGTCCAGCACTCCAATCGCTGAGGCGTATCGGCCATGTTTTAGGTCATCGAGGTTACCGTATCCTGCTACTACTCTTCTCCCTGATGTGCATGCCGGTCATGTCGTTCCTGTCCACATCATCTTTCATTTATATCAACCTGTTTAATCTATCGGAACAACAATATAGCTGTTTCTTTGCCTTTAACGGCTGTTTTGCGATGCTCGCCCCTATCGCCTATATGCGTCTACTGCGGAAACTACCCAGACGGCTTTTCATCACACTCTGTTTCTGTTGTGTCGCCAGCGCAGGTATCGCCGTTTTCTGTTTTGGCAATACTAACCCTTACTTATTTGCCTTGCTCTATGTCCCTGTTACCTTCTTTGGCAGTGCTGTACGTCCTGCTGGGCCCATTCTGGTAATGACCC
>CAZWTQ010000065.1:2085-8946 GCA_964636975.1 uncultured Oxalobacter sp. | reverse complement strand
GCCGGCTATAACCACGTCTCCCAGGTCATGTCTCCAGGAGAATACGCAATACGGGGTGGGCTGATTGACCTTTTTCCGATGGGAGCACAATTACCCTACCGTCTGGATTTGTTCGATAACATCATTGAATCCATTAAGACTTTCGATGTAGATACCCAGCGTTCAATCTTCCCTGTCAAAGAAATTCGGATGTTGCCAGGACATGAATTTCCGATGGATGAACAATCCCGTGCACTCTTTCGCAGTCGCTGGCGCGAAAAGATTGAAGGTGACCCAACTGTTTCCGTGATTTACAGGGATATTGCGACTGGCATCGCTTCTGCCGGTATTGAATACTATCTGCCACTTTTTTTTGAAGAAACAGCTACTTTGTTCGACTACATCCCAAACAATGCCCTGTTTACGATGGTTGGCAAAATCCCATAATCTATTCAACGGTAATGGGAAGATACCCGATCCCGCTATACTTTCCTCAAAGCCGACCAAGAACGCCCAATCCTGCCACCGGAAACTCTGTTTTTGATGGAAGAAGACTTTTTCATCCTAGCAAAACCCTTTGGCAAATGGATCTTCCAGAAAAGCGATGAACCATCGGAACTATCTGCCCCATTGCCAGACATCGCCGTCAACCGCCGTGCAGATGATCCGCTATCGAACATCAAACGATATATGGAAAAATCCGGCAAGCGCATCCTGATCTGTGCAGAATCTCCCGGCAGGCGTGAGACCATGCAGCAACTTTTCAACGAATACCATCTTGAAACCACCAGCTGCACCGGTTTTAATGATTTTCTCCGGGGCAAAGACCCCGTCATGTTCTGCGTTTCCCCGATACAAAACGGTTTTGCCCTGGGCTATATCCTCGACGATCTCGCCGTTGTCACCGAAACTGAACTTTATGCCTATTCAGGAAGGCGGAGAAATAGCAGACCAACACGATCCGATTTTCATATCGAATCCATTGTCCGCGACTTGTCGGAGCTGAAAATCGGTGATCCTGTTGTCCATGCCAACCATGGCATCGGCCGTTACTGCGGGTTAGTCACCATGGATCTTGGCGAAGGTGAAACCGAACTGCTTCATCTGCAATATGCCCATGATGCCCAACTGTACGTCCCCGTTGCCCAGCTCCATGTCATCTCCCGATATGCGGGGACATCTCCTGAAGATACGCCCCTGCATACCCTTGGTTCCGGGCAATGGGAAAAAGCCAAGCAAAAGGCTGCCAAGAAAGTCCATGACACCGCAGCTGAACTGCTGGATCTTTACGCCCGCCGCTCGATGCGCAAAGGTTTTTCTTTCCCGCTTTCCCAAAAGGATTATGCTGTTTTTGCTGAAGGTTTCGGCTTTGAAGAAACACCCGACCAGGAAACCGCCATTGCAGCCGTTTTAAAAGACATGGCATCTGATCAACCAATGGATCGGCTGATTTGCGGGGATGTTGGATTTGGGAAAACCGAAGTTGCACTTCGAGCAGCTTTTGTTGCCGTCATGGGTGGCAAACAGGTTGCCCTGCTAGCACCAACAACCTTGTTGGCAGAACAGCATGCCCAGACTTTCAGAAACCGTTTCGCCGACTGGCCAGTCAGAATTGCAGAACTGTCCCGGTTCCGCACCCAAAAACAGATCAATACCACCATTCAGGGGCTTGCTGATGGTTCCGTGGATATTGCCATCGGCACCCATAAGTTGTTGTCCAAAGAAGTTTCCTTCAAACAGCTGGGACTCATCATCATTGATGAAGAACATCGTTTCGGTGTCCGCCAGAAAGAAGCTTTGAAAACCATCCGTACTGAAGTGGATGTCCTGACATTGACCGCTACCCCAATTCCCCGGACACTCGGTATGGCGCTGGAAGGGATTCGAAACTTCTCCATCATCGCAACAGCTCCCCAAAAACGCCTCGCCATCAAAACATTTGTCTGTTCAGAACAGGACTCCATCATCCGCGAAGCCTGCCTACGGGAACTCAAACGTGGTGGACAAGTCTATTTTCTGCATAATGAGGTCGAAACCATTGAAAACCGCAAAACCATGCTGGAAAGCCTGATTCCTGAAGCCAAGATCGGCGTTGCCCATGGACAGATGCGCGAACGCGACCTGGAACGGGTTATGAAAGACTTTGTTGCCCACCGCTATAATATCCTGCTTTGCACTACTATCATTGAAACCGGCATCGATGTTCCGAACGCCAATACCATGATTATGCACAGGGCAGACAAATTCGGTCTGGCACAACTCCATCAGTTGCGCGGGCGCATCGGCCGATCCCACCATCAGGCATACGCCTATCTACTCGTTCATGACACCCAAAGCATCTCTAAACAGGCACAACGCCGCCTTGAAGCCATTCGGCAGATGGAGGAACTAGGCAGTGGCTTCTTCCTTGCCATGCATGACCTCGAAATCCGGGGAGCCGGTGAGGTTCTTGGTGAGGAACAATCTGGTGAGATGATAGAAGTCGGTTTTCAGATGTACTCTGATATGCTCAAGGAAGCCGTCAGAGCGATGAAGCGTGGAGAAGAACCCGACTTCGATGCCCCTTTCAGAACAACTACTGAAATCAACCTGCATACTCCTGCCCTGCTACCTGGCGATTACTGCCCGGGAGTCAACGAGCGCCTGTCGCTATATAAACGCTTTGCTAGCAGTGAAACCGATGAACAGATTACCGATTTACAGGAAGAACTGATTGACCGTTTCGGCTCCCTGCCTGATGCAGCAAGAGCCTTGGTGGAAACACACCGCCTTCGCCTGTTGGCCAAAACTGTCGGTATCAACAAGATTGATGCCCATACTGAATCATTTATCCTGCAATTCCAGCATGATGCTCCTGTTGATGCTGTCAGGATCATCGAGCTACTCCAGCAAAACCGGAATATCCGTTTCAACGGACCTGAAAAACTGCTCATCACAGCAAAAATGCCCGACCTGACCAGCCGTGCCAGCCAAATAAAATCTGTCATCAAGTTATTAAACTCGCAACAGCCAATGGCAGCAAAGCAGAGCAATCCCTCCAGGCCGGGGAAAAAAAGAAAGCAATAACACTTTCCTTTTTTTCATATGCCATATGAACATTCCTGAAACAGCTACTATTCGTTTTCAGGAAGAGGAACAGCCATCAAGGGACATCCTGAAAAATCATGCCCTTAATCCTGCAAACCATTGATACTACCCCATTCCCTAGACATCCCATAACATTATCAACCTGCTGGTACATCCAGCTATCCACCATTCTTCCAATAACCGTCGGCAGATTGGTTGGTATCAGGTTGGTATTAAATTGATAATTATGAAAGAGCGATAATGCTTTCAGAATGCAAACGCTGTCCAATATTCAATATGTTGTATCGGATGAAAAATATTGGACGGCTGATTCCCCGTTGTTTTTCAATAGCCTCTGCAAATTTTTCAGACATCAATTTCTAAAAATGCCTCTTTTTTTGTTTGCCAGAAAAAAGCGACTGAAGTTTCTGAACAGGTAAAGTTTTCAGCAGTTCAAAGACATTGAGTTCTAGAGCATCCAGGGTGTTTTTAATCATCAACCCCAATTCGGTGTCTCCTTCCATGGTCAGACGGCGACTGAAAAACAAGGTATCCGGATCTTCTTCACGCTTTGCCAGCCGGTAGAAATCTTGTGCGCTGGCAGAAATGGTCAGGTCTGGTTTCGTATGCTCCCACGCAGGGACAAAACCACCTTTTATCCAGGCGAAGTTGAAATGTATCCCTGCATCAGTAACTGTTATCTGGAACTGCTTGCCCAGCATGAATTCCGTAACATCTTCTGGCAGCCTGTCTTTCAGGATGGCATTCAATACCGACACAAACAGCACTGACCATGGCCATGACGGCAAACAGGAGATAATCTGACCTACCGGTTTAGGAATGTTTTGATTTGCCATTGTTCTTTCTTTACGGTTTCCAATCCATGCCGGGCAATCCATGCCAATAACCGTTGCAAGATCCACCCTGTATGAAAGGTTGAATAGCTATCATACCATCTGCTGGCGACAAGCTGTTTTCAATGACTTTCCTAAAGCTTTTGACAATATCAGCAGTATGCGCTGACTGGGGGGTAATCCTGACAACATCCACACCCAATGCTGACATCTTTGGTATTTCGCCTATCAGATTATAAACTTTTACAGACTGTGTCTGAATTCCATTGAACAGGATAAACGGCTGATCTTCACGGGTATTAACTAGCAAACCGTCTGGATAGTCCACGCAACGGAAACCGCAATCATCTTTCTGTAGGTTATGGTATCTCGCTGTAAAGCAACGTGCCGAATATGCCAAAGGCAGATGCCCATAGACAAACACTTCCGACTGCATGTTTTCCGGTAGTTGTAGCAACATTTGATGCAGGCTGTCCTGATCCATTTCAAAAGGCATAACCCAACGGATTGCTCCCAACTCCGCCACAATCTGCAAGGCTTCAGGATTGTACAGGTTCAGATGGGGACCTGCGACAAACGATCCCCTGCCTTCCAGCATACCCACTGCCCCCATATCGTTGGCTTCTACCATGAACTGACCGTTTTCAATGATACGGTGCATACCATTTAGGTGGGCGCCAGATTCCAGCAGAACCTGCGTGGACAGAATGACTTCCTTGCCGACAGCTGTAAGGGTTTGTGCCAGTGCAAGCCAATCAGCTTCACGCATTTCATGCCGTTTTGAGCAGACTGTTTCCCCAAGATAGATGATATCCAATGGCAGTTCTGCCATTTCCTGATAAAAGGCAAAGAGTTTCTCTTTCCGCCAACAATATTGGACAGGTCCCAATGCCAGTCTCAATGTCGATTCCTCCCTACAGGCTTATTTCCAGGAACGGTAATAGGCTCCCAACGTCTGTTGCTGTCCTTCTGAATGTTTTACCAGCGTAGCAACCCATTCAGGTTTTACCCGATACTCTTCTACATCAGCCAGACAGCTATCCAGAGCCTCGCGCCAAACCTTTGTTACGACTGCGGTATAGGCAGGACTCCGTTGCCGACCTTCAATTTTAATGGCAGAAACGCCAATTTGTTTCAACTGCGGCAACAGTTCAAGAGTGTTCAGGCTGACAGGTTCTTCAATCGCATAATAGCTTTCACCACAAACCTGATAGCGTCCTTTGCAGATAGTTGGATAACCTGATTTTTCGTCCCCAACATAACGATCTATCAATACGCCATTGAGCCGGGATTCCAGACCCTTGGGCGTTGTCACCCATTTAACAGCTCTTGCCGGAGAACAAACCCCCTTGTTGTTCGGTGCTTCTCCTGTCACATAGGAAGACAGGGCACAGCGTCCTTCCACCATGATGCACAAACTGCCAAAACCGAATACTTCCAGTTCGACACCCGTATTTTCCGAAATCATGGCTACCTGTTCAATGGACAGAACCCGGGGCAGAACAACCCGTGCAATCTGGAATTTTCGGGCATAAAAATTGATGGCATCATAATTGGTTGCGGAGCCCTGGACGGAAAGGTGCAGGCGCAATTCAGGATAATTCTCACGAGCATACCGCATCAAACCCAAATCAGCAGTAATCATCGCATCGACACCTAGCCTGACAGCACGGTCAATCGCAGACTGCCAAAGGCTGACGGTATCTGGTAACGGATAGGTATTAAGGGTTAACAGGACTTTCCGATTTCTGGCATGGGCATAGGCAACACCTTCTTCGACATGTCTGTCACTGAAATTCAGTCCCATGAAATTCCGTGCATTAGTCGCATCACGAAAACCGAGATAAACAGCATCTGCTCCATGATCAACCGCCTGCTTCAAGGCAGGTAGACTTCCCGCTGGACAAACCAGTTCCAGCAGCTGCTTTCCAATACCCTTTCCGATACCATGTGCTATCTGCAAAATTGATGCTCCCTAACCCAATATATTATCAGAATGACCACTTAATGTTTTAAAGAAAATAGGATATTGCCATGACATTATGCCTAGATACGTTATAATCTTGTATTCTATATAAAGTTTATTTTAGATATCCTTGGGCATAAGAGAGTTCTCTGATGGCAACTATTTTAAAAAACAAGAGATTTGTTCTGATCCTGCTGGCGGTCATCATCGGCGCTTTTGTTGCATGGTATTTTCTGAAACCATCTGCTGAGGTAGAAGGATTGGCTTCGGGCAATGGTCGTCTTGAAGCCACAGAAACTGCCGTTTCAACCAAAGTCCAGGGCAAGCTGGTGCAAGTGCTTTTTCGGGAAGGTGCTGACTTGGTAGAAGGTGAAGTTGCCGCACTTCTGGATGATGTCCAGACCAAGGCTGATGTCCAGGCAGCAGAAGCCGCTGTCATCCAGGCCAAAGAAGCTGCTGCCGTTGCCCGTGAAAATGTCAAGAGTATGCAAAGCCAACAGGAACTCGCTGCTGTTACCTTACGACGAACGCAAGCGTTAATCAAGAAGGGTTTCATCTCAGCTGCAGCACTGGATAAAGACATCAGCACGATGCGAACGGCAAACGCAAATCTTACTAGTGCACGAAACCGTGTTCTGGAAGCTGATGCTACTGTGCAGGAAAAAATTGCAAGAGTTGCCTCCCTGAAAAGCAATCTCGATGACCTGACGCTGCGCTCTCCGGTCAATGGCAGGATTCTTTACCGTCTGGCTGAACCCGGTGAAGTCCTTTCACCTGGTGGCAAGGTTTTTTCCCTCCTGGATATGAACGATGTCTATATGTACGTTTACCTGTCCAGTGCCGATGCCGGTAGCGTCACCATCGGTAGCGAGGCTCGTATTCTGCTGGACGCTCTGCCAGATACGCCATTACCCTGTTCTGTCGTCTATGTTTCTCCCAGAAACCAATTCACACCAAAAGAAGTCGAAACAAAAGACGAACGTGAAAATTTCATGT
>CAZWTQ010000065.1:0-2075 GCA_964636975.1 uncultured Oxalobacter sp. | reverse complement strand
TTCATGTTCCGCGTGAAACTGAAAGTCGATCCTGAATGGATCAAAGCGCATGGCACTATTGTTAAACCCGGTATGCCAGGCGTTGGCTGGGTCAAGACTAAAGCAGATGCTACCTGGCCTTCCAACCTGCAGGTGAAGTAACAAGATGAAACCTCCTGCTGCGCAACTGTCCCATGTCAGCTTGCAATACAGCAAGGTCAAGGCGCTGGATGACCTGACATTGACCATACCCGGTGGTTGTATGGTCGGATTGATTGGTCCTGATGGCGTCGGCAAGTCTTCCCTGCTTTCCTTGCTTTCTTGTGCAAAAAAAATCCAGAAAGGCCAGATACAGGTTCTAGAAAACGATATCAGTAACCGGACTATCCGAAACGCCCTGTTACCAAGGATTGCCTATATGCCACAGGGGCTTGGCAAAAACCTCTATCCAACACTTTCAGTTGCTGAGAACATCGATTTTTTTGCCCGTCTATTTGGGCAGGATACCGCTGAACGGCGACAACGGATTGATGAGCTGACTGCTGCTACAGGCCTTTTCCCATTCAAAGATCGCCCTGCGGGCAAACTGTCAGGGGGGATGAAACAGAAACTTGGGCTCTGCTGTTCATTGGTGCATGACCCTGACTTGCTGATTCTTGATGAACCGACAACAGGCGTTGACCCTTTGTCCCGGCGACAGTTCTGGGAATTAATTGATTCCATCCGGCAACGGCGCCCTCAGATGAGCGTGCTGGTTGCAACTGCCTATATGGAAGAAGCAGAACAGTTTGACTGGCTCGCAGCGATGTATGACGGCAAAGTTATCGCTACCGGCACTGCGGAAGAAATGATGCAGCAAACCGGAAAAAACTCCCTAGAACAGGCCTTCATCCAGTTCCTGCCCGAAGAAAAACGTGCCAACTACGAAGAACTGGTCATCCCTCCCCTACAGGATAACATGAACCAAACTTGGGCAATTGAAGCTGATGAACTGACCCAGCAGTTCGGCGACTTTGTCGCAGTTGATCATGTCAGCTTCAAGATTCCCCAAGGGGAAATTTTTGGTTTTCTAGGCTCCAATGGCTGCGGGAAAACCACCACAATGAAAATGTTGACAGGACTGTTGGCGCCAACTTCTGGCACCGCCAAAACTTTTGGCAAAATAGTTGATGCCAACAACATCGATAGCCGGCGAGATGTCGGTTATATGTCCCAGGCATTCTCGCTTTATGGCGAGCTGACTGTACAGCAAAACCTGGATCTGCATGCCCGCCTGTTCCACCTGCCCCGTGGTGAAGCAAAACAGCGCATCGACCACCTGATTGACAGGTTCGGATTGGCTCCCTATGTTGGATCAACAGCCGAATCCCTGCCACTCGGGATACGTCAGCGCCTTTCTCTGGCAGTAGCAGTAGTTCATGGTCCCAAATTGCTAATCCTGGATGAACCGACATCTGGCGTTGATCCAGTCGCCCGGGATGATTTCTGGCGACTGCTCGTTGAATTGTCCCGTGAACAGAATGTAACCATCTTCATCTCGACCCATTTTATGAACGAGGCGGAACGGTGTGACAGGATTTCATTGATGAATGCCGGTAAAGTGCTGGCAAGTGGTAAACCGGATGAACTACGGCTGCGAAAAAACGCGGTAACCCTTGAACAGGCGTTCATCGAATATCTGGAAGAAGCCATCGGTGATCAGGGAGGACAGTCTTTCACAGTAGATGAAAAAACGGATAAAGAAAATACCCATACCACTGAAAACACTTTCTTCAGTCTGAGGCGACTGTTGGCCTATGCTTTCCGCGAATCCCTTGAACTTCGGCGTGACCCTATCCGTATCGGTTTTGCCATTTTGGGTAGCATTATCCTGTTTTTCGTTCTGGGTGGCGGAATTTCAATGGATGTCGAGAACCTGAAATTTGCAGTACTGGACTATGACCAGTCCCCACAATCCAGGGACTATATCCATAACATATCTGGATCGCGTTATTTCATCGAGCAACCTCCTCTTGCCAATGCGGAAGAACTGGATACCCAGATGAAAAACGGGAAACTTAGCGTGGTCATTGAAATTCCACCCAAATTCGGTAAAG
>CAZWTQ010000064.1:0-9689 GCA_964636975.1 uncultured Oxalobacter sp. | reverse complement strand
CGGATCTCAGAGTTCAGACCGTCAAGTCTTTTGCGGACAGCTGTGGAAAATGGCAGTTTGTGGAGTCTTTTCCGGACATCAGGGTTCAGTTTGTGGAGTCTTTTCCGGACATCAGGGTTCAGTTTGTGGAGTCATTCCCGGGCGTACCTTGATGTCTGGAGAAATCGAAGTGGAGCAAAGCAATTTCTCCTTGCCGGTTTTTCCCGGTTAGAGAAGTTGTCCTGTTCGGATTTCAGGGTTATTTTTTGAGCCTGGACGTGATGGCAGCGCGGGGTATCGGTTCTGTCCAGATGAATCCGCTGTCATTGCGGGTATCATCGAATTTGTCGCGACGCATATCCATGTCCCAGCCGCCACGACCAGAGGAGGTCTCTGCCCAGCCTTTCAGGCTGATAGCGATTGGCAATCGGATTTTTGTTGTTTTTCTGTTCTGGAGCTGTTCATAGCCCTTGATGGCAACTTGTTCGAGGATACGCTGGGCTGGTGGAGAACAGCCTTCCCGCAGATAGTCCCTGGCTTTAGGGGTTGCCAGGACTTTCTGCCAGTCTGTTTCACCTGGTGCCGTGTTATAAAGCCCTTTGAAGAATTGGTGGGAACCTGCCTGTTCATCCTTGAAGCGGATGTCAAAAGTGTAGGCTCCAATATAGTTCCAGATGCCGGGTAGAGAATCTGTTTTCTGATAGTTGTCGATTTTTACCCATTTACACTGGTATGCTTTGGCGAGCATCTCAATCATGTCTTCATCGTTCGGTCGGGCACAGCCAGTTAAGGACTGTGTTGCTAGCATCACACAGAAACATAAAAGTGCGATCCGGTATTTCTTGATGTTCATGGATAATATTCAAACAACGATATCAGTTTCAATAAAATAATCATTTTAACTGAAAAACAGCTCGGAAAAGCATAATGGCTATAATCTTGACAGTTTTCCGAACCACAGGAAGTCAGACTCCCCAAACGATACTTTCTTTTTTCCTATTGGCAGCTTTTAGCATCTGTAGGAAAGGATAGGCTCTAGCGGAAAAGCTGACAGGTGGTGGTTCAATGGGTTCTTTTTTTTCGTCATTTTCTTCGGCCTCATCCCTGTCTGTTTCTCCATCATCATTCTCTCTCTGGTCGTTAAGAGTATCTTTTTGTCGGGCTTTTTCAGCAGCTTCCTGTTTTTCGAGTTCTTTGATTCTGTTGATTTCCTGTTCCAGTTTTTCGATAGCAGATGCTGTCTCATCTGATGTGATGATGCCTTGTTGGAGGTTTTTGCCAAATAGGTCAAGAATCAGTTTCGCGTGCTTGTCAAGCATCATGATGTTGGCACTGGCACGGGATTTGAAGATTACGAGAGACATGGTTTTTCTTTATTACGTTATTGATTTGAAAAGGTTCTCCGATATTGGATGGCTTCCGCAATATGTGGAGGTATGATCTGGGGAGAAGAAGACAGGTCAGCAATCGTCCGGGCAATCCGAAGCACCCTATGGTAGGCTCTGGCCGACCATTGAAAACGGGTCATGGCCGTCTTCAGCAGAGTCTCGCCGGCTTTGTCTGGTCGGCAGTAATGGTCAATCTCACTGGTAGAAAGTTGATTGTTTGGTTTGCCTTGGCGTGTTGTCTGAATCTGGTAAGCTTTTTTCACCCGTTGGGCGATGGTTTTCGAGGATTCTCCAGTAGCTTGCCGGGACAGTTCATCTTGTGAAAGAGACCCTATCTGAATCTGAATATCAATGCGATCTAATAGAGGACCTGATAGTTTACGCTGGTAGCGGGTGATAACATCCGGCGTGCAACGACATTTTCCAGATGGATGTCCCTGCCAACCACAAGGACAAGGATTCATTGCGGCAATTAGTTGGAATTGGGCGGGAAAGGTGGTCTGACGGGCTGCCCGTGAAATGGCAATATGACCGGATTCCAGGGGTTCGCGCAGGACCTCCAGTACATGACGGTTAAACTCAGGCAATTCATCCAGGAATAGTACGCCGTGATGGGCAAGAGAAATTTCTCCAGGACGGGGAACACTACTACCGCCAATCAAGGCTACACCAGATGCAGTGTGGTGTGGTGCCCGGAAGGGGCGAACTTTCCAGCGGTCTGGTGAAAAACTGCCGTTCAGGGATTGAACTGCAGCAGATTCGATTGCCTCTGATTCGGTCATTGGCGGGAGAATGCCAGGGAAACGAGATGCCAACATGGTTTTACCTGTACCCGGCGGACCGCTCATCAGGATATTGTGTCTGCCAGCAGCCGCAATTTCCAGTGCCCGTTTTGCCTTGATCTGTACTTTGACTTCGCTGAAATCCGGGTAATATGGAGTGGAGGATGAGATGGCCGATTGATAAGGTTGCAGTACAGGAGTATCAGCTGGATTGTTCAAATGGGCGCAGATATCCAGCAATGTTTGTGCTGGCAGGATGGTTAATCCATGTATGAAGGCTGCTTCATCGGCATTGGCTTTGGGTAGGACAAAAGCCCGTGATTCCTGCTTTGCCTGATGAATTGCCCAAGCCATTGACAACGCTCCTTTGATGGGACGGAGTTCTCCTGAGAGAGAGAGCTCTCCGGCAAATTCAAAACGGTCAATCTGATTGGACTGGATTTGCTGCGAGGCAATCAAGATACCAAGAGCAATTGGTAGGTCGAATCGTCCAGATTCTTTCGGCAGATCTGCTGGCGCCAGATTTACAGTGATACGTTTTGCTGGCATATCAAAATAGGAATTCTGTATCGCTGCCCGTACACGGTCTTTGGCTTCTTTGACCTCGGTTTCAGGTAATCCGACGATGGTGAACGCCGGCAAACCGTTGGCGAGGTGCACCTCAACAGTGACTTCAGGAGCTTCCATGCCAGCAAGAGCCCTGCTTTTCAGGATGGCAAGGCTCATGATGTCAAGTCTGTCTTATGGTTTTGCTGAACGGAGAGATTTCCTGTTTCCAGTTCAGCTACCCGTTTTTCCAGTGCGACGATGGTATCTCGCATCTGTGCAATGGTTAGTTTCTGGACTTCAAAATCTTCAGTGGTGACAATGTCCAGCTTGGCGACGGCCTGGGTCAGCAACGCTCGGACATTCTGTTCCATGTCTTTCAATGGAGAATTCTCAATCAGAGGGCAAAGGACTGTTTGCAGTTTGTCCAGAAGAGTTTTGTTCATATCTGTTCCTTTTGACAGTGATCAATTGAGGGCATGTCATATGGACAAAAGCTATTCTAACAGAGTGGCAATAGCCTATGTCACGGATAATGGCATCAAGCAGACGTTATTTATGGTTACGGGGGAAGCCGATGTGTTTTTCTGACCTTTGGTAGAATAACAGATTGGCAGTACGAATCAAGCAGGAAGACATACGAGGGGGTAAGATGATTCCGAATCTGGTGACGGTCATGGATAAACCGATTCTTGAGCTTGAAAAGGCATTGATTGGTGCGACATCAGCCGTGGAAAGATGGTTCCGAATGGCATGGCAGGACTATACGCCACCATTTTACTGTTCGGTTGATCTACGCAATGCTGGGTTCAAGCTGGCACCAGTGGACACTAACCTTTTCCCCGGGGGGTTTAATAACTTGGCTACTGATATGCTGCCATTGGTTGTGCAGGCGGCGATGTCAGCAATTGAGAAATACTGCCCTGTAGCCAAGAAACTTCTTTTGATACCCGAAAGCCATACCCGGAATCAGTATTATCTGGCATCAGTAAGCCGTTTGATGGAAATTCTGCAACAAACAGGATTGGATATCCGTCTTGGAACTTTGTCAGACCAGATTACCCAACCAACACCGATAACTTTGCTGAATGGTTCGACGGTCATTTTGGAGCCTGTCAAGCGCATCCATAATGGACGTCGGGTGGGCTTGGATGGATTTGATCCATGTGTCATTTTGCTTAATAATGATTTGAGCGCAGGGACGCCAAAGGTTTTGAAAAATGTTTATGAGCAGAGCCTTTTCCCTCCTTTGCATGCTGGTTGGACTGTGCGCCGTAAAAGCAATCATTTTACGGCCTATGATGATGTGGCGCATCGTTTCTCCCGCATTATTGGCATAGATCCTTGGTTGGTGAATCCTTATTTTGCCCATTTTGGAGGAATTGATTTTGAAGAAAAGTCAGGTGTGGAAGGCCTTGCTGAGCAGGTGCATACCGTGTTGGGCAAAGTCCGTCGCAAATACAGGGAATATGGTATCAAGAAGAAACCATTTGTCATCATCAAAGCCGATGCTGGCACTTATGGTATGGGTATTATGACGGTGAATGATGCTAGAGATGTTCTCAACCTGAACCGTCGGCAGCGCAACAAGATGGCAGTCATCAAGGACGGTCAAACTGTCAGAGAAGTCATGATCCAGGAGGGGGTTCATTCATTGGAACGAGTCAACGATGCGGTGGCAGAACCAGTTGTCTATATGATTGACCGTTATGTTGTCGGTGGATTTTATCGCATCAATGCACGTAGAGACATCGATGAAAACCTCAATGCACCTGGGGCAGAGTTTGTCCCCTGTCCGTTTTCCCAGCAACATACATTGCCAGATATCTCTGCAGCACCAGGTACCTCGGAACCCAATCGTTATTATATGTATGGTGTCATTGCACGTCTTGCTCTGCTTGCAGCCGCTGTTGAGCTGGAAAAAACGGATCCCGATTTGCAATGAGAGGAAATGTTCTGATGAGACTGGCTTTTTTTACAGACCCGTTAGCATCGTTTAATATCAAAAAGGATTCCACAATGGCCATGATGGTGGAAGCCTCTATACGGGGTCATGTTACCTATACTTTCTGCTATCAAGATATCATACTGACCGAAGGCAAGGTTTGCGCCTGTTGCCAACAGGTTGCTTTGACAGGAAGATATGAACCTGATTGGTTTCAGGTTGTTGGTATACAGAAAACTGTATTGTCGGATTTTGATGCCATCATTATCCGGAAAGACCCGCCATTTGATGTCAATTATCTGACAGCTGTCTGGCTACTTTCCCTTGCAGAAAGGCAGGGAGCAAGAGTGTTCAATACCGCAGATAGCATCCTTGCCCATAGTGAGAAGCTCTCCGTTGCCCAGTTTCAGCAGTTTGTGAGACCGACGCTTGTTTCAGCAAATGAAGATTCTCTTCGACAATTCCATGACCAGTATCAAGATATCATTCTAAAACCGCTCAATGGTATGGGAGGAATGGGAATTTTTCGCATACAGGCAGATGGACTCAATTTCGGTACTATCATTGAAACACTGACTAACAATGGGCAACGGCATATTATGGCTCAAGCCTATATTCCTGAAATTGCGGATGGCGATAAAAGGGTGTTGCTTATCAATGGAAAAATTGTTCCATTTACATTGGCTCGTATTCCGAAACAGGGGGAAACCAGAGGTAACTTGGCTGCTGGCGGAATAGGTAGGGCGCAACCCTTGACGGCTCGGGATCGCGAAATTGCTGAGGTATTGGCATCGGTATTGACCGCAAGAGGCTTGTTTCTGGTGGGTCTTGATATTATTGGTGACTGGTTGACTGAAATTAATGTAACCAGTCCGACCTGTTTTCGGGAAATCAGCGACCAAACGGGGTTCAATGTCGCAGGAATGTTTATTGACGAACTGGAACAAATGCTTTCTTCTAGAATGGATCATTGATTGGAGCTAGGGATGGTGATTGACTCAGGTGTTCTGAAGGCCTCTAAAAAAGGGTTGAAGATGATGGTCGGTATCTTGCTTTTGATGCATGAACCATTGGCAGGCGCATTCAAGATGGCTGTCAAACATCTTTTTGGTGACAGCATTGCATATTTCGAGGCGATTGACGTTAAGGCTGATCAGGATCTTGTCGATATTGACAGGCTTGTCCGAAAAACCATTCAACGGTTGGACTGTGGCGCAGGTGTGTTGGTGTTTACGGATATGCTGGGCGGAACGCCTGCTAATTGTTGCCAGCATCTGAAAGTCGGGTCTTCTGCAGTTCAGGTGTTGACAGGAACTAGTTTGCCGATGCTGTTGCGGGCACTGACATATCGGACAGAAGGGCTTGAGGAAGTTATTGTCAAAGCATTGTCAGGAGGTAGGAATGGTGCTATTCGCATTGATCCATCAGAAGGAAAATGATTTTTGGAATTGCTGAATCAGTCAATGGTTTGTTATGGTAGGACTATGATTAAGACAGAGCTTGAGATTATCAATAAACTTGGTGTTCATGCCAGGGCTTCCGCAAAACTGACTCAGCTTGCATCCAAATTCAAGAGTGAGGTCTGGATGAGCTACAACAATCAACGAGTCAATGCCAAATCCATTATGGGTGTTATGATGCTGGCAGCAAGCAAAGGTTCTGTTGTCCTGCTTGAAGCGGAAGGTGTTGATGAGGTCGAATGCATCCGTGCTCTCGAAGCACTAGTCAATAGCCGATTTGGTGAGTTTGAATAAGGTTTAGGGATAGCATAAGCATGGAATCGCCTTTTTCTCTGTCTGGTATCGCTGTTTCGCAGGGTATTGCTATTGGTCGTGCCTATGCCATTACCAATACAGCGATGAAAACTTCCCATTATTTGATACCAGAAGAGAAAATTGAAACCGAAGTCGCACGCCTTGAAGTTGCATTGGCGACTGTTAGAGAAGAATTGACCGTTCTCAGAACTACCCTGCCAGAAGATGCTCCGGCAGAACTTGGTGCATTAATAGAAGTGCACGCCATGATTCTGACGGATGACATGTTTTCTAAAGAACCGCTCAATATTATCCGTACCCGGCACTATAATGCTGAATGGGCATTGATGACCCAGATTGAAGATTTGTCGGCCAAGTTTGACAATATTACTGATCCCTATCTGCGGGAACGGAAGGTTGATCTTGAACAGGTTGCCAAACGTATCATCAAGGCCTTGACAGGAGTCAAGGAGAAAAAAACTGTTTCGGCAGAAAATGGTGAACAGGCGGATTTAATTATTGTCGCATACAATGTATCGCCTACTGACATGCTCCAGTTCAGGGAGCGTTTTTTCAAGGGATTTGTTTCGGGGACAGGTGGGCAGGATTCCCATGCTGCTATCATTGCCCGGGGGATCGATGTCCCTGCTGTATTTGGGCTTTCAAGTGCCCTGTCGCTTATACACCAAAATGATTGGCTGATTGTCGATGCCGATGCGGGTGTTGTGATTGTAAATCCTGTGCCTTTGATTCTGGAACAGTATCGGGCAAAGCAGTCTGCACAGCAGAAGGCAAAGCGCCGACTGAACCGGCTGAAAAAGATGGCTGCTACCACCATGGATGGCACAACGATTAAGTTACTGGCTAATATTGAGTTTCCGGATGATTGCCAGACTGTGATCAACAGCAATGCAGATGGTGTTGGACTTTTCCGCTCTGAGTTCCTGTTCATGGAAAGGGGTGGCAGCATTCATCGTTTTCCCGATGAAGAAGAGCAGTTTAATGCTTATAAACAGGTGGCTGTTCTGATGAAAGGTCGTTCTGTCACTATTCGGGTGCTTGATATCGGTGCAGACAAAATTCTGTCTTTACCAGAAAAAACAAAGTCTCCGAATCCAGCGTTGGGCAGACGTGCCATCCGCTATTGCCTGGCAGAGCCCGATATGTTTCTTACACAGTTGCGTGCCATTCTCCGGGCTTCGGCTTTCGGATTTGTTAAGATCTTGTTACCGATGGTGACGCACGGATCAGAAGTGGATCAGGCATTGAGGTTCATCGAGGAAGCCAAGGATCAATTGCGTTTACAGGGACAACCGTTTGACGATGCTATTCAGGTTGGCGCAATGATTGAGGTGCCTGCTGCTGTTTTCGCATTGCCTATGTTTACTACCCGTCTAGATTTTCTTTCCATTGGTACCAATGACCTGATTCAGTATGTATTGGCGGTAGACCGTGTTGATCCTGATGTTGCACATCTTTACAATCCCTTGCATCCAGCAGTATTGGCTATGTTAAAGATGACGGTCGACTACGCTGAAAAAGAGGGTATTCCTATTTCAATTTGTGGTGAAATGGCAGGTGACCATCAGTTGACCCGTTTGTTGTTAGGACTAGGTATCAGGCAGTTCTCAATGTACCCTGGTCAGTTGCTTAGGGTTAAGCAGGAAATCTTGTTGAGCAATCTGGACATTTTGACACAGAAAGTGGGGCATATTCTGACTTTGAATGAAGAGCAGGACATTTTGCTGGCTGTTCAGGATTTGCGTTTGGAAAAGATGTCGATATGAAAGCATCTGACTTGATAACAATGTCTATCACAAAGACAGGTAAATTGCTGTTTGACGGTCAGGATGGGATTTTGCTATCCTTACAGCTTCAGAGGACAGATCACTTCAACAAAATACGACCAAATAACTTAAGACGGTTCCTGCCATCAAAGTGGCACGGACTTTTTTATTATGAATAGGATTCCATGTGGGAGGAGTCTTTCGTAACAGGAAATTCATGCCATCATCAAGATACGTTTCGCCGAAGTCCATGTATTTCAATGAGCCTCTTGTTCTTGAAAGCGGGGCTGATATTACAGGCTATACATTGGTTTATGAAACATATGGCACACTGAATGCAGATCGTTCCAATGCGGTGTTAATCTGTCATGCATTGAATGCATCCCATCACGTTTCAGGTGTTTATGAAGATACTGGTGAAGTTGGGTGGTGGGATAATATGGTTGGTCCAGGGAAGGCCGTGGATACAAATCGCTTCTTTGTCATCGGTGTTAATAATCTCGGACATTGCTATGGATCAACAGGTCCCATGCATATCAATCCCGCCACAGGCAGATATTATGGTGCAGATTTCCCAGTTATGACGGTGCAGGATTGGGTTGATGCACAGGCACGGCTAGCAGATGGTCTTGGTATCCAACGGTTTGCAGCCGTTATGGGTGGCTCATTGGGGGGGATGCAGGCGATGACATGGACTCTTCGTTATCCTGACCGTGTCGCTAATGCCGTTATCATTGCGTCGACATCCCATTTGTCGGCACAGAATATAGCTTTCAATGAGGTTGCCCGGACAGCAATCCTTTCTGATCCGGATTTTCATAATGGGGATTTCTATTCTTATGGTGTTGTCCCGAAAAATGGGTTGCGTGTCGCCCGTATGGTCGGTCATATTACTTATCTGTCAAATGACGATATGTCCGAGAAATTCGGACGCGAGTTACGAACTGGCAAATATAAATTTGGTTATGGTGTTGAGTTTGAAATTGAGTCCTATCTTCAGTATCAGGGTAATAAGTTTTCATCGTTCTTTGATGCCAATACTTATCTGCTGATTACTCGGGCACTGGACTATTTTGATCCTGCTGCAAAGTATGGTGGGGATCTCTGTAAAGCGCTGGAAAGTACTCGCTCGAAGTATCTAATTGTTTCGTTTACAACAGACTGGCGCTTCTCTCCAGAATGTAGCCGTATCATTGTTAATGCGCTGATCCACAATGGCAGGCAGGTGACTTATGCCGAAATCGATGCTCCACACGGACACGACGCTTTTCTTCTCAATGATGTTCGGTATCATGAAACAATCCGTGCCTACTATGACCGTATCTGGCAGGAAATCATGGGGATGGGCTGATATGAATGCGCCATCTCTTAAAAAATTCCGTACAGATCTTGAATTTATTGCAGGGTGGGTCAAAGATCGTGCCTATGTGCTGGATCTTGGTTGCGGTTCAGGGACATGGATGGAATACCTGCAGGCAACCAAGGGATGCACAGGTTATGGTGTCGAG
>CAZWTQ010000063.1:3826-10111 GCA_964636975.1 uncultured Oxalobacter sp. | reverse complement strand
CATCAGGCAGCTTTTTATCAGGCATTAATGAAAAAACGGAATATCTGAGAGTCAATAAGAATTATATCTTTTGGTTAGAAAACGCTGAGCTCTTTACAGAAAGCTCAGTAATTTTGATTTTTGCTACTATTAAAAAAGCTGGTTAGGATTTCTCTCCTTTTGGTTAATGGATTTCTTCAAGGACGGCTTTCAGAAATTGCCATGCCTTTCCAACGGTATCAATTTCTAGGGATTCTTTTGGAGAATGTGGGTTATGGAGAGTTGGACCAAAAGAGATGGCATCCAGCATAGGATATTTTGCCTTCAGGATGCCACATTCCACTCCTGCGTGAAAAATATGGGTGGAAGGTTTTTCTCCAAAAATTTTTTCATAGACAATTTTGCTGGTTGATAGAATCGGAGAATCAAAGTGTGGTTCCCAACCAGGGTAGCCGTTTCCCTTTTCAATTGTTGTGCCTGACAGGGTAAACAAGCTAGTTATTTCATCTGCCAATGCATCGCAAGCACTGTCAATTGTAGATCGCACCATGAAAACGCACGTTCCTTGCTCTGGTTGAATATTTACGACACCGATATTGTTCGAAGTTTCTGGTGCTCCTGCGATGGTTGGACTCATACGCCAGACACCATGTGGCGCAGCATTTATGGAGTTCAGCCAGATGGAGTGGTCAGCTTGCGACATGACGGTGGATGCTACTGCATCTTGAATGCTGATGGTGATGCTGTCATCAATACCTGTCAGTTCGTTACGGTAAATTGTTTGATAGGATTGAACCAAAGCTACCAGGGTGTCTTTTTTTTCTGGGGTAATAGCGAGGATAGCAGATGCCTCACGGGGCAATGCGTTACGGGCAGTACCTCCGACAAAACTGTTGAGATGGATAGGCAATTGTTTTGAAATGGCATTCAACAGACGAGCAAGTTGTTTGATAGCATTGCCACGCCCTTCAAGGATATTCACACCGGAATGACCTCCACGGAGCCCCGATATGGTAATCCGAATAGTTTGCCAGCCTTCGGGAATGCTGTTGGTAATGTGTTGACGGTAGGCTTTGACATCAAGACCTCCTGCGCAGCCGATGCAGAATTCCCCCCATGTCTCGCTATCCAGGTTCAATAGGATTTTTCCTTGCAGGATATCTGTTTCCAGATGGTTGGCGCCACCCATGCCTTCTTCCTCATCAACGGTGAAGAGGGCTTCCAGCGGGCCGTGTTGTAGAGTTTTGTCTTCCAATATAGCCAGCGCCAAGGCAACACCGATGCCATCATCGGCACCAAGGGTAGTGTTGTCTGCCGTGACAGTGTTTCCATTCACTTGAGGACGGATGGGGTCTTTTGAAAAATCATGTTCAGTGCCTTCATTTTTTTGGCAAACCATATCCAGATGACCTTGCAGGACAACGCCCGGTAGGTTTTCCCGCCCGAAAGAAGCCGCTTTACGGATAATCAGATTGCCTCCTTGGTCAACAAGGTTTTCAAGCCCCAGTTTGTCAGCCCAATCCTTGAGGAAAGCGACAACAGATCCTTCATGTTTGGATTGGCGGGGAATACGGCATAGGGCGGCAAAATGTGCCCAGACAGATGCAGGCTCCAGTCCTGCGAAAGGATAAGAAGTATTCATTTTGTTATGGATGTTTTCGTCACGAAATCAAAAACGACAAGATAATCATACCAATTTCCAGCATATAAGGTTTGTTTTTGGAAGAAAAAGTCGAAAAGACATACCAAAACAAAGTGCTTTGGAAAGGTTGCCTAAATAGATTGTGCTACTATAGACTCGGATTTATTCTATAGGATGAGACAGAAAAGGGTAGTTAATTGGATACTATAAGGGAATTTATTGCTTTTTACTTGTCGTTTTTTGAGAGTTCCCCTGTTCTTTATACGATAGCGGCGATGCTGATGCTGGTTCTAGTATCAGTAGTGCTTCATTTTATCTCTAAACGCATCTTGCTGAAGATTGTTCAGAAGATTCTCAGCATGACGGGGATTTCTGATGTAGGATATGACCTGGTCAACCATGTTGCCACGCGGCTTGCCAATATCGTTCCAGCGATGGCCTATACAGAGACCTTTCATCTGATTCCCAATCTGTCAGAAGGATTGGTGCTTTTTATACGTCATACTGCCGCTTCTTTCATTGTACTGAGCTTGGCAATGGCAATCGCTGGTGTATTGGATATTGTCAATGCATTGTATAACCAGCGGGATAGTGCCGGTCAACGTCCAATCCTTGGTTATATCCAATTGTTGAAATTGGCAGTCTATCTCGTTGCTACCATCCTGATTATTTCCCTTGTTTTCAATAAATCACCTATTTTGCTGTTATCAGGGTTAGGGGCAATAACTGCGGTGTTGGTATTGGTTTTTCAGGATACGTTGCTATCATTGGTTGCCAGTATCCAGATATCTGCCAATGGCTCTGTCCGCATCGGTGATTGGATTGAGATTCCCAATATTGGTATTGATGGGACGGTTGTCGATCTTGCTCTGCATACGGTTAGGGTTCAGAATCTTGACCGGAGCGAGACAACCTTTCCTGTCAGGAAGCTGATTACAGAGCCTTTCAGGAACTGGCGGTCAATGCAGGAATCTAATGGACGGCGTATTAAGCGTGCGATTTATCTGGATCAGTTCAGCATCCATTTTCTGACAGTAGAAGAATATAGAAATATCCATCGGTTACCTGTCCTGAAGTCTTGGTTAGAAATGGAAGAAAAGATCCGCGGTAGGTGGAATGGAAATGAAATCAATGACAAGGGGTATATCAATAGCTACCGTCAGACTAATGTAACAGTTTTCCGTATCTATATTGAACAGTATTTGCACAATCATCCTGAGGTTGATAAAGAGGATCTTATCATGGCACGCCAGCTAGAGCCTGGTCCGACAGGGTTGCCCATTGAGGTCTATTGTTTTTTGATGACTACAGATTGGCATCGTTATGAATCGGTTCAGGCAGACATCATTGATCATCTTTATGCTGTTCTGCCAGAGTTTGGTTTGGCAGTCTATCAACGACCCAGTGGCAGGAATATCGAGGGGAAATGTGCTATACAGGAAAAACGGGAAGTCTTCAGCTAACGAAATTCCGAATAGACGGACAGGGCAGGATATGTCATTGGAGAAAACAGGGTGAAGTTCAAGAACACCTACCGAAAGATGTTAGATACTGTCTATTATATCATAATAGCCGCTGTGTTATGGGGGGTGGCTGTCTTAATGGAATACGCTCCGGAGGCTTGGCAAAGTGTCTTGAGCATTGTCAGTGGCGTCTGTCTAGCAGGTAGCCTGATTCTTATTTTTTTTGTTATCCAGCGTTTCTTATCAGAACGTTTCAATCAGGTAACTATGCTTCAGCGGATGCATGCTCATGTCCTTTATGGACGGTTGAATATCTTGGATGTCCAGCTTTCCTCCTTTCTTGGAAAACTGGGTTCATTGTCTTATCCACAGGATATGGTTGGATTTTCTTGTTTGGAAGAAAATCTGCCACCGATGAATGATGTTGCGTGGTGCAATTCCCTGCTGGAACTAGTCAAGGCAAGCCGATTGCCGAGGGAAGATCGGGGTAATTTCAGGGTTGCCTTTAAGGCTTTGCAAGAGCTGATGCAGACATGGGACAAGTTCAAAGTGCAACAACAGCTTGATCCTACTGTATTGATAATGTGGCAAAGTAAATTGCGTCAAATAACAGATGAGTCCATTACTTCGCTTCGAAAGGTGCTTTGGCATATCGAAGCATGATACATATGGAAGATAGTCATGATGGACGGGTATGGCGATTTTTGGTGGATTTTCCAATGAAATTTACAGACTGCATTCAGAAACTGTTTGTGATGTTTCGTCACGCAAGGATAGAAATACTTTTCTGGGCAATGGTGATGTTGCCGGTGATGGCAGATGATGGTGGTGATTATGGTAATGAATTTGCCATTGGAGGGGGGCTACTGTTTCTGATTGTTATTGCGTTACTTTACCAGATGATGAGAAAACAGCAGAAAGAAAATACCTTAACCTTAGAAATTGATCAGATGAATGCGGAAATTATGACAGGGCGACTCCGCATCATAATTGCCAACCTCGAGGATATGGTTGATGGTATTTCTTTCAGGATTCAGCATGACAGGCAGTCAGTTTTTCAACAGTTCCATATGCTGTCATCAATTGGAGAGGACCAGTGGTCGGACAATTTCATGAAGTTAGCTGAAAACAGTGCTTTGGGGAAACGAGATCAGAATAGAATTCGCGAAGCAATCGGTAAAATCCTGCAACTGTTGCAGATGGAATCGCAGATTGCGCAATGTGATGACAGTCATCATCTAGCATTGCTTGCAGAGAGGATGATTGTTTTGGTAGGCGACGCTGTTAGCTTGTTCCGAAAATCTTGCAATAATCTGATCACTTATTGAATATTAAATATCATTGAATCGATATTCAATAGAACCAAGCTACCATGCTGGTGAGTTCCAGCATGGCATCGCTATTAGTGGTGGTTTTGTCGGTGATGATTTATTTGATGATCTTAATTTTTGTCCGATCACGTTCGGGTTTTTTCGGTTTTTCATCGGTGTAGCCGATACAGACGCCAAACTGTGGATGGAAGCTTTCAGGGATCTGAAGGGCTTTTTTCAGCTTAGCTGCAACAACAGGATCCTGGAACGCTTGGATATAACCTGCTAGATAGCAGGAGCCTAGCCCTAAGGAGTGAGCAGCCACACACATGTTCTGGCAAGCGTTTGCGCAGTCGATGCGGGTATTCGGTGTGTCATCGCCAGAAACGATAATCAAGGTTGGTGCGTTATAGAAAGGTGAAAAAGTCGGGTCGTCAGCTTTTGTCAAACTTTTTGCATCGCCTGCTTTTCTTAGGGTGTCGCAGGCAGCATCACGGATTTTTTTCAGCAGACTTGAATTCTGTACGGCAGTCAAAAACCAGGCTTCCTTGCCCCGGGATGTAGCGGCATAGATGCCGGCTTCCAGAATGGCATTTAAGGCATCATTTGGAATCTGTTTTGTTTTATAAGAACGGATACTCCGGCGATTCAGCAGATTGTTGATGGTTTCATTCATTGAAATACTCCTTTCAGAAGGCGATCTATCTGCCTGAAATGATATTTTGCTCAAAATACAGACCTATCAGAATAGCCTATCAGAATAAGGTTTCTGATGAAAGTGGTCAGAAGTTCCAATGATTTTTCAAAATATCCCTTGAAATGCCTTGAATCGGCTATATATAGCATATGGTTATTATGAATGTCCTATTCTTAGAGGTAACAAATGGCTGAAACAGAAAAACAGACGATGGGTTTTCAGACTGAAGTTAAACAGATTTTGCAGTTGATGATCCATTCGCTTTATTCTAATAAAGAGATTTTCCTGCGTGAAATGATTTCTAATGCTTCAGATGCCATTGATAGGCTTCGGTATGAGTCTTTGGATAAATCAGAGCTCATGGCAGGCGATACTGACTTGAAAATCATGGTCAGTTTTGACAGGGATGCTCGTACCATTACCATTTCCGACAATGGCATCGGGATGAGCCGTGAAGAAGCCATCAACAATCTAGGTACTATTGCTAAATCCGGTACGAAAGAATTCCTATCCCGTTTGTCTGCAGATCAGAAGAAGAATGATGCACTGATCGGTCAGTTTGGCGTCGGTTTCTATTCAGGTTTCATCGTTGCTGACAAGATTACGGTCGAAAGCCATAAAGCGGGTCTTCCTACTGATCAAGCGGTTCGTTGGGAGTCTGATGGTACGGGTAGTTTCAGTGTAGAAACCATCGAAAAAACATCCCGTGGTACAGACATTATCTTGCACCTTCGTGAAGGGGAAGATGGTCTGTTGAACAACTGGGAATTACAGAACATCATCCGTAAATATTCTGATCATATTTCGTTGCCTATCCGAATGCCGAAGGAAGAATGGGATCCTGAGAAAAAAGAAACGAAAACTACCACAGAATATATTACGGTTAATCAGGCAAATGCTCTATGGGCACGTAGTAAATCTGAAATCACCGATGAACAGTATAAGGATTTCTATAAGCATGTTTCTCATGACTTCAATGATCCATTAGTCTGGACTCATAATAAGGTCGAAGGTCGTACCGAGTACACCCAGTTGCTGTATATCCCTAAAGAAGCACCGATGAATCTTTGGGATCGTACTCAGCGTAATGGTCTGAAACTGTATGTCAAACGTGTTTTCATCATGGAAGATGTGGAACAGCTTCTACCGTTCTATCTGCGTTTTGTCCGTGGGGTGATTGATTCCAATGACTTG
>CAZWTQ010000063.1:0-3816 GCA_964636975.1 uncultured Oxalobacter sp. | reverse complement strand
TGTTTCCCGCGTAATCCTTCAGGAATCCCGTGATGTCTGGATGATTCGTGAAGGCTCTACCCGCAGGGTACTGTCCATGTTGGAGGAACTGGCACAGTCTGATAATGCGACGAAAAAAGAACAGTATGCAATTTTCTGGAAACAGTTTGGCAAAGTACTAAAAGAAGGGATTGCGGAAGATTCCATCAACAGGGAAAGGATTGCTAGGCTATTATGCTTTGCTTCTACCTATAATGACACGGATGTTCAAAATGTTTCTCTGGATGACTATATTTCTCGGATGAAAGAAGGGCAGGTTCGCATTTTTTATATCACAGCAGAAAATTACAATGCAGCGAAAAATAGTCCACATCTTGAAATCTTCCGTAAAAAGGGTGTTGAGGTTCTTATCCTCACAGATCGTGTCGATGAATGGATGTTGTCTTTCTTGACCGAATATAAAGAAAAGAATCTGGTTTCTGTTGCACAGGGTAGTTTGGATCTGCTGAAGCTAGAAGACGAGGAAGAAAAGAAGAAAAACGAAGAAAACCAGTCTGATTACAAAGAAACCATTGAAAAAATGAAAAACGTCTTGAAAAGTAAGACCAAGGATGTTCGGACAACTGTTCGTCTGACAGATTCGCCATGTTGCTTGGTTGCAGACGAAAAAGATATGTCCTCCAATCTTCAGCGGATGCTCAAGGCAGCAGGTCAGAACATTCGGACAACGCAGCCGATTCTTGAGATCAATCCGAATCATCCTTTAGTGCAGCGACTGAAATATGAAACTGATCGGTTTGATGATTGGGTCAATCTCTTGTTCGGTCAGGCAGTGCTTGCTGAGGGCGGTGCATTAGACAATCCAGCGGAATATGTCCGTTTGATGAATAATCTGCTTTTAGATAAGTAATTCAACAGTTTTGTTGAAATTCACGTATAAACAGGACTGGATGGCTAGAACGCCATCCAGTCCTGTTTGAGGAAGGGGTCAATCAATAGTGATAAGCAGATTCGCCGTGGGAGGTCTTGTCTAGCCCTTCTTCTTCTTGTTCTTCGGTAATCCGTAAGCCCCAAACCTTATTGATGATGAAGTAAGAGATGGCAGAAATAATGCCGGACCAGACGATACTGACAATAACACCCTTGAATTGGATCCAGACTTGTTCAGCCATGGTGAAATCGGTTCCCTGTCCGCCTAGGGCAGTGTTGACGAAGACGCCTGTCAGGATAGCACCGATGATACCGCCGACACCGTGTACACCAAAAACATCCAGTGCATCGTCGACCTTGAGCAGTCTTTTTAGACCAGTAACTCCCCAGAGGCAGACTGCGCCAGCAATCAGTCCCATTACAATAGCACCCATTGGTCCTACAAATCCGGCAGCTGGGGTAATGACAACCAGACCGGCAACAGCACCAGATGCAGCACCCAGCATCCCCGGCTTGCCATGGATGAAGCTTTCAAGAATAGCCCAGCTGAGTGCTGCAGCTGCAGGACAAATGACAGTGTTAATAAATGCCATGCCAGCAAGACCATTAGCAGCACCAGCAGAACCGGCATTGAAACCAAACCATCCAATCCATAGCAGGGATGCGCCGACCATCGTCAGTGTTAGGGAATGAGGCATCATCGCATTCTTGCCGAAACCTTTACGTTTGCCAACAAAATAGGCACCAACTAGCCCTGCGATGGCAGCATTGATATGGACAACAGTTCCTCCTGCGAAATCAAGCGCGCCGTCTTTCTGCAGGAATCCTCCTCCCCAGACCATATGGCACTGAGGAATATAACTGAAGGTAAACCACATGAAAAGGAAAGCCATTACTGCTCCGAATTTGATGCGTTCAGCAAAAGCGCCAACAATCAAGGTTGCTGTGATACAAGCAAAAGAGCACTGGAAAACTGCCCAGGTGTACTCAGGTACAGTTGTTAGGGCAGTCGAAAGGGTGTCAATCGTGATACTTTTCATGAATATTTTATCGGCATTGCCGATGATGGAACCATCGCCACTGAAAGCAAAAGAATAGCCATATAGGAACCACAGAACAGAGATCAGGCAGAAAGCCATGAACGTCTGCATTAGGATGGATAACATGTTTTTTGAACGGACAAGTCCACCATAAAATAGCCCGATGCCGGGAACTGTCATCAAGAACACCAACATGGATGATGTGAGAATCCAAGCGTTGTCTCCCGTATTCAAAGCTGGAGTGTCAGTTATGGTGGTTGCAATTTCTTCTGCGATAGCAAAACTGCTCGTCCAGAGACTTATCAGCCCCAGTATCAGTATATTCACTAATCTTTTCATGATTATCTCCCTTTCCTCTCTATTACAGTGCTTCTTCACCGGATTCACCTGTGCGGATACGGATAGCTTGTTCCAAATCGATGACAAAAATCTTGCCATCCCCGATTTTCCCGGTAGATGCTGAAGTTGTAATAGTCTCAATTGTAGTTTCTAGCAAATCGTCAGCAATCCCTATTTCCAGTTTGACTTTGGGTAGGAAATCAACAACATATTCAGCTCCTCGGTATAGTTCAGTATGACCTTTTTGACGTCCAAACCCTCGAACATCAGTAACAGTCATCCCATGAACGCCGATTGTGGCGAGGGCCTCTCTGACTTCATCTAACTTGAATGGTTTGATGACTGCAGTAATCAGTTTCATTTTTTTCTCTCTCTCTCTCTCTTGTATTTGGCAGGTATTCTACTGGACAGCCTGTTGTTGCATCTTTGATGTATCAAAGCCTACTGTGATAGTGTCACAGAGGTACTACTCTGAAAACAGCAAATCTCATGCCAGTATCTGATTGCAGGAGAAGATGGGATTTGTAGTTAGAAAAAGTCAGAAAGTTCTGGCATATAAGTAGAGAGAATGTTCGAGATAAAAGCATCAGAACCAAAATGGTAATATTTTGCACTAAAATAGTGCGTTTTTAAGATTTTTTGAATCGCAATTGATACTATTTCAGGTATTGCTTCACTTCATCCGCAAGCAATGCAGTGCTTTCAGGTGAGAAATGATTTCAGACAGAGTTTTCAGAGGCGATGCTTGCCATGGCGGCATCTGCCAGGAAGGCTGAACGGCTCTTGATGCCCGCTGTCTGAATATAATCATCGATGGCGGTGACGACACGGGATGGCAGGGTGATAGTCAGCCTTTCTGTCTTGCCCAGATAGGGGGTGATATTGATGTCAATCATCCCGAAACTCATGCCGGCATAGTCGGGGTTTTTCATGATCTCTGCAGCATCTGACGGCAGGGGGATGTCTTTGCCCATCCTGACAAAGTTTTTCATCTCGATGTCAGCCGCCTCCAACGCTGCCTTGTAGCAGTCTTCAAGAGTGTCGCCTGCCGTGGCAACGTCAAGATCAGGAATGTAGGCTGCGTGGGCGGTTCTGTCATCACCCAAGTCTATCGCAATAGGATATTTCATTGTTTTTCTCTCCAGTTCTATCTTTATCTCAGCCCTGCTTTCCGTTTTATCTGTGCCACCAAACCAGTTTTCAAGTCTTTTTTAGGGTGCGGCATAGAAAGATTCTGTGGATGTCCTTTCTTACGCATGACATGATGACTGCCTTCTATTCGGAAGACCTCCCAACCGTTTGCCATAAGCAAGGCGATCAGAGCTTTGCTTTTCATCTCATGTCCTTGTTGCTTGATATGGATTCATTATACATAAAGATGTATTCTTATACAAGAAAGATTGCATAAAGATGTATTTTTCTGACAGAAACGGGATGGCTTGGCGGGGAATCTGATGAATTTTCCAGAAAAAATCAAAAAAATTTGACTTTTGCAGAAAAGTCTGCAAAAATGGGTGTTAATTTCTAA
>CAZWTQ010000062.1:0-10256 GCA_964636975.1 uncultured Oxalobacter sp. | reverse complement strand
GTATCAGGAAGCCATTTCAGAAATCCCGTGGAAACTGGTCTCGATGGCGTTTGAGAATGGACAGCGTCTTCACAAGAACAAGGAGAACGGCATCCAGCTGGTGCATCTCATGGCAACGGATGACCTACTGGAGCGTGAACAGGCATGGGAAAATCATGGAAGGAAATTCAATGAAGCAGGCAGACCTTGACTGGATTATCAATAACATCAAAGAGAGAAACGGAGACTGAAGAAATGAGTAAAACCATTCTCGCAGTAATTTTCATAGCCAGCATCATCTACTGCATATGGGCGATGCTGGATAACGGTAAAGACAAGGAAAAACAGTAATGGAAACCTGCAACTTGAAAGAAGCGGCAAAAATTCTGAAATGCAGTATAAACACGGTCAAAAGCCTTGTGCGAAAAGGAAAACTACAGGGTGGTAAAGTCTGTAAAAAATGGATATTCCTCAAAGAGGACATTTACAAAGCCATCAGGGATAGCCAAAATAGCACTGCTTGCCAGTGCCATGAAAGGAAATCATGGGAATCTACAAAAGAGGCAACGTTTACTGGGTACGCTTTACAGCGCCAGACGGAACGCAGATTAGACAGTCTGCTCGCACAAAAAACCGTGAGCAGGCGCAACAGCTCCTTAACAAATTGACATATGAGGTCTGGTCACAAAAAACGCTTAAGACCAAACCTCGCCACACATGGGACGAAGCAGCTCTACTATGGCTTGAAGAAAAACAGGACAAAAAATCTATCTATTCAGACATCTGCATGATACGGTGGCTGACACCATTCTTCAGAGGTAAATATCTTGACGAACTGACACGCCCCGTCATTATGCGGATTGCTGAAAAAAAGAAAGCGGAAAGCTCACCATCACGAGCTAACCGCTATCTCTCCTTGATACGTGCAATACTCAACCGTGCTGTGCGTATCTGGGAATGGCTAGATAAAGCGCCAACATTCACATTATACCGCGAACCCAAGGTCCGTGTCCGTTACCTGACTACACCAGAAATCCATCGGCTCATGTCAGAATTGCCTGAACACCTCAAACCTGTATTTCAATTTTCAATCATGACAGGATTGAGGCGGTCAAACATTTTAAACCTGAGATGGGATCAAGTTGATTTTGTCAGACGGCAGATAGTTATCGACGGTTCAGAGATGAAGGCGGGACAGACACACGTCGTGCCGATGTCACCTACCCTCGTGCAACTCCTGCTGTCACTTGTCAATAAACACCCTGTCTATGTCTTCACCTATCATGGACATAAAATGAACGACATCAGGCATGGCTGGCAGTCAGCACTAAACAGGGCCGGCATCAAGGATTACAGGTTTCATGACAACCGTCATACATGGGCATCCATTTTGAGGCAGTCAGGCATTTCGCTGGATATACTCCAGGAACTTGGTGGTTGGCAAAGTGAGCAAATGGTTAAACGCTATGCCCATCTTGCCCCGAATCAAATAGCTGAAACAGCGGCTATCGTTGACAGAGTTTTCAGTGTGAAAAGCACAATTTCAGCACAGTCAAAACTCCAATAAAAAAACGCCGGATAAAAAATCCAGCGTTTTCAAAGGGTTAGTGGTGGGCCCAGCAGGACTTGAACCTGCGACCAAGGGATTATGAGTCCCCTGCTCTAACCAACTGAGCTATAGGCCCTTCCCTACGAATTGCTATTATATCAGTTTCCTTCAAGGAAACTTTTCAACTTGTCAGAACGGGAAGGATGCCGCAATTTGCGCAATGCTTTCGCCTCGATCTGACGGATACGTTCGCGGGTTACGTCGAATTGTTTTCCGACTTCCTCCAGGGTATGGTCTGTGGACATTTCCACGCCAAAACGCATCCGCAGAACCTTGGCCTCCCTTGGAGTCAGGGAATCCAGCACATCCTTAACGACATTACGCATGGAAGCATGCAGGGCGGCATCAGCTGGCGCCAGAGTATTGTTATCTTCAATAAAATCACCCAGATGGGAATCATCATTATCGCCAATCGGAGTTTCCATGGAAATCGGTTCCTTTGCGATCTTCATGATCTTGCGAACCTTGTCCTCTGGCATATCCATCTTTTCTGCCAGCGTTGCGGAATCTGGCTCTGCCCCTGTTTCTTGAAGAATCTGACGGGAAATCCGGTTCATTTTATTGATAGTCTCAATCATATGGACAGGGATGCGAATCGTCCTTGCCTGATCCGCAATGGAGCGAGTGATTGCCTGCCGAATCCACCAAGTTGCATAGGTCGAAAACTTATAACCCCTTCTATACTCGAACTTATCAACGGCTTTCATCAGACCTATATTGCCTTCCTGAATCAGATCCAAGAACTGCAACCCGCGATTGGTATATTTTTTGGCAATGGAAATGACCAAACGCAGGTTGGCTTCAGTCATTTCCTTCTTTGCCTCGCGGGCATGAGATTCTCCTGCAAGCATTTTCTTCTCAACTTCACGCAAATCAGTCAATGGCATCCCAACGCTTTTTTCAATCTCAATCAGTTTACGCTGATATTCTCTGATGACAGGACGGTTGCGCCCCAGTAATGGACTGTATGGCTGACCAGATGCAATTTCATTATCCACCCAGGCAAGATTGGTCTCATTACCAGGAAATTCTGTACGGAAATACTGTCGAGGCACACCGCAACGGTTCACGACAATTTCCAGGATATCTTTCGTGATATTCCTAATGTTTTTCATCTGGTCACGCAGAGAATTACACAGTTTCTCGGTGAAACGGGCGGTAAAACGCATAGCAAGCAATTCAGCAGAAATCGCTTCTTGGGCAGCCATGTAAGCAGGAGAACAATATCCATCATGACCACTTTCATTCCTGAACGCCGACTGCATCACCGCAAACAGTTCTCCAATTCTGGCAAAACGAGCCAGCGCATCCCGTTTAAGTTGTTCTTTCTCTTCGGCAGTTATTCCATCAGTTGCTACACCACCTGTTGCGTCATCATCATCTTCAGTGCTATCCTCACCGCTAGCATCATCCTCATTAGTAACGTCGTTCTCATTAGCAACATCACCCTCATCAATACTCTCAGTTTTATCTCCATCAGCAGAAACGGAAGACACGATGCCACTTCCTTTCAGATCAGCCATACCATCAACAACATCATCTATCTCAACTAATCCGCTACGGATATCAGAGGCCGTTCTGACAATTTCAGCAATAGTGGTCGGGCAGGAAGAAATAGCTATGATCATATCTTTCAGCCCTTCTTCAATACGCTTTGCAATCTCAATTTCGCCTTCACGGGTCAGCAATTCAACTGTTCCCATTTCACGCATATACATACGAACTGGATCCGTGGTTCGACCAAATTCAGAATCAACCGTCTGCAGGGCGGCTTCAGCAGCAGCTTCAGCCTCTTCTTCACTAGTAACGTTGACAGCATTGTCATTGAGTAGTAGCTCTTCCTGATCTGGAGCAACTTCAAAGACATTGATACCCATATCATTGAATGTACTGATGATACCTTCAATCTGATCTGGATCATTGAAACCATCTGGCAGATGGTCATTAATTTCTGCATAGGTCAGATAGCTACGTTCCTTACCCATCTTGATCAGCATCTTCAGACACTCACGGCGGTGTTCAATCTCTTCAGCCGATGCCTCAGTATCTCCTGCAAAAGCCCCTGCCAACAATGCTTTTTCTTTTGCCCGCTGTCTACGTTTGCTTGCTTTCTTCAGTTCTTCGCGTTCCATGGCATTGATGGCGTTTAGCTCATCACTTTCTGGTTGCGCTTCTTTAGGTTTACGACCACGGCGGGCAGGTACTTTTTCTGCCGGTAGCACATAACCCGATGTATCAATCGATGCAAGTTCTTTCGCATCAGTCACAACAACAGTTTCCGATACCTTTGATCCTTCTGTTGCATCAGCTTTTCCGGCATCTACTGATACTAATTTCGGTGCAGCATCAGCAGTAGCTTCTGTTTTTCTGCGAACCTTAGTTTTGTTACCACGGCCTGACTGACCGACTTTGACCGTCTGCTCCTCGGCAGAGGGAACTGGTTCTGCTTTTTCAGGAGAAGGAGCATCAGCAGCTATTTCAACAGAGGTAGATTCAACAACCGAAGCCCGAACAATTGAGGTAGCAATCACACCATCAGGTTCTTTCTTTGCTTTGACCTTTTGGCCTTTCCTAGCTTTGCCTGCTTTAACAGGCTTTTCCCCTGTTTCTTCAGCAACTTCAAATTTTCCTTGGGAAACTGCATCAACCGTTCCAGATTCCCCTTTTTCCGAAGCTATTGTTTTGCGCTTCTTGCCGGATTTCTTGACCTTTCCTTCGGTCGAGGCAATGAATTCTGCTGTAGTTGTTGCAACCTGAATTTCCGCAACTTCAGCAATCTTACGGCGCCTCCGCTTTTTGGCAGGAGTCTCTTCTACCACACTGTTTTCACTTGCCGAAATCTGATCTGATTTTTTCATGTCGTCCCTATTGCCCGTTAATCATGAAAGATACTGTAATCATCTACAGCACCCATTCCCAAACAGGGAAAAGCCCCTCTATACAGTTCAGAAAGTTGGGCTTCATAGAAATCTTCTATTTTACTACATCCTAATACAGAAACTCAAGAAAACTGTTAAATTTCACCATTATCCTGGCGTCGCCAGAGTTGCTCGTTATCCTGCTTCTCTGCTCTCTGCAATTCCACAAGCAACCTGTTTAGTTCTCTGTATTTTTCCCTTGCACCTAAATCGGTAGCAATGACTTTTATCAGCCGGTCAATTTCAGAGGAAATCTGTTGCATCCGCATCTGACGTACAGCTCCGCATAGCTGTGCGCGAGCCATTTCTTCACTGAAACTGTCATCAGCAGTTTCCTGTACCAACGGTTCAACATCCAATCCGGTTGTCCGCAAAGCTTCCACCAATGCTACATACTGCACCTGTCCGGGATCTCCTGTTCCCAATGAGATAACCTGTTCCTTTATGGTATTGAACAAGTGGCCGCCATCTGACGAATTAGCAGTGATGATACCGACATCCTCATCTGTCAGGGATGCCAGCAAGGCCGGATAACGGATAAGCATTCTCAATGCTTGACGCTCGAGAGTTGTCACTGCTAAGCGCTCTATCCTTATAGGGGGGTGTCTTTGCTGAACCCAACCATCATCATGTCTGAAATTCTTTTGCCGATAATTAAAACCCTGGTCATACCCCTGTCTGGCAATCCCCAGCCATGACAATACATCGCTCTCCGGCATTCTTGTCAATTCCATCAGTTTACGGATAACCTGCAACCGCAGTGCCGAAGGTTTCATCACACCACACCATGATTTCGCACGGTTCAGTGCCTGGGCACACCCTTCCATAGTTTCCATATCCGCATCACCGATGATTTCCCCCATCAGGAACTGAGACAAAAGCTCCGCTCCCTTTACCATCACGCCAAAAGCTTCTGTCCCTTTTTCACGGATAAAACTGTCAGGATCATGTTCTGGTGGCAGAAACAGAAATGACACTTGCTTTTCATCATTGACCAGTTTGAGTGATGATATCATTGCCCGTCTGGCTGCACTCCGACCCGCTGTATCACCATCAAAAGAAAATACAATTTTATCGGTATGACGGAACAGTTTGCGTACATGCATTTCAGTACAGGCAGTTCCAAGCGTTGCAACGACCTGCGGAAAACCTAGCTGTGACAATGCGACAACATCCATATATCCTTCGACTACTAACACATATTTCGCATCACGAATAGCTTTCCGTGCTTCAAAAAGCCCGTACAGTTCATTACCTTTACTAAACAGAGGTGTTTCGGGTGAATTCAGGTATTTTGGTTCATTTTTACCAAGCACCCTGCCACCGAACGCAATCACTTGTCCGCGTTCATTACGAATCGGGAACATGATTCTTCCCCGAAAACGATCATAACGTTGACTCTTGGTTCGTCCTTCCTCACAACTTCGTTCGATAACCAGACCTGATTCCGTCAATTCCTTGGCGTTATAGTGCTCAAAACATGCCTGCAACGGCATCCATGAATCTGGGGCGTATCCCAAACCAAACTGTGCAGCAATCTTGCCAGTCAGTCCCCGACCTTTCAAGTAATTGATGGCATCGGGTGCCTCCCGAAGTTCTTTTCGGTAAAAACGATCGGCACGAGCCATCACCTCGGTCAATGCCAGTGTTTCCTTCTGTTTCTGTGCTCGCTCCTCTTTCGAGAGACTTGTTCCTTCATGGGGAACAACAACACCGACTGAACGGGCAAGAGCCTCAATCGCTTCAGGATAGGTCAATCCATCGTAATCCATCAGAAAGGAAATGGCAGACCCCGTACGCCCACAGCCGAAACAATGGTAAAACTGTTTGGCAGGACTCACTGAAAAACTGGGGGTCTTTTCAGCATGAAAAGGACAACGAGCCAAAAAATTGACACCTGTTTTCTTGAGTTGGATGCGATTGCCAACCACATCGACAATATCGATCCGGGTCAGCAGTTCCCGAATAAAAGATTGTGGAATCACAGTAACAAGTACTCCAACGGGAGAACCAAAACCATTGATAACGACCAACAGACAGGATTTGATGAATGGGGAAACAGACCAGACCTTTCTTCCTGGCCGCAGTTACGCAGTTAAACAGGCAATTTCATCAAAGCCTGTTTAACTAACTTGGACACCATGCCCATATCAGCACGACCTGCCAACTTTCCTTTCAAAATCCCCATAACCTTACCCATATCCTTAGGGCCAGACGCTCCCTTGACTGCTTCTGTAACTTCAGCAGTAATTTCGGCTTCAGATAACTGTTCAGGCATATAGGTAGACAACACATCGATTTCTGCCTGTTCGCTTTCAACCAGATCAGGACGATTGCCTATAGTGAACTGTGCGATGGAATCCCTGCGCTGTTTAATCATCTTCTCGATAATAGCCAGAATCTGGCTGTCATTGAGTTCGATACGTTCATCGACTTCTTTCTGTTTCATTGCAGCAGTCAGCATCCGGATAGTTCCCAAACGTTTCATATCCTTAGCACGCATTGCAGTTTTCATATCAGCGGTAATCTGTTCTTTCAGGTTCATCCTGTTTCTCCTAAAAGCGTCAATCTGTCGAAACCACAAACAGCAAAACCCGCTACGGCTCAAACCGGAGCGGGAATTCAATTAAACTGTAAACCCATTACCCTTATGTCTAATGCTATGTCTGTAGCCAAAAAGACCTTCAGGAAATCAATACATTTTCTTAGGTAACTGTTGGCTACGGATACGTTTGTAGTGACGCTTGATAGCGGCAGCCAGTTTCCTCTTACGTTCTGCAGTTGGTTTTTCGTAGAATTCACGAGCACGCAGTTCGGTCAGTAGACCGGTTTTTTCAATAGCGCGTTTAAAGCGGCGCATCGCCACTTCGAATGGTTCATTTTCTTTAAGACGAATAGTGGTCATGAATGTATATTGCGGTTAAATCCAAATTTTGAAATTCTAGGATTTTAACAGTATTTTTCTTTGATGGAAAGCCCTAAAGACAAACGAAAGTACAATTACAACAACAACCCCGTTTCATCATCAACCATTCCTTTTCCCATTCCTTCATCAGATAGATAACATTACCTAGAGTCCTCCTCGTCTTCCTGATACGTTCCCTGCCAGGCTAAAATTCATGACAAACCCCACCGTTCAGTATCATCCATCTTACAGCCATGACATCTATTTATAGGTATAGGTGGCATTTCCAATTGGATGACAAGTATTGCCATACGGTGCAGACCACCTGTAGCTGTACAGTTCCATTTACGATTCATAGGCACATCGTCCATGAACCCGTTTTTCATTCACCTGCCAAAACTGGGAGTCAGAAACGCTGTCCTTTCATCGGATAATCTGCTGGCATCTGGTACCGCCCTGTTTGAACATTATAATTAAAGTGGTAGAGTTTTGCCGGCATATTGACACCACCTTGCGGTTCACAGCTATTGCAGGCAATCCGGGCGTTTTTCAGGCCTGTAACCTTGACTTCTAGAGGATACAGCAAACCGCTACCTTTGCTGACTTGGATGTCCCCTGTCAATACAGACGCATTGTTAGATGGTTTAGAACGCTCAAAATCCTGGATACTTGCCACGTGCCTGATTTCACCATCGATCACCGCATAGAAATCTTCATATAGTGTCATTCCACCTTTGTCACCGGTCATGATATTCCAGCCATAGACTTCCTTGCCAAGTTGCATAAAAATACCGTCGCCACTGAAACCCATACCTCTGTAACGCTCCTTTGAAGTGACGTGGTATTTGCCATTTTCTTTCTTCATGACATACATATCATAAGTCATGGCATCCTCATCAGAAACCAGCATGTAATAAAGTGCACCATTCCTGAATTTGATCTTGTTGGCAAGATTCACTGACATACAGCTTTTGCCCTTTCCCCAGCACTCATTACTTCGATTGTAGCCACCATAATTGGCAAGCATGATCTGGTTTGAAATTTCCTCAAATTCATAATTGTTGACCGCCGTGCTTCTTGTCTGTTGCTTCTGCTTGTTACGCTTTTGCTTGAAGGATGTAAAAGCATTCTGAATCCAGCCCAAAAAACTATCCAGAAACCCAGCGTGGGATGTCCCAGAAGGCATGGCAATACAGAATACCAATGCGGATACCATCATTATCTTTTTCATGATTTCCTCTGGCAGAAACGGTAAAAATTTCTCCTGTGCCCTTCAAAGTCAAGTACTAGCCACTGCTGCAAGCAGTTCTGCTGTTTTCAAACGCTCTGGTACAAACTTCAGGGCATACCCTGAGTTCTGGACTGCAGCCATACACAGCTCATGTGTTTTCAGTGCTTCTGGAACATACTTCAATGCGATGCCGTTGCTTTTTACAGCCTCAAAACATAATTCAGCAGTTTTCAAAGCATCTGGAACATAACGCATACCTTTCCGGTTACGTTTAACAGCAGTAAGACAGATTTCAGGTGTTTTCAATGCGTCAGGCACATAACGCAAAGCCCTTCCATTACTTGCCACAGCAAACAGACAAAGTTCAAGAGTCTTGTAGTCTTCCGGAATATACTCCAGGATAGAACCGTCATTCTTTACTGCTGCCGTATAAATTTCCAGCGTTCTCAATGACTCAGGAACATCAATCATTGCCCAGGCACTTTTTGAGACAGCAGCCAGACAGATTTCAGGAGAACGCAGTGCATCAGGAATATCTTTCAAAACCATACCATTATGCTCAACTGCTGCAATGGCAATTTCATGCGTCCTGTACTTTGAAGGAATATAATGCAATGCCCAGCTATACTGGCGAACAGCTTCCAGACAAATTTCATAGTTCAATACAGATTCTGGAACCTCCTTCAGCATACTTCCATTCTGCTGGACACCCACCAGGCAAACTTTTTCCGTCCGTAATGCAACAGGCACTTGTTTCAGGGAAAATCCCCGTTTTCGCAGAGCTGCCAAGCAGAGTTCCTGAGTCCATAAAGATTCCGGTACATACTGAAGCAAGGAAACATCTTTCTGAATCGCAGCAATACAAACTTCAGTTGTTTTAAAAACATCCGGTACGTAACGCAAAGCTGAGCATTTATTCTGAACTGCTGCAAGGCAAATTCCTTCTGTCTTCTTGGATTCCGGAACATCCTGTAGGAGAAGTCCACTTCTGCTAACTGCCATCAGGCAGATTTCTTCCGTTTTTTCTTCATCAGAAAGACTTCTGAATATTGGTGCAGCACTTTTCACTGCTGTACGGAAAATAGCGTTAGTTCTCAAAGCTTTTGGAACATATTCCAAGGCATAGCCATCATTTTCGACAGCCGCCAGACAGATTTCATCTGTCCGCAAAGCTGTAGGAACATACCTCAACATAGAACCGGCATGGCGCACAGCTTTCAGACAAACATCCAGTGTCTTCAGCGCATCAGGCACCTCGGTAAAAGCATTTGGATCATGTGCCATAGCCATATGGCAAATTTCCGCCGACTTAAGACGCTCTGGCACATAAGTCAATGTCCAGCCATCATGCTGCACAGCATACATACAGAGTTCAGGTGTCCGCAATGCCTCTGGAACATACTGCAAGGCGACACTCCAATGTTCCACCGCTGTGCGGCAGACTTCAGGGCTTTTCACGGAATCGGGTGCGAACTGCAACGCAATCCCCCAATTCTTTACAGCAGCATGGAAGATTTCTTCCGTCATGAATGATGGGGGAACATTTCTCAACTCTTTTCCGTCAATATCGACTTTTTTCAGCAAATCTTCATAGGTCTCTTTCATATCTATTCA
>CAZWTQ010000061.1:9507-10263 GCA_964636975.1 uncultured Oxalobacter sp. | reverse complement strand
GAAATTCAAAGGATGAAAACAACATGGATTCAGCCAGCCATGTTGTTTCCAGAGGAATCTGAGCGGGTGTTAGGTAAGGCCATTGAACGAGAGTATTCTTTAGCTGATTTGTTGAAACGGCCTAAAGTCAATTATCGTTTATTAGAAACTTTGATGGGAGCTGATGGTCACCAATGGCAGTCCGATGAATTACTTTCCGATGAAGTTAAGAATCAGGTTGAAATTCAGATCAAATATGAAGGTTATATTGATCGGCAATCTCGTGAAATTGAAAAACAGTCTAGGTTTGAAAATATGAAGTTACCTCAGGATATGGACTATGACAACATAAAGGCGTTATCTATTGAAGTTCGCCAGAAATTGAACCATCAGAAACCTGAAACACTGGGTCAGGCTTCCCGTATATCCGGAATTACACCATCAGCAGTTTCAATTCTGTTGATTCATCTTAAGAAAAATAGCTTGATTGTCTCCTCTGATTGATGTAATTCAAACAAAAATAAGACCGAAATGGATGGAACAACATTAAAAAAGCAGCTTGAATCAGGCGTAAAAATTTTAAATATTAAACTTGATGAGTATAAAATTAATCAATTAGTTGATTATATTTTCTTACTTAAAAAATGGAATCGTATCTATAACTTAACGTCAATTCATCGGATGGATCAAATGTTGACCCATCATCTTCTAGATTCGTTGTCTGTTGTTCCATGGGTATCAGGTTGTTCCCATTTTCTTGTTGTTGGGTGTGGGGGT
>CAZWTQ010000061.1:3375-9497 GCA_964636975.1 uncultured Oxalobacter sp. | reverse complement strand
CAGGGGGAGGTCTTCCTGGTCTAGTTATTGCTATTGCTTGTCCAAATATTGTTACCGAAATAGTGGATATCGTCAGTAAAAAAACTGCTTTTATCCGTCAAGTGACCATTGAACTTGGACTAAGAAATGTCAGAGTTCATACTAGTCGTGTAGAAACATTACCGATGGTTGGAATTTTTGATGGAATTATTTCTAGAGCATTTTCAAGTCTTTCAAATTTTGTTGCGTTGTCATCACATTTGTTAGTTGAAAAAGGACGTTTTTACGCAATGAAAGGATTGATTCCTGAAGATGAAATCAGTAATCTTGATAGACAGTGGACGATTACCAAGATTGTACCGCTTGTTGTACCTGGTCTAAATGCACAGCGTCACTTGGTTATTATTGAAAAAACAAGCTTGCTTCCGCTCTAATGGAAATTAATCATCCAAAATAGTAAAGAGATAATTTTATGGCTGCAGTATTTTGCGTTGCTAACCAAAAAGGGGGTGTCGGTAAAACGACCACAGCAGTCAACCTTGCATCCAGTCTATCCCATCTTGGAAAGAAAGTCATGTTGGTTGACTTGGATCCGCAGGGTAATGCCACGATGGGTAGTGGCGTTCAGAAATCAGAATTAGAAATTTCAGTTTATGAAGTATTGCTGGGACTTGAGGATATCAGGCATGCTATACAGCGCCCATCTGTTGTTCTGTTTGATTTATTGCCAGCTAATAGGGATCTTGCTGCAGCTGAAATTGAAATGATCAACCTTGAACGGCGTGAAAAACGGCTGCGTGAAGCATTAGATACTGTGCAAGATAAATATGATTTTATTTTAATTGACTGTCCGCCAGCACTATCGTTGCTGACTTTGAATGCTTTTTGTTCAGCAGACGGTGTCATCATTCCGATGCAATGTGAATACTTTGCGTTGGAAGGTTTGTCAGATTTACTTAATACAGTTCGTCATGTGCATTCCAATATGAATCCACAGTTGAATTCCATTGGATTGCTGTTGTTGCGAGTCATGTTTGATAAACGCATGACTCTTTCTGTCCATGTTTCTGAACAGTTGGAAAAGCACTTTGGTAAAAGGGTATTCAAAACAATTATCCCGAAAAATGTACGTATGGCAGAAGCACCTTCCTATGGCTTGCCTGGTGTTGATTTTGATCCGTCTTCAAAAGGTGCAAAAGCCTACATGGCCTGTGCAGAAGAGTTGTTGACATGGCTTAAAGTACACCAATTGAAATAAAGAGAATAATATGATGAGTGAACCAACCAGTAAAAAGAAAAAGGGACTTGGTCGGGGTTTAGAAGTATTGTTAGGTACAACGCCTGACCTCTCTTCATCTTCAGAATCATCATTGGTTTCGTCGATTTCAATGGCTCAATTGAAATCAGGGAAATACCAACCGCGTACCCGTATGGATGAAGGTGCTTTGAATGATTTGGCTGCTTCGATTCGAAAGCAGGGCGTGATGCAGCCAATTTTGGTTAGACTGATTGTTGGTGATCATGCTGACAAACGTTATGAGATTATCACTGGTGAACGACGTTTCCGTGCCGCCAAGATTGCTGGTCTGAAAGAGATTCCGGCCATTGTTAAAGATGTTGATGATAAGACAGCGGCTGCAATGGCATTGATTGAGAATATCCAGCGAGAGGATTTGAATCCTTTGGAAGAAGCATCAGGTATCCAACGGTTGATTAATGATTTCAGTTTTACACATGAGCAGGCAGCGCAATCTATTGGACGTTCTCGTAGCGCAGTTACCAATCTGCTTCGCTTGTTGAATTTGACAGAACCCGTCCAAACAATGTTGATAGCAGGCGATATTGATATGGGACATGCTCGTGCTTTATTAGCTGTTGACGGGGCTACCCAGATTGTTTTAGCGACTCAGATTGTTGCTAAACGCCTTTCTGTTCGGGAAGCCGAAAAACTGGTATCTCAAGAACTCGATCACCGTAAGAAGTTACCAAAGCCAATCAAAACGAAATCCCAAGATTTGATTAATTTGGAAACAGAGCTGTCTGATTTGTTGACAACCAAGGTCAGTTTCAAAATAGGGGCGAAAGGTAAGGGAAAATTGATTATTGATTTTGCTAATTTGGATATTCTTGATGGCTTGTTGGCTAAAATCAGAAAGGTTTCCTGAACAAGGTTATCAACAGAAATATCCACAGCATAAGTGACTGATCATCTGTTGACCAGTTCTATATCTCATAAGATTGTTTCACGTGAAACATCTTGAAAGGTTATCTCAAAAATTTGGCTGGATATTATGTATTCATGATATCCAGCCTTATAAGATGTCGCCCAATATATATTACCTATTGACTGTTTTTAAAAATCATCATGGTTTCTACTGTTACAGACCGTCTCCGACTATTGCGTCAAGCAATGAAGAAAATATCTGTCGATATCTTGATCTTGCCGACTGCTGATCCCCATCTATCAGAATATCTGCCAGATTATTGGCAGACTAGAGCATGGTTTTCGGGTTTTACAGGTTCAGCAGGGACACTAGTCGTTGGTCATGAAAGAGCTTCATTATGGGTTGATAGTCGCTATTGGGAACAAGCTGAAAAACAGTTAGAAAATAGTGGCATAGAAATGTGCAAGCTGACGGGTGCAAATGGAGGAACTCTGGTCGATTGGATATTGTCTTATTTTCCTGCTGGAACAGTCGTTGGAGTTGATGGCAGGCTGCTTTCATTGCAACAGGAAAGGGAATTAAAGGCGAGATTGGAACAACACACGATGACCCTGCGTACAGATGTTGATCTAGTCAGTGAAGTGTGGACAGACCGACCTAAAATGCCAGATGGTGCCATCTTTGAGCATGGGTTGGAATATGTTGCTTTTTCCCGTCAAGAAAAGATTGCACAGATCCGTGAGCGACTAAAAGAAGCTGGTGCTGAGTGGACCATCATTAGTAGCTTGGATGATATTGCCTGGACGTTGAACTTGAGAGGTCATGACATTGCATACAATCCAGTATTCATCGGTTATCTGTTGATGGGCCCCGAAACAGTGCAACTTTTCACTTATAAACAGAAAATTCCTTATCCTATCCAACAGATCCTCGAGAAAGAGGGTATCGAACTTCTGCCATACGAACAGGTACAAGCATCACTATCACAGCTTCCAGAAAACTTGTCATTACTGATCGATCCTAAACGGACATCATGGGCAATATTTTCTGCATTACCTAAAAATATCAAACGAATTGAAGCCATCAATCCAACATTGTTGCTGAAATCCAAGAAAGCGCCAAAAGAATTGGATCATATTCGTGAAGTGATGATTGATGATGGCGCAGCGTTCTGTGAATTCCAGGCTTGGTTTGATGAAGTCCAACAAAGGGGCGTGATCATTTCAGAAATGGCTGTTGTTGAAAAAATCGAAGTCTGTCGATCAAGGTACAGTGATTATATTTCGCCAAGTTTTGGCACAATTGCCGGATTTAATAAAAATGGAGCATTGCCGCATTACCAGGTGACCAGGCAAGCTTTTTCCATCATCAAGAACAATGGGTTATTGTTAATTGACACAGGAGGGCAGTATCTTCGGGGAACGACTGACATGACAAGAGTCATTCCTGTCGGCTCTCCAACTAAGGTACAAAAGCGCGATTTTACCTTTGTACTCAAAAGTGTGATCGCTTTGTCTACAGCGCATTTTCCGCGATTAATCCCTTCCGCCATGATTGATGCTATTGCGAGAGAACCATTATGGAAACAGGGCATCGATTTCGGTCATGGTACCGGTCATGGTGTTGGTTATTTTCTGAATGTCCATGAAGGACCGCAAATAATTTCTTATCATGGTAGACCAACTCCACAAACGGCCATGGAAGAGGGTATGGTGACTTCCATTGAACCTGGACTTTATCGTCCAGGAAAATGGGGCGTTCGGATCGAAAACCTGTCAGTGGCAGTATCAGCTGGTAAAACAGAGTTTGGGGATTTCCTGAAGTTTGAAACACTAACCCAATGCCCAATTGATACTCGTTGCATCGATATTTCCCTATTGACCGAAGTGGAGAAAAACTGGATAAACCGCTATCATGAGGGCGTCCGAGAAAAGCTCTTGCCACGGATTGCCATCAAGGCAAAGAACTGGCTAATAGAACGTACTAAATCCATTTAATCGGCTTTTGGAACATCTTTGAAGTTTTCTGGTATGTTGGTATTTTCCTCTTTAGATTTGTAAAAATGCCTGTTATATATGGGTTTCTAGTAGTATGGGGTATAGAGTCCTTCCATATGAATCGCGGTATCAGATATCAATATTCCCAGCCAACAGAGCATTGTCTTCGATAAATTTGCGACGAGGATCGACTTCCTCGCCCATCAAAGTCGTGAAAATATGATCGGCAGCAATGGCATCTTCAATACGGACGCGTAGCATACGGCGTGAAGAAGGATCCATCGTTGTTTCCCATAGCTGCTCTGGGTTCATTTCTCCTAGTCCCTTGTAGCGCTGCTTGGAAACCCCTTTTTCTGCTTCTTCACGAAGCCACTGCATGGCTTGGTGGAAATTGCGGACTGTTGCTTGGCGTATCTTATCGCCTTCACCACGGCGGATAATGGCACCATTGCCAACTAATTCCAGAAAATCAGTGGCAGCCTTTTCCAGAAGTCGGTAATCATTGCCTTCGGTGAAATCACGGTCAATGGTGGTGACGTGAACATTGCCATAAGTAGACCGTTTGACTGCTAGGATCGCATGACCGTTTTCATTAGTCAGGACTTCAACAGTAACATCGGGATCGTGCAATGCTTTACTGAGATCGATTGCAGAAGCTTGTGCTGCTTCAGGAGAATCCAGGCGAAGGCGGACTCCATTCATGATAGCGGCCAGGACATCATAACCGATCAATCTGGTCAACCTACCGATGATATTGTAGATAATGGTATGACGGTCAGCCATTTCTTTCAGCTTTCCGCCGCTGATGGTTTCGCCACCATCCTGTGTAAGCAGGGAAGCATTTTGCAAGGCAATATCCATCATATGATTTGTTTCTTCCAGGTCGTCTTTCAGATAGCGCTCATCACGGCCGTTCTTGATTTTGTAGAGTGGTGGTTGTGCAATATAGACATAGCCCCGCTCAATCAGCTGGGGCATTTGCCGATAGAACAGTGTCAGCAGTAGTGTGCGAATATGGGCTCCATCCACATCCGCATCTGTCATGATAATGATTCGGTGGTAACGTAGTTTATCAATATTGAATTCATCGGGACCGATGCTGGTACCCAATGTGGCAATCAGGGTAGTGATTTGCTCAGAGGACAGCATTTTTTCAAAGCGAGCCTTTTCGACGTTCAGAACTTTGCCACGTAAAGGCAGGATTGCCTGAAATTTTCGATCCCGTCCCTGTTTTGCAGAGCCCCCTGCAGAATCTCCTTCTACCAGATACAGTTCACAAAGGGCAGGATCTTTTTCCTGGCAATCTGCCAGTTTTGCTGAAAGACCGAGCCCATCCAATACTCCTTTTCGGCGAGTCAATTCCCGAGCCTTCCGGGCAGCTTCACGTGCACGGGCGGCTTCAACAATCTTGGTACAGATAATCTTTGCATCACTGGGTTTTTCCTGTAGAAAATCTGTCAGGGTTTTGGTGATGATCTCCTCAACTGGTCCACGGACTTCAGAAGAAACCAGTTTGTCCTTGGTCTGGGAACTAAATTTCGGTTCTGGTACCTTGACCGACAGGACACAGGTCAACCCTTCACGCATATCATCCCCTGTGATATCGACTTTTGCTTTCTTGGAGAGTTCGTTATCAGCGATATAACGGTTGATGACACGGGTCATTGCATTACGCAGACCAGTCAGGTGGGTTCCTCCATCTCGTTGCGGGATATTGTTGGTAAAACAGAGTACCTGTTCATTATAAGAATTATTCCATTGCATCGAAATATCAACAGAGACCAGCGTTCCCTGCCCACTGATACGTTCTCCAGTCGCTTGGAATATGGTGGGATGCATGGCAATCTTCCCGCGATTGATATATTCCACAAATCCGCGGGTACCTCCTTCGTAAGCAAAGCTCTCTTCTTTACCAGTCCGTTGGTCAAGCAGGCGGATATGGACACCGTTATTCAGGAATGACAGCTCACGAATACGGCGA
>CAZWTQ010000061.1:0-3365 GCA_964636975.1 uncultured Oxalobacter sp. | reverse complement strand
CTGAAAATAGTAGCATCCGGCCAGAAGCGGACGCAGGTACCATGGCGGTCAGAATCTCCGGTTTCCATGATTGGTGTGCATTTCACGCCATTGATAATTTGGATCGTTGTATGAACAGGCATCCCTCGTTCAAATTCCATGTAATGTTCTTTACCGTCTCGCCAGATCGTCAGCTTCAGTAGAGTGGATAATGCGTTGACACAGGAAACCCCCACGCCATGCAGTCCCCCGGAAACCTTATAGGCATTTTGATCGAATTTTCCGCCTGCATGAAGTTCAGTCATGACAATCTCAGCCGCACTGCGTTTTGGTTCATGCTTGTCATCGAATTTGATGCCGGTTGGGATGCCCCTGCCATTGTCTGTGATAGAAACAGAATTATCACTATGCAAGGTGACCTGAATTTCGGAACAGTAGCCTGCTAGTGCTTCATCGATGGAATTGTCGAGTACCTCAAATACAAGGTGGTGCAATCCAGTACCATCGGACGTATCGCCGATATACATTCCAGGGCGCTTTCTAACGGCTTCAAGACCTTCAAGAATCTTGATTTCACCTTCACTGTAACCTTTGGAATCAGTGCCTGTCTGTGGCATGAAAAACTCTCCTTAAAAAAATACGGGGATACACCGCTTTCAGGAAGTGGTATGTGTTCTCTGAGATGGAGACTTGTTTTACATCATTAAATGCGCATCGGCATGACAACATATTTAAAATTGTTGTTTTCCGGAATAGTCATCAAAACCGATGAGTTACTATCCATCAGCTCAATTTGCATATAGTCATTCTTTAGGTTGGTCAGCACATCCAACAGATACGTGACGTTAAAGCCAATTTCAAAACCATTGCCATTGAATTCAATTTCAAGCTCTTCCAATGCCTCTTCCTGGTCGGCATTAGTAGAATTGATTTTCAGGCTGTCTGATGCCACGATGCAACGTATTCCCTTGGATTTTTCTGTGGTCATGATAGCTGCGCGCTGTAGGGAGCGGAGTAGGGCTTCCCTGGAAATCGTAAACTTGTTCTGATAATCCTTCGGGATGACGCGGGTATAGTCAGGGAATTTGCCTTCGACCAGTTTTGAAATGAATTCAACAGACCTAAATGCAAAACGGATCTGGGTTTGGGCAAAGTCGATACGAACTAGATCATCGCTTTCTTCCAGCAGGCGCAACAATTCCAGAACTGTTTTGCGGGGGATAATCAAGTCGCGTTTTGCGTATTCCTGGGTTGTTTCCAAAATGCAAAACGCCAGACGGTGACCATCTGTTGCAACAGCATTGATTTGCTTGCCATCCAGTTGAAGCAACAGGCCGTTGAGATAGAAGCGGATATCCTGCTGTGCCATAGCAAACGAAACCATCCCGAGCAGGTTTTTCAAGTCTTTCTGTGGCAAGGAAACTGAAGCATCAAATTCGGTAGGTTGGTTGACAGTAGGGAAATCCTCAGCAGGTAATGTTTGGAGTGAGAAGCGAGAACGTCCTGCGGAAACGACCAGTTTTCGGTCATTCAAAGAGAATGTGACATCAGAATCATCCGGCAAGGTTCGCAAGATATCCTGCAACTTGCGGGCTGACACCGTGGTGGAGGTATCTTCCTCACCAGTACCGATTGGTGCATGGGTAATGATCTGAATTTCAGTATCCGTAGAGAGGAAAGAAATGTCATTGCCCTGTTTGCGAATCAGGATGTTGGCAAGAATCGGCACCGCCTGACGGCGTTCCACGATGCCGCTGACGGTTTGCAGGGGGCGGAGGATTTCATCCCGGCCAGTTTTAACCAATTGCATAGTTTTTCCTTAAATATCAATTTTTCAGTTAATCAAATTTGACTTGTCAATCATGGGTTTTCAGTGTTTCACAGTCTGCTCAAGGACGTGCAACTCATGATTGAGTTCAGCGTTATTCTGCCTTTCCTTGGCAATTTTCCTGACGGCGTGCAGGACAGTAGTATGATCACGTCCGCCGAACTGTTCGCCGATTTCGGGTAAGCTCTTCTGAGTCAACTCCTTGGCAAGATACATTGCAATCTGGCGCGGTCTGGCAATATTGGCAGGGCGGCGTTTGGAATACATATCCGCTACCTTGATGCGGTAGTAATCAGCAACGGCTTTCTGGATAGATTCGATTGAGACCAGATTGGAATGTCCCGTATTTTTCAGAACCTCTTTCGCCAGGCCAATGGTGATTGCCTGGTTCATGAAGCGGGAATGGGCAACCACGGTACTTAGTGCCCCTTCCAGCTCACGGATATTAGTCTGGCGCAGATTGGCGATAAAGAAAGCTACATCATCATCTAGGCTGATACCAATCTGGGCGGCCTTCTTAATCAGAATAGCTACTCGCATTTCCAATTCAGGTGGTTCGATTGCAACAGTTAATCCGGAAGCAAAACGGGAAGTCAGGCGGCTTTCCATGCCTGAGATATCTTGGGGATAGGTATCACTGGTAATGATAATTTGTTTGCGTGCTGTAATAAGTGCTTCGAACGCATAGAAGAATTCTTCTTGGGTTCGATTTTTACCAGCGAAGAACTGGATATCATCGATCAGTAGCATATCCAATGAGTGATAGTTGTGTTTGAAACCATCAAAGTCTTGACGTTGGTAAGCACTCACTACGTCTCTGACATATTGTTCCGCATGGATATAGCGAATCTTTGTAGAAGGGCGCTCTTTCAGAACCTGGTTTCCGATAGCCTGAATCAGATGGGTCTTGCCAAGACCGACCCCTCCGAATAGATATAACGGATTATAGGAAGTGCCCGGATTACTGGCGATCTGGATAGCCGCTGCACGTGCCAGCTGGTTCGCCTTACCCATGACAAAATTGTCAAATGTCATTTCAGGATTGATTCCGGCACCAGGATAGTTTTGTTCCTGGGCGGAACGTTTTTTGACATCTGGTTCCCGGAGAGCGACAGATGTGGTTGATATTGGTGATATAGCCGGTTGACCAGGTTCTGATTGTTGGGCAGGTGTTGAACTGACCAAGTTTTTTCTCTTGGCGACTGACACATGAATTTTAACAGGAACTCCTAAAATGTTCGATGCCAGTCCAGCAATACGGTCGGCGAATTCCCGTTTGACCCATTCACGTTTGATAAAATTCGGTGCGGCGATATGCAACAGACCATCATGGTAATCCACTAGAACAAGTGGCTTGATCCAGGTGGTGTACTGCTGGGACGTCATTTCCTGTTCAAGTTGGGAAAGGCAGTTTTGCCAAAAAGATTCCATGATTCAGCAATAAAACAGCATCGAAAACAGGCAAGGAGATTTCTTGGATGTCAGTTTCCCTGAAAGAAAAAATGATGCAAGCCAAGCAGATTCCAGTCAAATATCAGGTTGCTCTACACCGGTATGA